>JAYOMI010000053.1:0-15047 GCA_038120765.1 Rhodospirillaceae bacterium
ATATTTCTTGGCATTGTCCCACGCACCGCCGCCTGCCGTCATGGACAGGGCGACGAACAAACCGGTCACGATCGTGCCGAGCATCAGCGCGCCAAGCGTCGTCAGGGCAGCCGCCTGACCACCGATCCAGTTGATCACGAAATAGACCACTATCGGCGCAAGCACCGGCAGCAGAGACGGTACGATCATTTCCCGGATCGCCGCCTTGGTCAGCAGGTCAACAGCACGACCGTATTCCGGACGCGCCGTCCCTTCCATTATGCCCGGGATCTCCTTGAACTGACGACGCACCTCGACGACGACCGCCGCGGCACACCGACCGACCGCCATCATGCTCAGCGAGCCGAACAGGTACGGCAGCATGCCGCCGATGAACAGTCCGATGACCACGTAGGGAGACTGCAGGCTGAACGACACGCTGGATGCGACCTCAGGGACATAGAATTTCATGTCCTCCGTAAACGCCGCAAACAGCACCAGTGCCGCCAGCGCCGCCGAACCGATCGCATACCCCTTGGTGACAGCCTTTGTGGTGTTGCCGACCGCATCGAGCGCATCCGTATAGTTGCGGACTTCCTCGGGCAGTTCCGCCATCTCGGCAATGCCGCCGGCATTGTCGGTGACGGGGCCATAAGCATCGAGCGCCACGACCATGCCGGCGAGCGCCAGCATCGTGGTTGCCGCGATGGCAACGCCGTACAGACCGGCTGCGAAATAAGCAACCAGAATGCCCCCGGAGATCACGATCACAGGCAGCGCCGTCGCTTCCATGGAGACCGCAAGGCCCTGGATAACGTTGGTCGCATGTCCGGTTTCGGACGCCTTTGCCACGCTCTTGACCGGCCGGTACTGGGTACCGGTGTAGTACTCGGTAATCCAGATGATCAGCCCCGTCACGACCAGACCGACAATGCCGCAATACAGCAGATGACGTGCCTGGATCGAGCCGTTGGTCATGGCAATCTCGGCCGAGAAGCTGCCGAAGAGCACATAGACCGCGCCGGCGATCAGAATCGCGGACGCAATCGCCGATGCAATGAAGCCCTTATAGAGAGCACCCATGACATTGTTGCTGCTGCCGAGCCGGACGAAGAAAGTTCCGAACACCGACCCGATGATGCAAACACCGCCGATCAACAGCGGCAGAAGCAGCATTGTTTCCTGTACGGCGCCGGAAAAGAAGACCGCACCGACCAGCATCGTCGCAACGATGGTCACCGCATAGGTCTCGAAAAGGTCGGCCGCCATGCCGGCACAGTCGCCGACATTGTCGCCAACGTTATCGGCGATCACGGCCGCATTCCGGGGGTCGTCTTCCGGGATGCCGGCTTCGATCTTGCCGACCACGTCAGCGCCGACATCCGCACCCTTGGTGAAGATACCGCCGCCAAGGCGGGCAAAGATCGAAATCAGCGATGCACCGAAGCCGAGCGCGACAAGCGCTTCAAGAATATGGCGCAAGCCCGACGCTTCGGCAGGGTTATAAATGCCACGAAGCACAATGTAATAGCCCGCGACCCCGAGCAATCCGAGGCCGACCACCAGCATACCGGTGACGGCGCCCGACTTGAATGCGACAGTCAGCGCCGGCTGCAGGCCGCCGGTCCGGGCGGCATCTGCCGTTCGCACGTTCGCGCGGACAGAGATATACATGCCGATGTAACCGGCCGCGCCCGAAAGCACCGCACCGATTACGAAACCGACTGCAGGAAGCACGCCCAGAAGCGCCCAGATCACGATGCCGACAACAACGCCGACCATCCCGATGGTCATATACTGACGGTTCAGGTAGGCCGCAGCGCCTTCCTGAATCGCGCCCGCGATTTCCTGCATTTTCTCGTTGCCTGCCGAAGCGCCCAGAACCGAGCGACTGGCATAAAGGCCGTACAGGATCGCAAGACCGCCACACGCGATCACGACCCAATAAGCTGTAGACATTTTATAACTTCCCTATTTTTGTTTTGCCTGGGACGTTGCCCCCGGGACAAAGATTGAATGCCGGGCCATCAGGCCCGCAAAAGCGCGTGGAACATGACAGAAGCGCAGATTCAAGGCAATACCATGACACCGCGCTTCGCGACTTCTGCGCGGCGTTTCAACCCCCGGATTTCCTTGGAGATTTCCCCGCAGTTTTCGTCGCAGATTTCAAAATCGCAGACAGTTTCTCAGGGCATCAGGCCGAAGATTGTTCAGAGGGTGTTCGTTTGCCGCTGTAACGCAACCAGAGGGTTGTCGCGAAGACGATCACAACCAGCGGCGCCATGACAAGGTTCACCGTAGACCAGCCCGCAGAATGCTGAACCGCACCCGATGTGACCGCACCGACGGAAATCGTTCCCCAGATGAAGAAATCGTTCAGGCCCTGTACCTTGGCTTTTTCTGCAGGCGTATAGGTCTGGGTCAGCAGCGTGGTACCGCCGGTGAACAGGAAGTTCCATCCGATCCCGACGAGGACAAGGCCCGACAGGAAGTTCAGGTACCCGATCCCGGAAAGATGAATGACGATACTGGCGCCGCAGAGCACGGACCCGGCGATCAGGATATTGTTCACGCCGAACCTGTTGATCAGGTGGCCGGTAAAGAATGCCGGCGCATACATGCCGAGAACATGCGCCTGGATAACGTAGGATGAGTCCGAAAACGTGAATCCGCAGACGCCCATCGCGATCGGCGTCACCGTCATCAGGAATGACATGACGAGATAGCCGAAGGTCGCCGCGCAGACCGCGATGATGAACTTGGGCTGCCGCGCGATCTCGGCAAGCGGCCGCCCGCCCGCAGCCTTGCGCTGCTCCGCCGTCGGTCGCGGTATATCGACAAAGCTGATGATGGTTGCAACCAGCAGATACACGCCAATCAGCGCCAGATAGACACCGGCATAGCTGACGGGGAGAATATCATACGTGTTGCGTGCAAGCGTCGGGCCCAGCAGGGCCGCGAAGACACTGCCCGCCAGTACATAGGAAATCGCCTTGCTGCGGAACGCGTCCGTGGACACATCCGCCGCGGCGAAGCGAAAATAATGACAAAACCCGTTGAAGCTTCCGGTGAACAACGACGCGATGCAGAACAGTACAAAATTACCCTCGGTGATGGCGTAGGCGCCCAGCACTCCGCCACACACCCCGATCATCGCACCGGTAACAAATCCGACCTTCCGCCCGAACCGTCCCATATAGAGAGATGCCGGAATTGTCGTAACCGCCATCGCGACGAACTGCAGCGCGAGCGGCAAGGTCGCCAATGCCTTGTCAGCCCCCAGCAGGAGGCCCCCGACGAGCGGAGCGGTGGAGATGATCGCTGACGACGCTGTCATGAACAAAGCCTGACAGGACGCGAGCAGGAATACGTTCCTGCGGACGGATAAGGTTGTCATGTGCGGAACATACGCCAGATGGCGCGACGCTCAAATCCAATATTTGCAGAGCTGGGTAGCGATTCAGGGGGTACGGCCGTGATAGACCTGCTGCACGATAATCGACGCGACCTTGTTCGGCCCGACGGCGTGGGTCGCGATATCCATGATCTTTGCCTTGATCAGCGCCGTGCTCGGAATCAGCGGCTCCTGCCTGCGATAGGCGATAAGCCTGAACAGCATATCGTAGGTTTTGCTGCGGATGACCGGGAGGCGGCTTCGGACATAGTCGCGTTCGTCCTCGTCCTCGAGTTCAAGCGCCACGACCAGGGTAAACTGCCGCTTTTCCTCTTTGACCGGCATCATCGGGATATTGAAGGGCATCAGGGTGACGAACTGATTCGCCGACAGGCGCGCTTTGCTGCCTTTCGCCCCCGCATTCGCTGCCCCGCCTGACGCGGCAAGGACGACGCATACCGCAACGGTACAAATTAATTTCCCGACCGATCCAAACATCAAACCCGCTCCAATTTCATAGCGGCAAGTATGGCCGGGGAACGGAAACAGACAGTTAATCGTCGTCAGAAATGCCGGTAACCTGTCCTTTCGGGACTGATATCGCGCCCGTCGGCGCTTTTAACGTTCACTTTCGGGCGCGCGCCCCCCATCCGCCCGATCTCCGTGACAGGCGTGTCGGTCGCCGACGACGCCATATGCACATCGTCGATACGGTCCGGCGGGACGGTGAAAACCAGTTCATAGTCGTCGCCCGAGGTCAGCAGCGCCAGAATATCGGCATCGCCGGGGCCGGTCACAGAGCTGGCCGCCTCCGACAGGGGCACAGCCGCAGCGTCCACCGTCGCCCCCAGGGCGGATGCTTCACAGATATGCCCTAGATCGGCAAGAAGCCCGTCGGAAACATCCGCCATGGCGCTTGCGATACCGCGCAGGGCGTTGCCAAGCGATACACGCGGTTCCGGGAGCTGATAACGCCGGATCAACGGGTCTTCCCCCCCTGCCCCGTCGCGCAGCCGCGCGAGGCCTAATCCCGCATCGCCGATTGTGCCAGAGACGAATATTACATCTCCCGCCTTTGCCAAGCTCCGGCGGATGGCTGAGCCTGCCGGCACCTCCCCCAGCATGTTGACCGAAAGCACGAGTGGACCCGGCGTGCGCGTCGTATCGCCGCCCAGCAGGCTGAACCCGAATTGTTGCTGATCGGCGGCGAGGCCGGACACAAATTCCACCAGCCAGTCATTGCCGATATCAGCCGGTAGCGACAGATTGAGAAAATAGCCGGATGGCTGCGCGCCCATCGCCGCAATGTCCGACAGGTTCACCCGCAGCAACCTTCGGGCGATGACGTCCGGCGCCTCTGCCATGAGAAAATGAACCCCGGCGACAAGCGTGTCTGTAGTCACGACGGTTTCGATGCCGGTTATTTGTGGAAGAACGGCCGCGTCGTCCAGCAGGCCAAGCGCCCGCTCGTCGCCGTCGGTCAAGGGAGCGAACAGGTCCGCGATCAGATCGAATTCGCCCCGCTTTGCGGGATCAGGCGCCACCCGCCGTATCTCCTGGTTCGATGTCTTCGGCTGCTTCATCCGCTGCCTCGCCATTTTCCGACGCAGCGCCGGCCGGATTTCCGTCGCCGAACTCCCCCGGTCGGAGGGTACGTGAAATTCTGTCGAGCATGCCATTCACCATGCCCGGCTCCTGGCCATCGTAGAAGGCATGGGCGATATCGACATATTCGGTGATAATCACGCGGGCCGGGGTATCTTTGCGCGACTGAAGTTCATAGACCCCGGCGCGGAGGATAGCGCGCAGAATGATCTCAACCCGGCCAAAGGTCCATTTGTTGGACAGCGCCGCCGAAATGACGTCGTCGATGCCAGAGCCGTTCGCGCCGACACCCTGAACGATTTCGGAAAACAGGTTCTTATGGGGTGCGACATCCTGTTCGGTATCGAAGCTCTCTCCGAGCCGGAAACGCAGAAACTCCTCCAGCACCTGATCGCCGGGCGTGCCGGAATGATCTATCTGATAGAGCGCCTGAACCGCCGCGAGCCGGGCAGCGCTTCTCCGCGCAGTGCCGCCGCCATTGGACTTTTTTGGCGCCCGAGCGGCGGTATCAGTCATCGCGGATACAGGTTGAACTTGCGTTTGAGATCAATCATCGCAAGACAGGCCCGGGCCGCAGCGCCGCCCCGGTCATGGTGTTCGCGACTTGCCCGCTTCAGCGCCTGATCGCCGGTCTCGGTTGTCAGCACGCCGTAACCTAGCGCGATGCCGTATTTCAGCACGAGATCGTTGAGGCCGCGGGCGCTTTCGTTGCAGACATAGTCGTAATGCGATGTTTCCCCGCGGATCACGCAGCCGAGCGCGATATAGCCGTCGAAGCGCTTGCGGTCGGAGGGGTATTTATAGGATTCGATTGCCATGCGAATGGCGCCCGGGAGTTCGAAACTGCCCGGAACCTCGAAACGTTCGTAGGTTGCTCCGACTGCCTTCAGCTCGATAAGAACGCTCTCGATCATCTTGTCGGCGATCTCCTTATAGTAAGGAGATTCAACGATCATAATGTGCGGTGTGTCAGTCATGGCCTCTTATACCTCTACCTTCTTGATAGGTCTGTGGCCAGCGACCGTAAGACCAAAGCCCTCGATGCCCTTGATCAGCCGGGCGCGATTGGTCAGCAGAACGATTTCTTTCAGCCCGAGATCCGCCAGAATTTGCGCGCCGACGCCGAAGTCGCGCAAAGCCGGGGAAGCGGTTTCGCGCCCGTCATCGGCGGCCACGGCCACCTCCGAGGATGCGGCCGCCGGGTCCGTTGGTGAATTGTGTCGTGCCCGCACCTGATTGGACAATTTCTCCGCCCAGGGTTCACGAATAATCACCATTACGCCCCGCCCTTCAGCGCCGATTTCCTGTATCGCACCTTCCAGTTCGGACTCACGGCTGTTCGTCGTATCGTGGATCATGTCGTCCAGAATATTGACGGCATGCATACGGACCAGAACCGGCTCGTCGCCGGAAATGTCGCCTTTTACAAGCGCGAGATGTTCTGCGTCCGAAACACGGTTCCGGTAGACAATCAGCTTGAAATCGCCGCCTTTATCGCGCGTGATGCGGGTCGTCATGGAACGTTCCACGATCGAGTCGTTGCGCAGACGATAGGCGATCAGATCGGCGATGGTCGCGACCTTGAGATTATGGAACTGGGCAAATTTCACGAGATCGGGAAGACGCGCCATCGTGCCGTCTTCGTTCATGATCTCGCAGATAACGCCGGACGGATTCAATCCGGCCAGTCTGGCGAGATCGACGGCGGCTTCCGTATGTCCGGTCCGCACAAGGGTTCCACCGGGCTGTGCACGGAGCGGGAAAACATGGCCCGGCGTCACGATATCGTCGCGGCCTTTTGCCGGGTCGATCGCTACTGCGATCGTGCGCGCCCGGTCGGAGGCCGAGATACCCGTGGTAACGCCGTCGCGCGCCTCGATAGAGGTGGTGAACGCAGTCTCGAACTGGGACCGGTTATCGCTCGACATCAATGACAGACCGAGCTGGTCGACACGTTCTCCCGTCATCGCGAGACAGATCAGACCGCGACCGTATTTGGCCATGAAGTTAATCGCATCGGGGGTCGCCATCTGACCCGCGACGATAAGATCACCCTCGTTTTCGCGATCCTCGTCATCGACCACCACGACCATCTTGCCGTTTCGGATATCCTCGATGACCTCAGATATCGGCGACAAGAATTCCGAGAGGTCTTCCTGCGCCGCTTCCGCGACCGCGTCCTTGCCTATAACCGTCAACTTGTTATCCGCCACTAAATCAGTCCTTTCCGAGAATGCGCGCAACGTAGCGTGCAATCGTATCTATTTCCATGTTGATCCTGTCGCCAACCTGGCGGCTGCCGAAGGTCGTCTCACCCTGAGTATGACTGATAATGTTTACGCCGAACCGGTTGCCCTGGACCTCATTCACGGTCAGGGAGACCCCGTCAAGGCAAACCGATCCCTTGGGCGCGATATATTTGGCGAAGGCCTGCGGCGCTTCGAACGTAAACCTGACGCTGTCGCCCTCGGGCTGCATGTCCACGATACGCGCAACGGCATCGACATGACCCGAGACGATATGTCCCCCGAGCTCATCACCGATCCGCATGGCGCGTTCCAGATTTACGGTCGTGCCGACTGCCCAGTCGCCAAGAGCGGTTTTATCGAGCGTCTCCGCAGATGCCTCGATAGCGAACCAGCCCCTGCCTTTCTCGATCACGGTGAGACAGGGACCGGAACACGCAATGGAGGCGCCGATATCGATGTCGTCCGTATCATAGGAGGTTTCGATCTCTATCCGCGTGTCGCCGCGTTTTTCAATCGCCCGGATTTTTCCGAGGTCGGTAATAATGCCAGTGAACATGACTTTCCTTCAGTGGGCGCGCATATTGGTTTCGACGATATCGGCTCCGGCCGGGCGCGACGATACTTTGACGAAGTTGGGGGCGCCGTCAAGCGCCTGAACACCGAAGGCGGCGATCGCCGGAACCCCGTCGCCGCCGATCAATTTCGCCGCCCGGAACCAGACCAGACGGTCGACAAGACCCGCCGCGAGAAGACCGGCAATGATGCGCCCGCCTCCCTCGACCATCAGGCGGGTAATACCCAGATCCGCCAAAACACGCATCGCGCCGGTCAGGTCGACATTGCCATCGCCATCCGGCACGATATCGACAAGCCGCACTCCAACAGTCGCGAATGCCTCGCGCCGGGCGGCATCTCCGTCCGCCCGGGTGAGTATCCAGGTCGGCGTTTCGTCGGCCGTCGCAACAAGGCTATGGGTAAGCGGCAACGTGAGCCGGGCATCGACAACGACCCGCACCGGTGACGCTCCTGCCAGACCGGGAAGCCGGCATGTTAGCGACGGGTTGTCGAGCAATGCGGTTCTGGCTCCCACCAGGATCGCATCGTTCCGGGCACGGAGCCCGTGCCCCATCGCCCGCGACACCGGGCCCGTGATCCACTTGCTGTCGCCGCCCGCGGTCGCGATCCGGCCGTCAAGCGTGGTGGCGAGTTTTACCGTGACCAGCGGGCGGTTGTTTTCGACACGCATCAGGAAACCGATGGCAACCTCGCGTGCCTCGTCCGCCCGGACGTTTTCCATTACCTCGAGCCCCGCCGCCCGAAGCATCGATACGCCGCCACCCCTGACCCGGGGGTCGGGATCGCCGGTACCGATTACCACGCGGGTTATGCCTGCATCGATCAGCGCCTGGGCGCAGGGCGGTGTCTGTCCGTGATGAGCGCATGGCTCCAGCGTCACGTACGCCGTGGCGCCGCTGGCGGCGCTGCCGGCTCGCCCCAAAGCCTGTTTCTCTGCATGAGGCCTGCCGCCGGGCTGGGTCCATCCCCTGCCGACGATACTGCCGTCATTGACGATCAAGCAGCCGACCGACGGGTTCGGCGCGACATTCCCGTGACCGCGCCGGGCAAGCCCGATCGCGATCCGCATGAAATGGTCGTCATTCAACCTCGTCCTCGTCATCTGCATTCATGGTACCGACGAAGTTCTCGAAATCCTGTGCTTCGCGGAAGTTCCGGTAGACGGAGGCGAACCTGATATAGCCGACCTTGTCCAGCTGTGACAGCGCATCCATCACCAGTTCGCCGACCTGGTCGGATGTCACCTCCGTCTGGCCGGAGCTCTCGATCCGGCGAATAATACCGGTGATCGCGCGTTCCACCCGCTCCGGTTCCACTGCCCGCTTGCGCAGCGCAATGCTCATCGATCTCGAAAGCTTGTCGCGATCCAGCGGTTCGCGCCGGCCGCCGGATTTCAGCACGGTAAGCTCCCGAAGCTGAACGCGTTCGAAGGTCGTGAATCGCGCGCCGCAGGACGTGCACGACCGGCGTCGGCGGATCGCGGTATTATCCTCGGTCGGCCGGGAATCCTTCACCTGGGTGTCGTCGGATCCGCAAAATGGACATTTCATAAGCCTTCTCCCCCCGCCCGGTCAGTAGCCCGGATAGATCGGAAAGCGCGCGCAGAGTTCGCCAACGCGTTTCCGGACACCCGCTTCTACCTCAGAGTTATCGTTCGATCCCGATGCCAGGCCATCCAGCACCTCGACGATCATTTCGCCGACCTGCCGGAATTCGGCAACCCCGAATCCGCGGGTCGTCGCCGCCGGCGAGCCCAGCCGTACACCGGACGTAATCGTCGGCTTTTCGGGATCGAAGGGGATACCGTTCTTGTTGCATGTCATCCCGGCCGCCTCAAGGCTCGCCTCGGCGACCTTGCCGGTCAACCCTTTCGGACGGAGGTCAACCAGCAGCAGGTGCGTGTCCGTGCCGCCGGAAACAATGTCGAGCCCGCCTTCCACGAGGGTCGCTGCGAGGGCCTGTGCATTCTCTACGACCGCCGCGGAATACCCCTTGAATTCAGGACGAAGCGCTTCGCCAAAAGCAGCAGCCTTGGCGGCGATAACGTGCATGAGCGGTCCGCCCTGGGTTCCGGGGAAAATCGCCGAGTTCACTTTCTTCGCAATCGCTTCGTCGTTGGTCAGGATCATGCCACCACGCGGGCCGCGCAATGTCTTATGGGTCGTTGTCGTCGCTATATGAGCGTGCGGGAACGGACTGGGGTGCACACCGCCGGCAACGAGACCGGCGAAGTGCGCCATATCGACCATCAGCAACGCATCCACCGAGTCCGCGATAGCGCGGAAGCGTTCGAAATCGATCCGCCGTGGATAAGCGGAGCCGCCCGCCACGATGATCTTCGGCTTGTGCTCTCTGGCAAGACGCTCGACCTCGTCAAAATCGACAAGCGCATCTTCCTTGCGGACACCGTACTGAACCGGATTCAGCCATTTGCCCGACATGTTGGGGGCGGCGCCGTGGGTCAGATGTCCGCCGGCTGCAAGCGACATGCCGAGAATCGTATCCCCCGGCTGCAGCAGCGCAAAATAAACTGCTCCGTTTGCCTGGGCGCCCGAATGGGGCTGAACATTGGCAAAGCCGCAACCGAAGAGCTGTTTTGCCCGCGCGATCGCCAGCTCTTCCGCAACATCGACGAATTCGCAGCCGCCGTAATACCGGCGCCCCGGATATCCCTCCGCGTATTTGTTGGTCAGTACCGAGCCCGATGCCTCGAGCACCGCCCGGGACACGATATTCTCCGAGGCGATCAATTCGATCTGATCCTGCTGTCGGGAGAGCTCGCCGCGGATCGCTTTATTCAGCTCCGGGTCGGTCTCCGCGAGGGACGCGCTGAAGAACCCGGCATGAGACATTTTCGCTGCATTTTCCATAGACATTTTGTCGCTATCGCTCCTGTTTTCGCATCCCGGACGCCTGCCGGAATGCGTATCTTAATGTCAGCCCAGTTTCCCGACGCGTCGTGCATGGCGTCCGCCTTCGAACGCCGTTTCCAGAAAGACCTTCACCATGCTCTTTGCCAGTTCAGGGCTTGTCTTTCTGCCACCGAGACACATGATGTTCGCGTCATTGTGCTGCCGGGCGAGTGCTGCCGTATCGGTGTGGTAACATAGCGCCGCGCGAATGCCGGGATGACGGTTTGCCGCAATCGAAACCCCGATTCCCGTGCCACAAATCAGAATGCCGCGGCTGACGCGGCCGTCTTTGAAGGCCGCGACCAGGTTCTCGGCCATGTCAGGATAATCGACGGAGTCTTCGCTGTATGTTCCAAGATCCAGCACTTCAAACCCAAGGGCCTTGACCTCTTCAACGACATCGTTTTTCAACGGGAAACCGCCGTGGTCAACGGAAATACCGATCAATTCTTTCGACATAGGACTTTTACACCAGAAGTTGGGGGTCGGTGCTTACCATATCTCGCCCCCACAGACCAGCGCGACACTAGGTTTGGCGTAAATCGCGAAATCAATATCGAGGGCAAATGCGCCATCACCTAACAGCAATCAGGCCGCTTATTATTTTTTGAACATTATTTCCTTCAGCGCAGGCCAGCGCCTATTTCCAAGTCATACAATATCGTTCTATAAATAACCTGCAATATAACGTTAATTTTTTATTTGATTGACAAACAGCTTAAGCCATGCGATTAGGCTGTTGCGATAACTTTGCATGAAAACAAGGATGTCATGACCGACGAAGCGAAAACGCAACCCGATACCTCGGAAATAATGCAGATGGCTGTCAATATTGTTTCTGCATATGTCAGCAACAATTCAATCTCGGCCATTCAGGTTCCGGAAGTCATAAATTCCGTTTATGCGTCATTACTGTCCATCGGGGAAGTCAGCAATGGACCGTCCCAAGCACTGAATCCCGCCGTTCCCGTCCGCCGGTCAATAACACCGGACTATCTCGTATGCCTTGAAGACGGCAAGAAGCTCAAGATGCTCAAACGGCACATTCGTGCCGTCTACGGCCTGTCGCCGGGAGAATACAGGGCAAAATGGGGATTGCCTGCGGACTACCCGATGGTGGCCCCCAATTATGCGAAGCAGCGTTCGAATTTCGCCAAGCAGATTGGCCTCGGACGGAAAAAAGGTGAAAAAGTAGGGAGCCGCAAGAGGAACGTCTGAAGCTCTCCCGCCGGCCCAGAAAAAAGCCCGGCCTTTTGGCCGGGCTTTTCTATTTGGTGGCCAGTTCGACCTGGTGCATCACTTGTAGTAGTCGTACCTGCCGCCGGCCCATTCGTAGAAGACGTAACCCGGCGCCGAGACATCGCCTTTCGCATCGAACCCGATCTTTCCGAGAACCGTCTGGAACTCGCCGGTATTCAGCGCCTTGATGACCTTGGGTGTTTCGACCGAACCGGCAGTGGTCGCCGCCTGCGCCCATGCCTGGATGGCACCATAGGTGTAGAGCGTATACCCCTCGGGCGTGTATCCGGTGGCCTTGAAGGCAGCAACCAGTTCGGCGTTGGCCGCTTCCTTTGCGGGATCCGGGCTGAAGGTCATCAGGGTGCCTTCGCCGGCGGGGCCGGTAATCGACCAGTATTCGTCCGTGACCAGCGCGTCGCCCGAAACCAGGACGGTTTTCATCCCCTGCTGACGCATCTGGCGCACAATCAGGCCCGCCTCGGTGTGATATCCGCCAACATACAGGACATCCACGGCACTCTGTTTGAGCTTGGACACAAGCGCCGAGTAATCCTTTTCGCCGGCAGTGAACGCTTCATACATCGCTTCCGTTTTCCCCAGCGAGTTCAGGGTCTTTTTCGTCTCGTCCGCCAGGCCTTTTCCGTATGCCGTCTTGTCGTGGATGATCGCGATGTTCTTATCGCCGAATTTCTCCTTCAGAAACGTCCCGGCGACCAGGCCCTGCTGATCGTCACGACCGCAAACGCGATACACGTTGGGCAGGTTGCGTTCGGTCAGCTGGGGGTTGGTCGAGGCAGGCGAAATCTGCAGGATACCCTCTTCGGCATATACGTCGGATGCCGGTATGGACGAGCCAGAGCAGAAATGCCCCGCCATGAAGACGACGCCCTTCGCCGCCATCGAATTCGCGACCGCTACCGCCTGCTTCGGATCGCAGGCATCGTCGCCGACCTCAAGGATCAATTGCTGGCCGAGCACGCCGCCGGCAGCATTGATGTCTTTGAGGGCCATCTCCGCGCCGCGGCGCATCTGTTCGCCGAAGGATGCATACTGGCCGGTCATCGGACCCGCCGTAGCAATCCTGATCTGCGCATTCGCCGCCGACGACGCCGTCAGCAATGCCGCGCCGGCAACCAGTGCCGTTTTAAGTATTTTCATATCGAAAACTCCCCTTGGGTAATTGCATCTCTGCTGCCTGAAACTCGAAAATCTGTTTGAAACTTCCAACAAACACTACCAAGACCTGCTCTGTCGGCAAGATCAATCGTCAACCTTCGGCCCTCGTTCACGCCAGGTGAACGGCCCGCTGCGCTCGTACAGCCATGGATACTGGGCCGCCATCTGACGCGCCCGGGTGAGATAGAACGCAAGAAGGCCGATGACCATCAGGACCGCTGTGTCAATGGCATACCCGGTTGGCGACAGCAACGCACCCTGGAACAACGCCCAGGTCAGGAAGCGGTCGGCGAACCCGAGCAAAAGAATATACAGCCAGAGCTGCCATACCGGCCGCCACGTCGAGGCAAGCGCATGCCCCGTCATGAAAGCGGCGAAGCCCGACAGGAAAACCGTGACGCCGATGAAAACCCCGATACTGGTGCCGAGCAGCGCTTCCATCAGCCGACCGCTCCCTCAAGATAGGCGCGGCGCACCTCCGGATCATTCAGCAGGTCTTCCCCGCTGCCGGTCATGGATATTTCACCATTGACCATCACATAGCCGCGGTCTGCCAGGCGTAACGCGTGAAAGGCATTCTGTTCGACCAGAAAGACCGTCATGCCGCTCGACTGGTTGATGTCCCGGATAACATCGAAAATCTGACGGACGATCAGCGGGGCGAGCCCCAGCGACGGCTCATCCAGCAGAAGCAACGCAGGCTCGCTCATCAGTGCCCGCGCGATTGCGAGCATCTGCTGTTCCCCGCCGGAAAGCGTGCCGCCGCGCTGTCCGCCGCGTTCCTTCAGTATTGGAAAAAGCGAATATACCCGCTCAAGGTTGTCGTCGAACCGGTCCGGGTTGCCGTTTATCGCCCCCATCTGGAGGTTTTCCAGAATCGTCATACGGGGAAAGATACGGCGGCCTTCCGGCGCGTGCGCAATCCCGGACCGCATGATCTCATGGGTCGGCATATGCGTAATATCGCTGTCCCGGAACAGTATCTTTCCGGACCGCGCCCGTGGATCGCCGCAGATCGTCATCAGGAGAGTCGATTTACCGGCGCCGTTCGCCCCGATCAGGGTGACGATTTCGCCCTCGTTTATCTCAAGGTCGACACCATGCAGCGCCTCGATATGGCCGTAAAACGTGTGTACGCCGGAAATCGAGAGCATCAGGCGCCCCCCGCAAATTCCGCAGCGTCGTCTTCCTCGCCGAGATAGGCCCGGATCACAGCCGGGTCATTGCGGACCTGTTCGGGCGTGCCGTCGGATATCTTCCGGCCGTAATCGAGTACGACGATGCGGTCGGAAATCCCCATGACGACTCCCATATCATGCTCGATCAGCAGCATACCGATATTGTGCTCGGCGCGGATAAAGCCGAGCAGATCGTTCAGCTCGCCGGTTTCCCGGGGGTTCAGTCCGGCTGCGGGTTCGTCGAGACACAGCAGCGCCGGCCGCATGCACATCGCGCGGGCGATCTCGAGGCGCCGCTGCGCACCGTAGGAAAGGCTGCCCGCATCCTCGTCCGCGCGATCGACAAGTTCCACCCGCTCCAGCCAGTACCGGGCAAGCGTCACCGCTTCCCGTTCGGCTTTCCGGTACCCGCCGATCCCGACCAGCGCCAGCGCCGAATACCCCGACGCCTTCATCAACACCTTATGCTGCGCGACAATCAGGTTTTCGAGAACCGACATCTGCGGAAAGATACGGATATTCTGGAATGTGCGCGCGACGCCTGCATCACGGGCAATCCGGTAATCCTCGAGTTGTTCCAGCTGCCAGGGAACACCGTCCCGCCGCATTGTCAGGCGACCGACGGTCGGCTTGTAAAATCCCGTCAGGCAATTGAATACCGTCGTCTTCCCCGCCCCGTTCGGGCCGATGATTGCGGTAATTTGGCCGCGCTCCGCGTCGAAGGACAAATCATCGATCG
>JAYOMI010000053.1:15057-21746 GCA_038120765.1 Rhodospirillaceae bacterium
CCAGCAGCCCGCCGAAACGCATTGTGAGGTGTTCGACCCGAAGCAGCGGCAACGCCTCCGTCATGGGGTTTTCGCCTCCGCGCGCGCGAGCAGGATCGTCGGGTCACGCTGGGACAGGAGCCCGCGGGGCCGCCATGACATGATCAGAACCATTCCCGCGCCGAATGCCAGCATCCGGTATTCCTGCAGGTCGCGGATATATTCCGGAATTCCGATCAGCACCACGGCCGCCACGACGACACCCATCTGGCTCCCCATGCCGCCCAGCACGACGATCGCGAGGATGATCGCGGATTCGAGGAACGTGAAGCTCTCCGGGCTGATGAACCCCTGCCGGGTCGCAAAGAACGAGCCCGCGAAGCCGCCGAACATCGCCCCGATCGCGAAGGCGGAGAGCTTTGTGTTCCGCGGATTGATACCGAGCGAACGGCAGGCGATTTCGTCCTCGCGCATGGCCTCCCAAGCGCGTCCGATGGGGAGCGTCCGGATCCGGCGGGTAAAGAAATTGGTGACAAGCGCAAGAATCAGAATGAGGTAATACAGGAACACGACCCTGTGCAGGGACGAGTATTCCAGTCCGAAAAACTGGTGGAACGACTCCGTCCCTTCCGCGGGATATCGTTTGAATTCGAGCCCGAAAAAACTCGGCCGCGGAATGCCGGATACGCCGTCCGGTCCCCTGGTCAGCGAAACCCAGTTCAGCAGGATCACGCGGATCATCTCGCCAAACCCGAGCGTGACAATGGCGAGGTAGTCTCCCCGCAGCCGCAAGACGGGGAAACCCAGAATAATGCCGAAAAACCCGGCAAACAGGCCCGCGAGCGGCAGGCAGATCCAGAAACTGAAATCGAAATAGCTCGCGAGAAGCGCATAGGAATACGCACCCACCGCGTAAAACGCCACATATCCGAGATCCAGGAGCCCGGCGAGACCGACGACAATATTCAGGCCCCAGCCGAGCATGATGTAAGTCAGCACCAGGATAGCGATATCGATGTTCCGGCGCTCTCCGAAAGGCAGCAGAGGCAGGAGCAGCGCCAACACGATAAGCGCGGCGGCGAGCCAGGGGAGCACTTTGCGGTATCCGTCCGCAAAACCGCTGCCCACCGCGCGTCCGGTCGAGGACAGACGGCTGGCCGCGAAAAACATGAATCCGGCCCGCGCGATGATCACCAGTCCGGCGGTAAACACGACGGCCTGGATAAAAGCGGACGGTATCGGCGCCAGCCAGCCGATTGCCGCGATCGCGGCCCCGCCCGCGACAGGAAGCGCGAGGCTTCCTTCCCGGATAAGGATCAGGAAAATACGCCCCAGAAAAATCAGCCCGGCCGCGATCAGAACTTCGGGCCAGCGGGTTTCGAGAAACTGCTCCCCGCCCCGGTTGGCGATTCGGAACCCCACGAACGGAACCAGAAGGGCGAGCGAAACAAGGGCCGTCAGTCCGGCTTCCCTGACGATGCTGCCAGGCGAGGCCGTCTGTTTACCGGTCACCGGCCCTGCGGAATCCGGCGTCGCGGAATCAGGAACCGGCATTCTCAGACCTTTTCGACTTCCGGCCGGCCAAGGAGCCCGGTCGGCCGGAAAATCAGTACCAGTACGAGAATGGCAAACGCTGCGACGTCCTTGTATTCAATCGAGAAATAGCCGGACCAGAAGGCCTCTATCAGGCCAATCAGCAGGCCACCCAGCATCGCGCCGGGGATCGATCCGATTCCGCCCAGAACCGCGGCGGTAAAAGCCTTTATGCCGGCAAGAAAGCCGATATAGAAATCGATCACGCCGTAATAGAGCACCACCAGAAACCCGGCCACGGCGGCGAGCGCCGCTCCCATCACGAAGGTAAGCGATATGGTGCGGTCGACGTTTACGCCGAGCAATGCCGCCATCGTCCGGTCCTGCTCGCATGCCCGCTGGGCGCGGCCCAGGGACGTCCGGGCGATCATCAGGGAAAACGCGGCCATTAGAACGACGGTGGTGACAATGATACCGATCTGCATGTAGCTCAGGACGACCGTAAAACCGTCGTCCCGTTTCATGAGTTCGACATTCCCCCGGACAACCGGCTGAAGGGTCTTGTTGCGGGCGCCCTGGGTAAGCTGGACGTAATTGCCGAGCGCGATCGACATGCCGATCGCAGAGATCAGCGCGGCAAGGCGCGGCGAGCTTCGAAGCGGCCGGTAGGCGATCCGCTCCAGCGTCCAGCCATAGAGCGATGTGAGAATCATCGCGACGATCAGCACAACGAACAGCGCCACAATAACGCAGCCGCCGGCGAGAGAATTCAGCAGCATGATGCTGATCAGCGAGATGAACGCGCCGATCATGTAAATCTCGCCATGGGCGAAATTGATCATGCCGATGATGCCGTAGACCATCGTATAGCCGATAGCGATCAACCCGTAGATGGCGCCGAGGGTCAGGCCGTTGATAAGCTGCTGCAGGAAGTATTCCATAAAGTTCCGATAGATATTTCGACGGGCCTGATGTTAATGTTTTTTGGAAAGAACGTAGTTCAATTTATTGATATCATTACGTTTTAACACAGCATCCCCTGCCGACGCAGGTCCCATTATGGAAACCTCGACCATGGAATGGGTATCAACTGCGGTTACCTTGACCGCGTTGCCGATCTGCTGGAATTCGATAAGTACTTCTCTGCCGGTCGGCGGGTTTGCCATTAGCGTCTCTGCTTCTCGGGGGCCGGGCGCGAGGGCATTAACACCTCGCGCAATGCTCATATTGACTAAAGTCCATGGATCGTGCGGGTTTGAGGCATAGCGTGCAAGAACAAAGATCTTAAGTTCATTTAACGAATCGTTAACCCGCAAAGGCGCAAACTGCCGGGCGGCATCTGGTCTGTCGGGATGTCGGTATTAAATCGGTTCAACGCTGCATGAATTCACCCGCCCCATCAAAGCCCCGGTCCGACCGGGACAGTTTCCGGCTGTTATTTGCCGGCCTCGTCGGCATGACGGTTTGCAGCGGACTGGCGGGCGCATTTATGGCGATCGGGGAGGTCTTCTGGCCGATCCCGGCGGCGTTTGCCGTCTTGCTGCTTGCCGCTACCCTCTGGCGTTTCCGGAAGAGCAGAAATGCCGCCGCGCAGCGGATCGAAGAACCGCATGACAATCTGCTGGACCTTGGTCCGGACCTGAAAAGGCGCCTTCAGGATGTTGTCGACAGCATCTCGGACGGGTTTGTTCTCTGGGACAGTGACAACCGGCTGGTACTCCACAATCGCAAGGTAACTCGCGAGGAATGGCCGCACACCATGACGGGCATGACCTTTGACCAGTACGTCCTCGATACGTTCCTGTTTCTTGATGACCGGACGACCGGGGGAGATCCGCAGAAATGGCTTCAGAAACGGCACCTTTGGCGGTCTGAGGCGAACCACTCGCACGAGGTCCTCGCCAAGGACGGCACCTGGTGGTTGCTGACCGAGCGCGGGACACCCGATGGCGGAACGGTCACCATCTATACGAACATTACCGAAGCAAAGAACAACGAGCGCACGCTCGCCAATAGCGAAAGCCGCCTCGCTCACGCACAGGCTCTCGCCCGTATCGGCGTTTTCGAATGGGACGCGTCAGTATCCGATATGTACTGATCCGATATCATGTACGAGAGCGTTGGCCTGCCGAAAGGCACCCCTCCCCTCACGCTCTCTCAGTTCCTTCTGCTGGTGCGGCCCGAAAGCCGCGACCTGATCGGCTCCACCTTCAGGCGCCTGCTGGCGTCGGGCGGCAAGTACAATCACGAGTACGAGATTGTGCGGCCGGACGGAGATATCCGCGCGGTTCGTACCGAAATCGAGGCTGTTCTCGACGACGATGGCACGGTCGCCCGCATTCTGGGTTCTGTACACGACCAGACATCGGTGAAACGTGTCGAAGCAGCACTGCGCCAGGCAAAAGAAACTGCCGTCAACGCCAGCAGGGCGAAATCCGAATTTCTGGCCAATATCAGCCATGAGCTGCGCACACCACTGAATGCTGTTATCGGTTTTTCAGAGGTTATGATCCAGGAAGTCTTCGGCCCTGTCGGAAACGACCGGTACCGCGACTATGCAGGCGACATTCGCCAGAGCGGCCTCCATCTTCTGGGCGTCATCAACGACCTTCTCGACTACTCCAAGGTCGAAGCCGGCCGGCTTGAACTTCATATCGAGGACATATCACCTGCCGTCATCCTGGATAAATGCACACGCATGATGCGACAGCGCGCGGAAGCCGAAAACCTGACGCTGGTGACGGATAACGGCGATGCCGCGACCTAGGTCGTCCAGGGCGATGACCGGAAGATCACCCAGGTCGTTCTGAACCTGCTGAGCAACGCAATCAAATTCACGCCCGCCGGGGGGGTTATAAGACTCTCGATCCGCCAGGCCGGCGACGGGGTAGACATCATTGTCGCCGATTCCGGCATCGGTATGTCCGCGAAGGATATCGATCTCGCGCTCTCCCCCTTCGGTCAGGTCGACAGCTCGCTTAACCGGGAATACGCCGGCACGGGTCTTGGGTTGCCCCTTTCGAAGTCCCTGGTCGAATTGCACGGCGGCACGATGACGATCGACAGCGCGCCCGGCAAAGGTACGACATTTACCGTTCATCTGGCACGTTACGTGACGGAGACGGACCGCCGTCCGCCGTTGCGCCTTGTCTCCGGCGGACAGCCCGGATAGAAGCATCGGCTGCACCATCTGTCAGCACGGCAAGCCTTCATGACCCTCAGCAGTGTCCCGGAAAACGTCTTCACAGTGACCCGTGAAATCCGGTTCTCGGACTCCGACCCTGCCGGGATCGTGTTTTATGCCGAATTTTTCCGGATGTTCAACGACCTGTTCGAGGACTGGCTGGTAAAGCGGCTTGGAATAGATTTCGCGTACCAGTTCGAAACGGAGCAGCGAATGTTTCCGCTGGTACATGTCGATGTGGATTTCAGGGAAGCCCGCCGGATGGGTCAGAAAATGGACATGAGCCTGATCCTGAACAGGCTTGGCCGATCATCTATCCATTACGAGATCATATGCAACGACGACGGTCTGGAAATTTTACATGCCAGGTTCGTCACCTGTGTCGCTTCGAAGAAAACAATGCAGACGATTGAAATTCCAACGGATATCCGCACGCGGATGGAAGAGTATATGGCCGCGTGCGCCAGCTAGCGGACGGGCGAGAAATCCACACAGATTTTCACGAGTTCATCCGCATCGAACAGTTCTCCCGAAATACCGCACCGGCATCCGATCGCGTTCGTGTCTGAACACGTTTCGGGTTTGTAATGCGCGCAGCTCAGGCACGGGCCGAATTCTGGGATGTTCTGGTGCTTCTGCACGATGCCGACGAGATGCTCCAATCCTGTAACGACTCCGCGCTGGTCGGTCTCCGAACAGGTCGAAAGCGCCTCGTGTATCCGGCCGAGCGGGTCTCTCTCGATCAGCGCGCGGCCGGCGCCGGTGACCGAAATCTCGACGCCCCGGCGGTCGCCCGCCTTACGTGAGCGCTGGATAAGCCCTTTGTTCTCGAGCGCTTTCAGGGTCTGCGAAACCGTGCCCTTCGTGGACCCCATGAAATCGGCGAGCGTTCCGGGTGAACAACTGTTCCGGTTTGCCCGGGCAACGAATCGGAGGGCTTCCCACTGGGCCGGATTAAGCCCCTCGGCAAACTGCAGGGAATGCGCAATCCGGCTCAGACGATCGACGAGTTCCACAATTTTCGCACGTTCTGGCATCGTTGTTCATCCAGGCTAATTGCCGGTTTCCAGGGGCCGGATGTCTTGCATCGCAATCCAAGCCGAAAAAGGCTGCGTAAAAGCCTGAGTAACATAAATCAGGTTTCGGCAAAAACAATATCGAGTCGAAAATAACTTGATATCCGGTCAATCGTCCCGATATTATCGACTCGATACAAAGACGGCTTTCACCCACTAGGCACGTGTGAAAGGCAACCTTTGAGAAGGATGGTCCCATGGCTGTTGCGAACGGAAACTTCCCTGACAAGAATGATCGTCGATACATTTCGGCCGCGATGGAAGCCCCCATGCTCGAACGGGAGTATGAGGTTGAGCTGGCGCGACGCTGGAGAGACGAAGAAGACGCTGATGCGCTGCACGAGATCATCGAAGCTCATATACGTCTTGTCGTGCGGATAGCCTCCAAGTTCAAAGGCTACGGTCTTCCGATCAGCGATCTGATACAGGAAGGCAACCGGGGCCTCCTTGAAGCGGCAAACCGCTTCGATCCCGATCGCAATGTTCGTTATTCCACCTATGCCACCTGGTGGATACTTGCGGCGATGCAGGAATATATCGTGCGGAATTCCTCCATCGTGCGGATAGGCACCACCCCCGCCCAGAAGAGCCTGTTTTTCAACCTCCGCAAACTGCGCGCAAAGCTCACCGACAATCTTGCGGCCCAGATGACCGAGGAAGAGCGCGAGATGATCGCGGCAGAACTCGGGGTGCCGCTTGCGGCGGTCGAACGGATGGAATCGCATTTTTCGCGGCCGGACCAGTCTCTGAATGCGACCGTCGGCGAGAGCGATTCTGATGAATTCGTCGATCTGTTGTCTGACGACTCGCCCACCCCTGAAGCCATCGTCGGCGATCTTATCGACAGCGAGACCCGCACGAAATGGATTGCGGATGCCATGGAGCACCTCACGCAGCGCGAACGCGAGGTCATTACA
>JAYOMI010000053.1:21756-22198 GCA_038120765.1 Rhodospirillaceae bacterium
CGCTTCCTGAAGGACGACAAGATCACGCTTGCGGAAATAGGCGAAAGCTTCGGCGTGACCAAGGAACGCATCCGCCAGATCGAAGGCAAAGCGCTATCGAAGCTTCGCGATGCCCTTCAGGATAAGGTGACCGACGGGACCATGCTGAACTGATCGGCCCTCGCGATCATAAGACAAAAAAGCGGCGCCCACAGCGCCGCTTTTTTTGATCGCGTGTCCAAAAGCCGTCTGCGAAATTATCCGAAAGCCGGGTTCGCAGCGGGCGCCTGCCGGGCGCCGTAGCGAAGATCTTCCGTCCAGAACCGCTCGAGCGCGACAAGAGACGCGTTCACGGATTTAAGTTCTTCCGCGAGCGGGCTGTCGGCGAGCTGCGTGGTATGGCGTTCGTGCAGCTCGGCAATGAGGTCACAAACATCCAGACCTTTCTTCGATACGCGAACGC
>JAYOMI010000053.1:22208-24822 GCA_038120765.1 Rhodospirillaceae bacterium
TTCCTGCTCCAGGTATCCGTTCTCGACCATTTTCTTCACGTTATAGGAAACGTTCGAGCCCAGATAATAGCCGCGGTTGGTCAACTCGCCGACGGTCAGTTCTTCCTTGCCGATATTCGACATGATCAGCGCCTGGATATTATTGATATCCACCACCCCGGTGCGATCGAGTTCAACCTTGATCACCTCAAGAAACTGTCGATGGAGCCTTTCAATCAGGCGGATGGTCTCGAAATATGATTCTTTCACCGTCTTAATCCTCTGGAGCAGACGCGATGGGACAAACTTGGGGATTAGCTTGTCATGAAAGCCTTAATTCTTCTTTAAATCGATCGCTGGACGACATGGCGCGCGACAGGTCGGGCCCGCTTGCATTAAGGTCGCCGGGAACTGTCACAACGGTTGATAGCTGCCCCGAACACGGGCAAAAAGCGTCATTCATGTAAAAAAGCGGACGAGTGCAGGGAAACCCTGCAAAAATGCAGGATCTGATTGAAAGGATACACCATGGGTACCGACAGCAAGAATCCCGAAACGATCGCCTTGCACGCCGGCTGGCGTAGCGACGAAGCGACGACGTCGGTCGCAGTGCCGATCTACCAGACCACCTCCTACCAGTTCAACAGCACGGAACATGCCGCCAACCTGTTCGGGCTGGCCGAGATGGGCAATATCTACACCCGGATCATGAACCCGACGAACGACGTCCTCGAACAGCGCATTGCGGCCCTCGAAGGCGGCGTCGCTGCGTTGTCGGTCGCATCCGGACAGGCGGCGTCCGCGATGGCAGTCCAGAATATCACGCGCGCGGGCGATAACTTCGTCGCATCGACCGATCTGTACGGCGGCACGTGGAACCTGTTCGCCAACACGATGAAGGATATGGGCATTGAATGCCGTTTCGTTGACCCGGCGGATCCACAGGCCTTCGCCAACGCGACCGACGACCGTACCCGGTGCTACTACGCGGAAACCGTGCCGAACCCGAAGCTCAGGGTCTTTCCGATCAAGGAAGTCGCCGAGATCGGCCGCAAGCTCGGTGTTCCGCTGATCATGGACAATACGGCGGCGCCTATTCTGTGCCGCCCCTTCGACCATGGCGCCGCGATCGTGATGTATTCCACGACCAAGTATATCGGCGGCCACGGAACCTCCATCGGCGGCATGATCGTCGATGGCGGCAATTTTGACTGGGAAGCCCACAAGGACCGCTTCCCCATGCTGAATGAGCCCGACCCGAGCTATCACGGCGCGGTCTGGATGGAAGCCGTCAAGCCGATGGGTCCCGTCGCCTATATCATCAAGGCGCGGGTGACGTTGCTGCGCGACATGGGCGCGGCGATGAGCCCGTTCAACGCGTTCCAGTTCATCCAGGGCCTGGAAACATTGCCGTTGCGCATGCGCGCCCATTGCGAAAATGCCACAACGGTCGCCGCGTACCTGTCAAAACATGAAAAGGTCGCACATGTAATTCATCCGAGCCTGATGGAAGGTGAAGACCGGCGGCGGGCGGATGCGGTTATGTCGGGTGGGTACGGCGGGCTTGTCGGGTTCGATTTCGGCGACGGCGGCAAGGCGGCCGGGCAGAAATTCATTGATTCCCTGAAACTGTTCTCTCACGTCGCCAATATCGGCGACGCCCGCAGCCTCGCGATCCACCCGGCAACTACAACCCATTCGCAGCTTTCCGCCGAGGAACAACTCCAGACCGGCGTGACGGATGGTTACGTACGTTTGTCGATCGGAATTGAGCATATCGACGATATCATCGCCGATCTCGATCAGGCGCTTGCCGCAGTATAGGAGTGAGCAGAATGACAGGTGGCGATTACAGCCTCGGAAAATTTCCGGTCACCCGTATGAGGCGGAACCGGCGGGACGATTGGAACCGCCGCCTTGTCGCGGAAAACGTGCTTACCGCGTCGGATTTCATCTGGCCGGTCTTTGTCCACGACGGTCCGGAAGCGCGGCTGGATATACCTTCCCTGCCCGGCATCCAGCGGCATTCGATCGATGCGCTGGTTGACGAGGCGGGCAAGGCCGCGTCGCTCGGCATTCCTGTCATCGCCGTTTTCCCGGCGACGGATCCGGCGCTAAAGGATGCCGAGGGGACGGAGTCCGTAAACCCCGAAAATCTTGTGTGCCGCGCCGTCCGGGCGATCAAGGACGCGAACCTCGATATCGGCGTGATGTGCGATGTCGCGCTCGATCCCTTCACCGATCACGGCCATGACGGCTTGCTCCGCGACGGCTACGTGGTCAACGACGAAACGCTGGAGATCCTGGTAAAGCAGGCGGTCAATCAGGCCAACGCGGGCTGCGACGTGATCTCTCCGTCGGACATGATGGATGGCCGCATCGGGGCGATCAGAACCGCGCTGGATGATGCCGGTCACGATGCGGTGCGTATCATAGCCTATAGCGCAAAATATGCATCCGCCCTTTACGGCCCCTTCCGCGATGCGGTCGGCTCCGCACCCAATCTCGCCGGCGGCGACAAGAAAACCTATCAGATGGACCCGGCCAATACCGATGAAGCGCTCCGCGAAGTGGCGATGGATATCGCCGAGGGCGCCGACATGGTCATGGTCAAGCCGGGCCTTTTCTATCTCGA
>JAYOMI010000054.1:0-11175 GCA_038120765.1 Rhodospirillaceae bacterium
ATATGGCGCTTACCCTGTTGGCCGAGGTCGCGGGCGATGATCACGCGCGGTTCGTGCAATTGATGACCGAGTACGACCCGCAGCCGCCATTTAATTCCGGCTCGCTCGCCAAGGCGCCTGACGCCATTCGCGACCGGGCGCTAGCGCTGTTCGCCTGAAACCGCAGGCGGGGATCTCTGGCATGGAAAAGGCCCCGGCAGTTTCCCGCCGGGGCCTTTGACGTCACATGCGCGCGACCCTATTTCGGGATTGAGCCTTCGATGCCCTGGACGTACCAGTTCATCCCCGCCAGTTCGGCGTTGGTCATGGTCTTGCCGGCAGGCACGCGGACCTTGCCGGTCTGATCCTTGATCGGGCCGGTGAACGGGTGGAACGTCTTCGCCTTCATGCCTGCCATGAACTTTCTGGCTTCGGCCACAACATCGGCGGGGATCTTTTCGTTGAACGACGGAATGCGGATGGTGTCGTCATCCATGCCGCCCCAGTAGTTCTCGGGCTTCCAGGTGCCGTCCATGACCCGCTGCACCGATTTGATGTAGTGGTTGCCCCAGTCATTGACGACCGAGAGCAGGTGGGCGTTGGGGCCGAAATGCGACATGTCGGATGCCTGGCCGACGGCCCATTTGCCGCGCTTTTCGGCGGCCTGCATTGCGGCCGGGCTGTCGGTGTGCTGGATGATGACATCGACGCCCTGATCCATCATGACCTCGGCGGCGGAACGTTCCTTGCCGGGATCGAACCATGTGTTGACCCAGATGATCTTGAGCTCGGCCTTCGGGTCTACCTTCTGCATACCCAGCATGACCGCGTTGATGTCGCGGATGACCTCGGGGATCGGAAAGGATGCGATATAGCCGACTTTGCCGGTCTTGCTGACGCTGGCCGCGACATACCCGGAGACATAGCGCCCTTCATAGGTCACCGAAAGGTAGGTGCCGAGGTTCTTCGCGCGCTTGTAGCCGGTGGCGTGCTCGAAGGTGACCTTCGGGAACTGCTTGGCGACCTTGACGGTCGGGTTCATGAATCCGAACGAGGTAGTGAAAATGACCTGGTGGCCGGTGCTTGCGAGCTTGCGGATCACGCGCTCGGCATCTGCGCCTTCGGGCACATTCTCGACATAGGTGGTTTCGACCTTGCCGCCGAAATGTTTTTCCAGCGCGAGGCGCCCCTGGTCGTGCTGGTAGCTCCAGCCGTGGTCGCCGATGGGGCCGACATAGACGAAGCCGACTTTCATCGGATTGGCCGCCTGCACGCCGCCGACCGTAAACATCGCTGCCGCCGCGACGGCGGCAAAGCGCATGAGATCGCGTCTTTTCATGAATATTCTCCCTGCCTACCGCTCGCTGTCCGGAAAGGCCAATAAATCGACAAAGTTAAGCCGCCCGATCATATGGATACCTAGCGCACTGCACAACGCGCGCATTCACCGATCTGTGGATAACTATGAGACAGAAAGCGCGCGTCCGATCTCCTGCAGGCGTGTCTGCAGTGCCGTCTCGTCGTAGGCAATGGCGGCGCTGTGCCCCCAGACCGGGCCCGGCCAGGCGGGATCGTCCGTGTTGCGGGCGACGATGTGGACGTGAAGCTGGCGGACGATGTTGCCGAGCGCGCCGGTATTGATCTTCTCCGGCTGGTACAGATCCGTCAGCGCCTGGCCCGCCGCCGCGATTTCCGCCATCAGCCGGGACTGGTCCGCGGCGGACAGGTCCGATATCTCGACCAGGTCCGGCTGTGCCGGGACCAGGATCAGCCAAGGATAGCGTGCATCGCGCATCAGCAGCACGCGGCACAGGCCGAGCATGCCGACACTTTCGGTATCGGCGGCGAGGCGCGGATCGAGTTCGAACGTGGTCATCTAAAATTACTCCCCGGAATTCTGACGGCTCAGGCGGCGGTACTGTGGATTGTATAGGGCCAACGGACCGCCCGGCGAAGGGATATTCGGCTCGGCCCGCCGCCGAAAACGACAAACTTGCAAAACAACCCCATGCACCCGAAGGGGAGGCGGCAATGCGGGCGCCGGCGGCAACGTTGTATGCGTTTGCCGGGCACACCTTACCGGTTCACGCACGACGGTGTCGCGCGCGTTCCAGCCGGTGGACCCGGGAATTCGATGTACGGACAGTCTATCATGTTAAAGAACAAAAAGCGAACGTATGGCGGTCTTTTCATCCATCGTTGCCGCAAACCACCCTTATCGGTCTCAACCCCGGTTGCTTTGACAGGGCCTTCCACTAGATTGTCCGCACACACTTTCAGGGTAGATTCATTGTCGACAGTCTCACTTCCGGCGCCGCGCGCGGGACCGCCGCCGGGACGGCCGGACCAACTGTCTTCGCCAGCGTTGCGGAGATTCTGGCGCTCCAGCCGTTGTTCCACAGGACTACATCGGGCAGGGCAGTAACCTGGCAGCTTTCGGACGTTGTCCTGGAATTTCTGTGGGACACCGCCCGGCCGGGCATGAAGACAATCGAGACGGGCGCCGGCGTCAGCACAATCGTCTTCGCGCTTCGCGGCTGCAGCCACACGGTCATCACACCCGACCTCGGCCAGGTCGAGCGCATCCGGGCCTTTTCCGCCGAACACGGCATTTCCCTGGACGCGGTAACCTTCATCACCGGACCGTCGCAGGACCTTCTTCCGTCCCTCGACCTGTCGGACCTAGAAATTGCGCTTGTCGACGGCTCGCATTCGTTTCCCGTCGCCTTCATCGATTACTACTATATCGGCCGGCGCCTGCGGACGGGCGGCGTCATGGTCGTCGACAACACGAATATCTGGACCGGCCACATCCTGCGGCAATTCATGTCGTCGGAACCCGAATGGGAGCTTATGCAACGGTTTCCCATGAGCGCGGCCTTTCGCATGGTCGCAACGGCGCCGCCGGACCTGGACAAGGACTGGAAAGAGCAGCGCTACAACCTCCGGCAATCGCGGACCTAGCTCAGGATCGGGAAATTGCGGTTCGCCGCCGACGCCCTTCGGCGCGAAGGGGTACGGGCGTTTATCGCCAAGCTCCTGAAGTGACGGGTCGTTGACGCCTTAGGGAGGCAGAGGCGCGGACGGGGTCCGGGACCGCCGCCGGATACCCGTCCGGTTCTAGACGCCAAGCAGACGTTCGGCGCAGGGCAGGCGGCACTGGCCCGGTCAGCCGCCGTCCTCTTCCTCGGTCCTGTAAAAATTACCCGGCACCCGCGGCGCGACGTCGTCCGACGGGGCGGCGCGTCTGGCCTTGTTGGCCTCCAGCATCGCCTCGTAGTCGGAGACCGCCTGCGGCCCGGCGCGGACCAGTCCTTCGCGGAACCTGTCCATCGGCCGGGTGCTCCAGGCACTGCGCTCGCTGTAAAACGGAATCCACTGGTTCCTGATCCGGTTTTCCTGAAAGTCTAGCACGTTGATCAGCGCGTCCTCGACATCGGCCGAGCTGGTCCAGGCGGATTTATAGTGGATGAACCCGCCGCGCCCGACGATCCAGGTCATGTTCGGCAGGCCGCCATAGGTGCGGTGGGCGGATCCTTCCAGGTCGTCGAGGAACATTTCGCGTTTGACGTTCGAATGGTCGACGAAGGCCTGCGCATTGGCGCGCTTGTCGTCCATGGACGTGTGATGGCGATAGTTTTCGCCGGGATGGGCTTCGTGGGTGTAGATGAATACCGAGCGCACGGCCCGGTCGGCGTATCGCGCGTGAAGGTCTTCCATGGCCTCCGCGGCGATCGCGCAGAACGGTCAGGTGAACGAGCCGAACTCGATGACCGTCACACCCGTTTTCCAGAATTCCTTCATCTCCACGGTTTCGCCGCTTGCCAGTTCCTCGACCGGAAAGGACGGCGCGCGCATGGTGACCTTCGGCGCGTGCATAGCGAAGTCGAGGAAATCTTCCTGACTGCCGGTGAAGACGTCGTAATTGTAATCGGTTGCCGACATGGCATCCCCCCTTGTTTATTAGGCGGGAAATACTGTGTCACCGCCGGGTCGGCAGGGCAATCTCCGCCGGGATCACGTTATCGGTGTGAATATGCGTCGGGACCTGCTCCGCGTCGGGATCGCGCGTCGCACTCCATGACTTGCTGGTGCCCTGCACCATGTGGCGCACGTTCTCCAGCCCCATCGGCTCCTCGAAGAACAGCGTCCGTTTGGCCGCCATCTCCGGCATGTCCTGGGCGACATACATGATGACGTCCTCGTCGCCAGTGGCTTCGTGTTCGTGATAGACCCAGGCGGGGCAGACGATGGTGTCGCCCGCCTTGAATTCGTAGCGCTGGCCTTCGACGGTCGTCGCACCGGTGCCCTGCAGGTAGTGATAGATCGCGACTGAATTATGGCGGTGGTTCGGCACATGCTCGCCCGGATGGATCATCTGGATACCGATGAAAATCCCCGGCGAAGCGCCAGCAAGATCGCCGTGATCCTCGTTCACCAGGGCGACGAAACGGCGTTCGGCATGACGGATCGGATCGTTGCCGAGCTCCGCCAGGAGCGCTTTCCATTCGTCGCCTTCCCATTTGCAGGCGCGGACATGGGTATGGCGCACCCGCTGGAAATACTCGTCGGCGGTGATGACGCGGGCGTTTTCGGAATTCGCGTCGGGTTTCGGCAATGCGGCGGCGCCGCCATCTGCTGCTGCGTTCATGATGTCCTCCACGGGTAGACGTGCTGAATATCGTTTGTTCTTGCCTCAAGACTGCCTGCGATCCTGATATTTGAAAATAGGCTGTATAGTGATAAATGATATCGAGATGGAGAATATCAGGCGCCTGGATCTAAATCTGCTGGTGGTGTTCGACGCGATCATGCGGCGGCGGAACGTCTCGCGCGCCGCCGCGGATCTCGGGCTCACGCAATCGACCATCAGCAATTCCCTGAAGCGCCTGCGTGACAGCCTCGGCGATCCGCTGTTCGTGCGGGAAAGCCACGGCGTCGCGCCAACACCCTTTGCCGAGCGGCTGATACCCCATGTCCGGTCGTCTCTGGACGAGCTGAATCGCGGTCTGATGCAGACCCGCACGTTCGAGCCCGCGACCGTGCAGCGCACGTTCAACATCATCATGACCGACATTGCCGAGGCCGTGATTCTGCCGCGGGTGCTCGACATGTGCCGGGCCTCCGCGCCGGGGGTGGCGATCCGCGCGCTTAACCTGTCGATCGACGACACGCCCGAAGCGCTGAAATCCGGCGAGGCGGATATCGCCATCGGGTTCTTGCCCGAATTTTCCGGCCGGTTCTACCAGCGGTTTCTGTTCGATACGGATTATGTGTGCATAGCGGCCGCCGGGAACCCGATCGCGAAGGGCCGTTTCACGCTTGAGAAATACCTCTCTGCCCGTCATGCGATCCCGGAACTTCAGGGGACGGGGCATTCGGTAGTGCAGCAGACGCTGGAACGTCAGGGGATCGAACTGAAGGTCGGCGCCAGGGTGCCGCATTTCCTGTCGATCCCTTTCGTGGTGGCGGCGAGCGACCTGATCGCGACGATCCCCAAGGCGTTCGGCACCACGCTCGGCGCGAGTCCCACCATCAGGATGCTGCCGCATCCGCTGGACCTGCCGAGGGTGGAGATCAGGCTTCTCTGGCACGAAAGGTTCCACGCGGAGCCCGCCAATCGCTGGCTAAGGGAGCAGCTTGTCACCGTTTTCAAAACCGTGAAGTGGGCCTGAGAAGGCGGCGGCCGGATAGAACCGGCGGGTTATTGTTGCACCGGCATCTTTCCCTGCGGCGCGGCGAGTGGCAAAATAGGGCATGACTGAAGAAACCACTGAAATTTCCCTGACGGTCAATGGCGAGCGGGTTACCCGAACCGTTCCCGTCCGCCGTCACCTCGTCGATTTCCTGCGGCTCGATCTCAACCTGACGGGCTCTCACCTTGCCTGCGAACACGGCGTCTGCGGCGCGTGTACCGTGCGAGTCGACGGCGTGGTCGCGCGCGGCTGCCTGATGCTGGCGGTGCAGGCCGACGGCGCCGATGTCGTCACCATCGAAGGCCTGTCGGCGAGCGGCGAAGTCGCCGACCTGCAGATGGAATTCGAGACACGCAACGCGGCCCAGTGCGGGTTCTGCACGCCGGGGATGGTGCTGACCTCCGCCGAACTGCTCTCGCAGATGAAACCGGGAGCCAGCGTGCCGGACCGTGCCGTCATCCGCGATCATCTTTCCGGCAACCTGTGCCGCTGTACCGGCTATCAGGCGATCGTCGACGCGGTCGAGGCGACGGCCACCGCGCGCGCGCAAGGCAACACGGGAGAAGCGGCATGAGCCCGGCAGACGGAAGCGGCCCCGGCCTTGTCGGCAAGCCGGTCGCGCGGCCCAATATCCGCAGGCTGATCCACGGCAAGGGGCGGTATACCGACGACATCACCGTGCCCAACATGCTCCATGTCGCCTTCGTGCGCAGCCCCTACGGACATGCCCGGATCAACGGAATCGATACGTCCATGGCGGAGACGTCGCCGGGCGTGGTGCGGATTGTCACCGGCGCGGAAATCGCCGGGGTCTGCGAACCCATGCACGCGGTGGCGGCGCATCGGCCGGGCCATAAGTCCGCGGTACAGAACATGCTGGCGACCGACCACGCCTGCTACCAGGGTGAACCGGTCGCCGCCGTGGTGGCGGCCTCGCGTGCAGAGGCCGAGGACGCCGTCGATCTCGTGATGGTCGACTGGGAAGAACTGCCCGCCGTCATGGACATGATGGCGGCGCTGGAACCGGGTGCGACCCCGATCCATGTGGATCTCGGCGACAATCTCTGTTTCCAGCACACGACTCGAACCGGCGATGCCGGCGCCGCCCTTGAAGCGGCGGCATTCACGGTGGAACACACATTCGAATTCGGCCGCCACACGGCGGTCACGCTCGAGGGCCGCGCGATCCTCGCCGACTGGGACACGGTCGAGGAACGCCTGACGGTGCACCAGTCGCACCAGTCGCCCTATCAGATGCAGGATATCTATTCCCGTCATCTCGGTATTCCGGAACACAAGGTACGGGTCGTCACGCCCGATATCGGCGGCGGTTTCGGACTGAAGATCAACGTCCACGGCGAGGAGGTCGCCGTCGCGGCGATCGCGAAGATGATGGGACGGCCGGTGAAATACACCGCCGACCGCATGGATTCCTTCGTTGCCGACTGCCAGACGCGGGATCATCTCAACACCGCCCGGATGGGGGTCGACGCGAATGGCCGGATCACGTCGATGGATTACGACAACACGCTGTCGGTCGGCCCTTACACGGCCTATATCCGCTTCGGCCTCGCCGAGGGGATGATGGCGATCACCTGTGCGGCGGCGCCCTACGCGCTGACCGACTATCACGCGCGCACCCGCGCCGTGTATGTGAACAAGGGCATTGTCGGCATGTTCCGCGGCGTCGGCGTGCCGGTCGGCTGCACGGTGACCGAGGTACTGGTCGACCAGGCGGCGGCGAAGGCGGGGATCGACCCCGTGGAATTCCGCCGCATGAACTATCACCGGGACGAAGACTATCCGCTCACCACCGTCGGGGGCTATGCGGCGAAATCCATGTCGCTGCACAGGTGTCTCGATGCCTGTGTCGATATCATGGACTATGACGCCCTGCGTGCCGATCAGGCCGAGGCGCGGCAGAACAACGTCTATCGCGGCGTCGGCGTCGCCACCTTTGTCGAGGCCGCCGCCTTCGGCCCGGTCTATTACGGACCGTCCGGCGCGCGGGTCTCGACGCAGGACGGCTGCACGGTAAAGCTCGAGCCGTCCGGCGTCGTACGCTGCATGACCAGCGTGACCGATCAGGGGCAGGGGACACTGACCGGCATTGCCCAGATCGTGGCCGACCAGCTCGGCATCGGCATGGAGTCTATCGACGTCATTTCCGGCGACAGTTCGACCACGCCCTATGGCGGCGGCGCCTGGGCGTCGCGCGGGATGGCGATGGGCGGCGAGGCCGCGCTGCAGGCCGGCAAGGCGCTGAAAGCCAATATTCTCGATCTTGCCGCCTCGATCCTGCAGACCACCGCCGACAAGCTCACCCTCGGCGGCGGCGAAATCCGCGATGCCGCCACCGGCGAAGCCCGGATGGACCTCGCCGAGCTCGCCAAGGTCGGCTATTTCCGCCAGGACACGCTGCCGGCGGGCGTGCAGCCCGAACTGATGGTCACGCGCCATCATGTGCCGAACACCCCTTATTATGTTGCCAATGGTGTGCAGGGGGCGCAGGTCGAGATTGATATCGAAACCGGTTTCATAAAGCTGCTCGGCTGGTGGATGGCCGACGATTGCGGCCGCGTCGTCAACCCGCTGATGGTCGACGAACAGATCCGCGGCGGCATCATCCAGGGTATCGGCAATACGCTCTACGAACACTGCCAGTACGACGAGAACGGCCAGCTGATGAACGCAAGCCTCGCCGATTACCTGCTGCCGATGGCCGGCGAGATGCCCGATATCAAGATCGCCCATGTCGAAACCCCGCTGACCAACACGGAACTCGGCGCCAACGGCATCGGCGAATCCGGCACGATCGGCGCGATCGCGGTCCTGTGGTGCGCGGTAAACGACGCGCTCCGGCCTTTAGGGGCGCAGGTAACGAAACAGCCCTTCACGCCGGAACATATTCTCGATGTGATTGCGCGGGCGGGACGGGGCTGAGTTCTCAGGGCTTCCGGGTCTGACCCGGGGCCGTTATTCCTCCGGCTCGATGGTGAACATCAGCGGGTGGCCCGCTTCCTTCGCCATGTCAGTGGCTTCGTTGGCCTTGGATTCGGCGACGTCGCGCGGGTAGACCGAGACGACCGCATTCCCCTGCTGATGGGCGGCCATCATGATCAGGTAGGCTTCATCGTCGGACATCCGGAAGACGGTTTTCAGCACCTTGACGACGAATTCGCGCGGGGTGAAGTCGTCATTTTCCAGCATCACCTTGTACAGGCGCGGGCGCTGGGTTTTCGGTTTTGTGTCGGTGATCGTGTTTGTATCGTTATCGCTCATGATATTACCGATGGAGTCAGGATTCCTTCACAAAGGGATACGTTTGCATGACCGGGTCTGGACGTCCAGCACACGGTACGTGCCGAAAATCCTGACGTGATCAGTCCGCCGCAGCGAGCGCGTCGCTGATCACGGTCAGGCCTGTCAGCGCGATGGGCAGGCCGTTCCAGGGCGCAGTCTGGATGGCGGCTTCGGCCACCTGGTCTTTGGTCAGCCCCTGGTTCAGGGCGGAGACGGCGAACTTGCGCAGGGAATCGTGCAGGCTCGCCGAGGTGAATCCGGCAATCGCGCAGATCATGCGTTGGCGGAGATCCAGCCCGGGCCGCACCCAGAGCTGGCCGTAGCCGTGGCGGATGGCGCCCTGATACAGCGAAAACGTGACCGGGTTGTCGGGCGAGGCGTAGCCGCCGGCCTGGCGCGGCCCGTGCAGTTTTTCCATGACGGCGTTGCCGTCGGCATCCATCTGCTCGACGGTGCGTTCGTCCACCGGGTCTTCCGGCAGGTCGATGCCGCGGGCCGCGAATACCCGCCCGGCGATTTCCAGCGCTTCCTCGGTACGGGGCACGCCGGAATACAGCGCAGACTGGATGAAAACCTCGAGGATGGCGCGGGGTTTCAGCCCGGCATCCAGTGCCGCGCCGACCATGCGCTCGGTCGCCTTGCCCGCACCGCGGAAACACAGCGCCGTCAGGGCGGGGATCATCCGGTCGGCTTTCGCCAGGATATCGCGCCCGCCGATATCGTTGTGAAAATACTCGTCCACATAGGCGCGGTAGCCCGGCGCCTTCAGGGCCGGGTCGGTATCCGGCTGGCCGAGTGCCCGCCTGTGGGCGGCACCCGCATCGCGACTGGCATTTCTGTCCATGGTGTTCTCCCGGTTGCGCTTCTTCCGATCTAGGCCTGCTTCAGCACGCCGCTCCGTTTCACCCAGATCAGCAGCGCGAGCATCGCGGCCAGCATGATCGCGGCGCTGAGGGCGAGCGAGACATGTATCCCCATCAGCCCGCCGCCGAAACCGACGGTAAAGCCGCTGAATGTCCGGCAGCCCAGGGATCCGACATTGAACACGCCGATCGCGCGGCCGCGGATTTCCGGCGGCGAATGCAACTGCGCGAGGGTGCGGGTCATCGAATTGAACGACAAGTCCAGGAAACCGGCACAGACCAGCAGGGCGAAAGACAGTATATAGACCGGCGATACCGCGAAGCCGAATATCGCCACAGCCCACAGGAGGCCGAGAATAAACGAGGTGCGCGTCTTGGCCGGCATCATCGAGCGGGCTTCCAGCACGATACCCGCCGTCAGCGCGCCCAGGGCATTGGCGGCGAGCAGGAGGCTGTAATACATCCCGTCGCCGCCATAGCCGAGGTCGCGGGCGAATTCCGGCATTTGCGGCTCATGCGCATTGCCGACGAAGGTCGCGGCAAGGCCCGCCAGCGCCGACATGGCGAATACCACGGGAATGCCGGAAATCTGCCGGATGGTGTCGAACAGGTCGCGGAAGCTGGTCATGGCGGTCGCCGCAGGCTGGCGGTCGGTGTTTACCTGCTTCGGGTTCCGGATCAGCCAAAGGGTCAGCGGCACATAGATCAGGATGTTCAGGAAAATGCCGATGGTCGGCCCGACGACCAGCAGAAGAGCGCCGCCGACGGCGGGGCCGAGCAACAGGCCGAGGGTGCGCGATGTCGCGAGCAGCCGGATCGCGCTCTGAAGCTGGCGGCCGCCGACGACGTCGTGGATCAGGACCTGGCCCGCCGGCGCCCAGAGAACCCCGGCGAACCCGTGCACGATCAGCAGGATGACCGCGTGCCATTTCTCCAGGCTGTCGGTGGCGAACAGGATGCCCCAGCCGAACGAGACCAGCATGAACAGCCCCATCCCGATCTGGATGATGCGTCGCGGATCAAAGCGGTCGGCAAGCGCGCCGGCCCAGATCGAACCGATCAGGAACGGCACCCAGTGGGCGATGACTGCGAATCCCGCAAGCGACGGCGACTCGAATTTCTCGAAGATGATCCAGTAGCTGATGACGTGTTCGATACTGTCGGCCATCATCGCCAGCGCCGCACCGCCGAGATACATGCGCGATGCGGGATAGCGCAGGGCGGCGTAGGAACGGGTATCCGGTGTCGACGGTTGTTGGGGATCGGCGGTGGTCATTCGGAGTGCGTATCCTCTGGCAGGGCGGGACCGCCTTGGCCGTAAATGAGTTACAGCC
>JAYOMI010000054.1:11185-23543 GCA_038120765.1 Rhodospirillaceae bacterium
TCTCCCTTTCTACCGCGCGGCGATCTCTCTTTCTACCGCGCGGCGATCTCCGCCGGAATGCATATTATTGCGACCCTGACCGTGCATTGCTGCAGGGTCGCGCACGCGATCAGCCGGTAAATCCCACGAAAATCCGCAGGCAGGCCTCAGGAAGGCTCGAAATCGATGACCCAGAGTGTCTTTACGATCGGCCCGAGGATCGCCTGAACCTCTTTATGGGCCGGGTGGGGGCCGTAATCGGCGAGGACGTCCTTATCGCGCATGACGACGATGACCGCGTGCGTGAAGTCGCCGGCGCGGCCCGAAAAATCCTTGCCCGAAACGATACTTTCGATGCCGTCGATCTTGCCTTTCAGCGCCTCGACTTCCTTCAGGGCGGCCGCTTTTGCGTCTTCGGCGACGCCGTCGTTGAATTCGAGCATGACGATATGCTGAACGGTCATGGATCACTCTCCCTCTGTTTCCAGGCGCCATCGTGCATGGTTCGTGTCTTCGGAACAAGTGGTGCGGTCACGATGACTCCCTCCGAAATCCCGATGGTCGTATTACTCGCATGGGTTGCTGTTATAACGGACTGCAACCCGCAGAAAACCGCGAAATTTTGGGGTAAAATATTTGTACGATTGCTGAATTACGGTTGACTGCATTTATCTCTGATGGAATAAAAATTCAGGTAAAGGGTCGGTAAAAAATGCTTTCTGCGGGCCTGACCATTGGAGCTTTTTTTAATAGTCAGTAAGTAAACATTGGGGCGTGAGTAATGAGTAATGTAAAGCGGCTTCTGGTAATGGCAGCCGCGGCCGCGACACTGGGGGTTACGGTACAGAGCGCTACAGCATTCCAGTTGGCCGGCCGATGGCCGGGGGCGCAGGGCGATGCGACGACGCTGACATGGAGCATTCTTCCCGACGGCACGCCGATCGCCGGTTTCAATGGCGAGCCGAGTTCCCCGAGCAATCTTGTTTCCCAGTTCCGGGCCTTTTACGGAGAAGCGAACGATCCGGGCGATACCGATTACACGGACGAAGCCTGGTTCGGGCAAATGAAGTCCTCTTTCGATCGCTGGTCTTCCGTTTCCGGTCTCACCCTGACCTATCAGGCGAATGACGACGGTGCCTCGTTCATTGGCAGCGCGGGCAGCGCGACGCGCGGGGACATGCGTATCGGCGGTCATGCGATCGACGGATCGGGCGGCGTCCTTGCCTATAATTTCCTGCCGGCCTCCGGCGGTGACGGCGTTATCGATACGGCGGGTGATTCGTATCTCAACCAGATCAACGGCTCCCGGAAACTCCGCAACGTCGTCACGCATGAGGTCGGCCACGGTCTCGGGCTTCTCCACACGACGGGGATCGCGGACAACCTGATGAATGCGACCACGCCTGTGAATCCGACCTTCGACGGCCCGCAGCTCGACGATATTCTCGGTATCCAGCGTCTGTACGCGACGCGAATGAGAAGGGCGCAGGGAACGATACGACCGCGACAGCAACGAATCTCGGCGCGCTTGCCGGCGGTACGCCGATTGTAATCGGCGCGGATGCGGTCGATCAGGCAGTCGGCCGCTATGAAACCGATTTCGTCAGCATCGACGGCATCGGCGACACGGATGTTTTCATGTTTACCATCGGCGCGGACGGCATGTTCTCCGCCCTGCTGGATCCTCTCGGACCGACCCAGCGCTTTGGCAGCAGCGGCGATTCAACCTTGTATGACTATTCGGCATTCAACGATCTGTCGCTGGAACTCCTCGACGCGGGCGGCGGGCTCCTTGCGAGCATCGATGCCGGTATAGAAGGCGTCTCCGAGGAACTGTCCGATATCGCGCTGCTCGCCGGGGATTACTTTATCCGCATCGGCGGTGGCAGCGATGCCGCGCAGTTCTACGGCCTGTCGCTCGCCTTCGCAGAGGCAGAAACCCCATCGGTCGGCGTACCGGCACCCGGCATGGCGGTCCTGTTCCTGATGGCGGTCGGTGCGATCGGCCTGCAACGCCGCAGAGCATAGAAACCCTTTCGCCGGCGGATTGCTGCAGTGAAAATATCGGGCCGGCGGGAGAAATTCCCGCCGGTTTTTTTTTGCTTGATATAGTCAGTATTATGCGCATAATGCTGATCAATTAATTCGCATAAAGGGATGGAATGCCATGACACAGAATCCGATTATCGTTGCCGGCGGCGGCCTTGGGGGGCTCGGCGCGGCGCTCGGTCTTGCCAGGAAAGGCAAGAAAGTCGTGGTGCTTGAAAAGGCGGCTGAGCTCGGCGAAATCGGGGCGGGTATCCAGCTCGGGCCGAATGCCTTTCATTCCTTCGATTATCTCGGCGTCGGCAAGGGCGCGCGCGAACAGGCGGTCTATATCGAACATCTGCGGTTCATGGATGCGATCACCGCCGAAGAGGTCGCCCGTATGCCGCTTGACGAGAAATTCCGCACCCGTTTCGGCAATCCCTATGCGGTGGTGCACCGCGCCGACCTGCACAAGGAACTGGTCAAGGCGTGCGAGGAACTGGACCTGATCGAGCTGCGCGTGAACAGCGAGGTCGTCGGCTACGATCAGGACGGCTCGTCCGTCACGGCGCATCTCTCGTCGGGCGACAAGGTCACCGGCGAATTGCTGGTCGGCGCCGACGGGCTGCATTCCGCCGTGCGGGCCAAGCTGGTCGGCGACGGGCCGCCCCGGGTTGTGGGCGATTCCACCTACCGGTCGGTCATTCCCGTCGATCAGATGCCGGAGGAATTGCGCTGGAATGCGGCGACGCTGTGGATGGGACCGAAATGCCATCTTGTCCACTATCCGCTGTCGGGCTGGAAGGTGTTCAACCTGGTTCTGACGAAATGCAACGACGCGACCGAGGTCGTCGCTGGCAAACCGCTGAGCCATGACGAGGTTCGCGCCAATTTCGATCATATTCACGATATACCGCGCCAGCTGATCGATATCGGCCAGAACTGGAAGGTCTGGGTACTGTGCGACCGGGTCCCGACCGAAAACTGGGTCGACGGGCGCGCCGTGCTGCTCGGCGATGCCGCGCACCCGACGCTACAATATTATGCGCAGGGCGCCTGCATGGCGCTTGAAGATGCGGTCTGCCTGTCGGAAGTGATCGGCAGCTATCCGGACAATCTCGATGAAGGGCTGAAGGTTTATACCGACAACCGCGTCGTGCGCACCGCGCGTATCCAGATCGGCTCGCACCAGCTCGGCGACAACTGGTTCCATGTCGACGGCGTGCACCGGAAGCTCCGCAACGAGATCATGGGCAAGATGACAGCCGAGGATTACTACTATCAGCTCCAGTGGCTCTACGGTCACAAAGCCTCCGACCTGGCGGCCTAATGGCGGAGGTCGCGGAAGTTCTCTCGCCGGAACCCACCGGGACGGCAGAGAGCTATATTCTCGACAACCTGCGGGCCGCCCCCGGCCATCTGATGCGCCGCTGCCAGCAGATTGCGGTGTCGGTGTTCCTGGATGAATGCCGGGCCTTCGACCTGACCCCGCTGCAATTTGCCGTGCTGACGGCGCTGCTGAAGGGCGGGCCGGAAGACCAGGTGCATCTCGGCGGTGCGCTGGCCCTCGACCGCACGACCATCGGCGTGGTGGTCAAGAACCTCGAAGAACGCGGGCTGGCGATGCGCACGGTGTCAGAAAAGGACCGACGATCGAAACCGGTCTCGATCACCGAAGCGGGGAAGGCGCTGGTCCACGATGCCATCGGCGCCGCCGAAGCCGCCCAGGACCGGATGCTCGCCCCGCTGACGGCGGCCGAACGCAAACAGTTCATCCGCCTGCTGCAGAAAATGGCCGACGGCAATAACAGCGAGAGCCGAGCGCCGCTGCGGCGTTAGATTTTCCCCAGCGCCTTCAGCACGACTTCCGGCGTGATCGGCTGTTCCTTCACGCGGCCTGACGTCAGCGGTTTGATGGCGTCGTTGACGGCGTTCATCATCACGCCCGGTGCGGCGCCGGTGCCGGATTCGCCGGCCCCCTTGGCGCCAAGCTCGGATTCGCTGGTCGGGGTCTCCACATGGCCGACCTCGATATCGGGCATCTCGAACGCCATCGGGGTCACGTAATCGGCCATGGTGCCGTTCTGCAACTGACCCGCATCGTCATAGATGCAGTGCTCGTACAGCGCGCCGCCCAGGCCCTGGACGCAGCCGCCGCGGATCTGTTCGTCGGCAAGCTGCGGGTTGATGATGCGGCCGCAATCCTCGACCACCCAGTGTTTCAGGTGCTTGATCCAGCCGGTATCGACATCGACCTCGACATAGGCGCCGTGAATGCCGTTGGTGTAGATATACGGTGAATCCTGCAGCCGGTAGCGCCGGGTGTGGGACAGCACGGGCTGGTAATCGTTGGGCAGTTCGCCGAGCTGGAAATGACCGATGCGGCCGATCTCCGACAGCGGAATACGGGCTTCGGACGATCCGAAATCGACCACGTTGCCGTCGACGATATCGAGCTCCTCGGCATCCTTCTGCAACAGGATACCGGCCATGTGCAGGATTTCGCGCCGCAGGTCGAGGGCGGCCTGATAGGTCGCCTCGCCGCCGATGGCGGTCGCCCGCGATGCATAGGTGCCGCCGCCATAGGGCGTGGCGTCCGTGTCGCCCGAAATCGCGCGGACCATGTCGGTCGAGCAGCCGATGGCCGCCGCCGCGATCTGTTCCATGACGGTATCGACGCCCTGTCCCTGGTCGGTGACGCCGAGAGAGACGATCACGCCGCCGGAGGGTTCCAGTTTCACCGTGGTCGCGTCCTGCGCGGCGATCCGCGCGCCGCCGGCGCCGTAATAGCCGACGGGGCTCGGTGCTGTGCCCTTGATGAACCCGGCGACGCCGATGCCGCGATAGATACCCTTCTTGCGCAGCTCCGCCTGTTCGGCGCGGAGATCGTCGTAGTTCATCAGCGTGCGCAGCTTTTCGAGGCAGGCCTGATGCGACAGGTCCTTCATGGGCAGGCCGGAGCCGATAATCCGCGGATAGGAATCGTCCTCCATGACGTTCTTGCGCCGGATATCGAACGGATCGAGACCGGTCACATCTGCTGCCCAGTCCATCATGTATTCGGCAACCGATATGCCTATGGGGTGGCCGACGGCGCGGTACTGCGATGTCGGCACGGCGTTCAGGTACACCACAGTCGCCTTGGCGCGGTAGTTCGGGTGCTTGTACGGCCCGAAGCTGATGTGAAGAATCTGGTTGGCTTCGAACACCGACGTGCGCGGGTATTGCGAATAGGCGCCGACGCCCGAAAGATCGTCGATTTCCGCGGCGACCAGCGTGCCGTCATTCATGATGCCGATTTTGGCCTTGACCCGGTTCTCGCGGGCATGAATGTCGGATACGAAGGATTCCAGCCGGTCGGCCACGAACTTCACGGGCCGGGCAAGCTTGATCGCCGCTGCGGTCGCCGCAATCTCGTCGCCGAAAGTGTGGATTTTGAGGCCGAAGGAGCCGCCGACGTCAGGCGCGACGATGCGCACCTTGTGTTCCGGCACGCCCAGCGTCCGGGCGAACACGGTTTCGATCATGTGCGGGCACTGGCTGGATGTGTGGATCGTCAGTTTTTCGGTGCCGGGATCGTATTCCGACAGCACGATACGGGGTTCCAGGCTGACCGCCGTGTGACGGCCGAATTCGAAAGTTTCTTCCAGAACGTGGTCGGCTTCGGCGAAGGCCTTCTCGACGTCGCCCGTGCCGATAACCTTTTCCCAGGCGATGTTGTCGCCGAGATTGGGATGGATGACGGGGCTGCCGGGCTCGATTGCCTTTTCCTTGCGGATGACGACCGGCAGTTCCTCGTATTCGACCATTACCATCTCGCCGGCGTCTTCCGCCTGGGCGCGGGTTTCGGCAACGACCATCACCACGGGCTCGCCGTGCCAGCAGGCGCGGTCGACGGCCATCGGGTATTGCGGCTCGGCCTTCATGTTGTCGAAGACCTTCAGCGTGCCGACCCACGGGCCTGTGCATATCTCGGCAAGCTCGGCGCCGGTCATGACCAGCTTGACGCCGGGTGCGGCCTTGGCGGCCGCCGTGTCGATGTTCAGAATCTTCGCATGCGCATAGGGGCTGCGCACGAAGGCGGCGTGCAGCGTCCGCGGCGGCGTGATGTCGTCGGTGTAGCGTCCGCGTCCGGCGACTGCGCGCATGGCGCGCGAACGGGGAAGGGTGCGCCCGATATAGGAATTCGGACGGTCGTAAGGGTGAATAAAGCCCATGAATCTAGCCTTTTAGTCGCGTGTTATTGACGCTCTCGATCGCATCGACGATCGCGTGATAGCCCGTGCAGCGGCAGTAATTGCCGGACATGAACTCGCGGATATCCTCGCGGCTCATGTCGGATTTCTGCGCCAGCAGTTCGGCGGCGGTCATCAGCATGCCCGGCGTGCAGAAGCCGCATTGCAGGGCGTTGCGTTCGACGAACTTGTCCTGAAGGTCGGAAATCTCGCCGGTATCGGTCAGCCCTTCGATGGTGACGACCTCGGCCCCTTCGGCCTGGGCCGCCAGAATCAGGCAGCCGCGCACGACATCGCCGTCAACGCGCACCGAACAGGCGCCGCAGACACCGTGTTCGCAGCCGAGATGGGATCCCGTGAAGCCGAGCTCGGTGCGGACGAAATCCACGAGATGCATCCGCACCGGGATCGTCTTGGTCACGTTCTCGCCGTTTACCGTCATGTTGACGGTGACCATTTCCTCGCTCATGCGGCACCTCCTGCGCGGGCGACGGCCGTATCCATGGCGCGCCCGGTCAGCACCTTCTGCAGGTGCAGTTTCATGGCGGCGCTGCCATGCAGGTTCATCATCGGTTCGAGATCGGATTCAAGCGCCGCGCTCACCGCTTCCCTTGTCTCGTCCGACCAGGTCTTGCCGTTCAGCGCTGCGATAGCGTTCGTGCCGATGGTCGGCTTGTCCTCGCTGGCGAAGTAGACCAGCCGCATGTCGTTGACCGTGTTGCCCGATACGCTGCCATAGGCGGCGATGCCGGCAATCGCGAAATCGCCGTGACGGCGCGCGAGTTCGAGGAAGACCGATACCTTGTCCGCCTTTTGCGACGGGATGCGGATCTCGACCAGAAGCTCGTTCTCGGCCCGCGCGGTTTCGTAGAGGCCGTGGAAAAACTCTTCCGCCGGGATTTCGCGCTTGCCGCCGGTTCCCTGAACGACAAGCGTCGCCCCGAGGGCGAGAATACAGGCCGGCATTTCGGCGGCCGGATCGGCGAGCGCCACGCTGCCGCCGATGGTGCCCCGGTTGCGGATCGCGACATGGGCGACATGCGGCATCGCTTCGGCGATCAGCGGCAGGTGCTCCGCGACGATGTCCGAGTTCATCACTTCGACATGGCGGGTCAGCGCGCCGATGCACACCGTATCGCCGTCAAGCGAGATGCCTTTCAGTTCGTCCAGCCCGTTGATGTCGATGAGCATTTCCGGCTGCGACAGACGCATGTTCAGCGTCGGCATCAGGCTTTGGCCACCGGCGAGGATACGTCCGTCCTCGCCATGTTTGTCGAGCAGTTCAAGCGCGTGATCCAAGCTTGTTGCCCGTGTATATGAAAACTTTGGCGCCTTCACGGCCTCTCCTGTCTTGCTGTTCGGTATGATTTCAAGGTTAGTGAATGTCCCACCTCGACCGACGGAGTTCAAGGGGCGAAAACGCATAGGGGGTGCCTTGATCCGCTATGCCGCGGGGTGAGACAATCGGGCAGGTAGATACAGCATATTAATTGAAACGACGGGGCACGCGACGTGGAACTGAAAAAGCACAATCGATACGACTATTCGCCGATTACCGAACGGGCCGATTACGACTGGCCGGAGGGCAAGCGCCTCGCCGTCTATTTCGGCCTCAATATCGAGCATTTCAGTTTCGGCGAGGGCCTGGGCCATACGCCGACCAATCCCGGTACCCAGCCGGATGTCCGGAATTTCTCCTGGCGGGATTACGGCCTGCGGGTCGGTATCTGGCGCATCTTCGATCTGTTCGATTCCCTTGGCCTGCCGATGTGTCACCTGATGAACACGTCGATCTACGATTATGCGCCGCAGATACCGGCGAAAATCCGCGAGCGCGGCGACGAGTTCGTCGGCCACGGCGTCACCAATTCGGAAGAGCAGGGCGCCTATTCCGAGGCAGAGGAGGGCGCGCTGATCGCGCAGGCAACCGATGCCTTTCGCGATCATGAGGGCGACGGGCCCGGCGGCTGGATGGGGCCATGGATATCGGAAAGCGCCCATACGCCGGACCTGCTGGCCGAGAACGGCTACCGGTATATCATGGACTGGTCGGCGGACGATCAGCCGTTCTGGATGCGCACGCGGGCGGGCAGGCTGCTGTCGATCCCGTATCACATTGAAATCAACGATTCCCCGGCGCAGCTGTCCCGCCGCCATACGTCGGACGACTTTACCCGCATGGTCACCGCGCATTTCGACGAACAGATGCGCCAGTCGGCCAACCAGCCGCTGGTCTTCAGCCTCGCCCTGCACACTTTCGTGGTAGGGCAGCCCTACAGGCTGGCGGGACTGCGCGATATTCTGACCCATATCGTGAACCACCCGGATGCCGATCGTATCTGGTTCACCCGGCCGCGCGACATTTTCGACCATGTTTCCGCCCTTCCGGCGGGGACCGTGCCGGGAAGCTAGGCCCTGCCGTCACTGTCTGGACGGCCCCGATCTTCGCCGAATACCGGGCAATACGCACGGAACGCGCCCGGTATCAGGTTTTTTGCGTCAATCCGACCCTATATTAGGCACCTGTAAACGGGTTCATGGGAAAACACGCCTGTGTGACCGAGCAGGGAGATGTCAGGGTGCAGCTTCGTAAATCCGCGTTAACGATTGGAACAATTGCCTTTATGGCATTCAGCACGTCCGGCGCGATTGCCGCCGGTGCGCCCGCAAAGAAGGAAAAGGCGCCCGAACTGCCGCCGGCCAAGGTCGAGGATATCCATATCGGCGGCGTCTGGGCGCGGGCCGAGCGCAAGGGCGAGAAAACCCATATTTTCCTGACGATCGAAAACAAGGGCGATGTGCCTGCCGTCCTGCGCAGCGGATCCGCGGATGTCGCAAGGTTCAGCCAGCTCGTGCAGTTCTCGATGCTCGGCGCGTATCTGCGCACCGAGATGGTCGGCCCGGTGCCGGTCGCGCCGAAGGAAAAATACACCTTCGAGCCGGGCGTCGTCGGGATCGAACTCCGCGAACTCAAAAAGGAAATCAAACGCGGCGACACTTTGCCTGTGACGCTCGCATTTACCGGCGGCGTGGAAATCGACGTCGAGGTGGAGGTCGATTCCCGCACGGCCGTCCGCTATCCACCGCCGGGCGAATTGCCGCCCGCCAAGGCGAAGGCGCACTGATCCCGGCTTTCCGGTCTTTCCTGTCCCGCCCGTTGCCCTTCGCCATGCGGCTGTCCTAAACTTCGCCCTGTGCGAAGGAAGGATAGCGGAATGCCAAAGGTACTGACCGAAGACCAGATACAGTTTTACCGCGACAAGGGATATCTCGCCCCGCTGGACGGAATAGATCCGGCGACGGCGGCGGCGATGCTCGACGATCTCGACGCCTTCGCGGCGGCCCAGGGCATGTCGGCGGGCAACCTGAACATGAAGGGCCATCTCTGTTTCCGGCGGTCCTACGACATCACCTTCGACGACCGCATTCTGGACGTCGTCGAAGACCTGATCGGACCGAATATCCTGACCTTCGCGTCGCGGTTCTGGATGAAAAAAAGCCGCGACGGCAGCTATGTCTCCTGGCATCAGGATTCCGCCTATTTCGGCCTCGATCCGCATGAGCTGGTGACCGTCTGGCTGGCGCTGACCGACGCGACGCCGGAAATGGGCTGCATGAAGGTCATACCCGGCTCGCACCGCGGCAAGGCCTACAGCCACGACGAGACGTTCCATGAAAAGAACCTGCTCGCGCGCGGGCAGGCGATCAGGGAAATCGACGATCCCGATTTCGAATACATGGCGCTGAAGGCGGGACAGTTTTCCTGTCATCACGAGCGCATCGTCCATGGCTCGGACGCGAACGACACGGACGGCGACCGCATCGGTCTCGGCATCTTCTTCATCCCGACCCATGTGAAATCGACCATCGGGCGGCGCACCGCATGCCTTGTGCGCGGCGTCGACGAATACGGCTACTGGGACGCCGACCCCGAACCGCAGGGCCGCTTCGACGACGACATCATCGATCACATCCGCACCGCCAGCCAGCGCTACGTCGATCCGCAATACGTCCAGGAAGCGGAAGCCTGAAAACCCCAACACGGGAATAGATAGAGCATGGGACAATACGCACTCGGACAATCGGTGCCGCGGTCGGAAGACCCCCGCCTGCTGCGGGGCCGCGGCCGCTTCGCGGACGATCGCTCCCTGCCGGGGATGGCGCATGGCTATGTCCTGCGCTCGCCCCATGCCCATGCGAGAATTAAAGGCATCGACGTCGCGGCGGCGAAGGCTGCCCCCGGGGTGATTGCCGTGTTTACCGGGGCGGATTGGCAGGCGCTCGGCTGGGGCGACGTGCCGGGCGATCCGCCGCGCAAGCTGCGCGACGGCTCCACCGCCTATGCGCCGCCGTTTCCGGCGCTGGTATCGGACCGGGTGCGCTGCGTCGGCGACTGCGTCGCGTTCGTCGTGGCCGAAAGCCGCGCGCTCGCGCAGGACGCCGCCGAACTGATCGTGGTCGATTACGAACCGCTGCCCTCGATAACGGATACGGAGACGGCGCCTTCGGGCAAGGCGCCGCTGGTGTGGGACGACGCGGCGGACAATATCGCCTTCGTGCACCAGGTCGGCGACAAGGCGGCCGCCGATGCGGCGTTCGACGCGGCCGATCACGTGGTATCGAAAAAGTTCGTCATCAACCGCGTCGCTCCGGCGGCCATAGAGCCGCGCGCCGCGCTCGCGAGCTACGACGCGGCGGATGACCGCTATACGATCTACACGACGCTGCAGCATGCGAACCCGTATCGCACCAGCCTGGCGACCAAGGTGATCGGCGTGCCGGAGAGCAAGATCCGCGTGGTGTCCGGCGACATCGGCGGCAGCTACGGCATGAAATCGTCAATCTATAACGAGAACGTGCTGGTGCTGTGGGCCTCGAAGGTGACGGGCCGCCCGGTGAAATGGACATCCGACCGGACCGAGGCTTTCCAGTCGGATACTCAGGGGCGCGATAACGTCACTGTCGGCGAACTGGCGCTCGACAAGGACGGGAAGTTCCTCGGCATGCGGGTGAAGACCGTCGGCAATATCGGCGCCTATGTCACCCAGGCGGCGGGCGGGCCGCTGACGATCAATCTCGGCACGCTTGCGGGCGTGTACACGACGCCCGCGATCCATGTGGATGTCACCGCCGTGTTCACCCATACCACCATTACCCGGCCCTATCGCGGGGCGGGACGGCCCGAAGCCGCCTTCGTGATCGAGCGGCTGGTGGATATTGCCGCCGACGAGCTCGGCATCGATCCGGTGGAGCTCCGCCGCCGCAACACGATCCCGGCGGACGCGATGCCGTTCCAGACCGGGCTGACCTTCAAATACGATTGCGGCGCGTTCGAGGAGAACATGGACATGGCGCTCGGCATGGCGGATTACGCCGGGTTCGAGGCACGCCGCCGGGAGGTCGCGTCGCGCGGCAAGCTGCGCGGGATCGGCATATCCAACACCATCGAACGGGCCGCCGCCGCCGGGTTCGAAGGCGGCGAGATCCGGTTCGACCGCTCCGGCACGGCGACGGTCCTGTCGGGGGCGACCAATCACGGCCAGGGGCATGAAACCGTGTTCAAGCAGCTTGTCTGCGACCGGCTGGGCCTTGCCTTCGACGATGTGCATTACGGCCAGGGCGACACGGATATCGTGCCGTTCGGGCAGGGTACCGGCGGCTCCCGCTCGGCGACCATCGGCGGCTCGGCGCTGCTGATGGCGTCCGACAAGATTATCGACAAGGCGCGCCAGATCGCCGCGCACCTGATGGAAGCGGCGGTGGACGATATCGAATTCAGCGAGGGCGTGTTCGCGATCGCCGGGACCGACCGCCAGGTGACGATTGTCGAGGTCGCAAAGGCGGCGGCCAATCCCGCCAGCCTGCCGGCGGGCATGGAACCCGGACTGACGGCGCAGGCGGTCTATACGGCGACCGAACAGAACTATCCCAATGGCTGTCACGTGGTCGAGGTGGAGATCGACCGCGAGACCGGCGTGGTCGATGTCGTCGGCTACAACGTGGTCGACGATGTCGGCACGATCATGAACCCGATGCTCCTCAAGGGGCAGATCCATGGCGGCGTCGGGCAGGGGCTCGGCCAGGCGCTGATGGAAGACATGCGCTACGACCCCGAG
>JAYOMI010000054.1:23598-23831 GCA_038120765.1 Rhodospirillaceae bacterium
AACGTGACGTCATCCTTCATGGATTATTGCCTGCCGCGCGCCGACGACTTCCCGATGATCGAGGTCAAAAGCAACGGCGTGCCGACGAAAACCAACCCGCTCGGCGTCAAGGGCGCGGGCGAGGCGGGTACCGTTGGGGCGCTGCCCGCCGTCACCAATGCTGTGGTGGATGCTCTATCCGGGTTCGGCATCACCCATATCGAAATGCCCGCGACGCCGGAGCGCATCTGGCG
>JAYOMI010000055.1:0-23810 GCA_038120765.1 Rhodospirillaceae bacterium
CCTCGTCCATGCGCGAGCCGGTATCGATCAGCGCGGTGCCGATGATGGTCATCGAACCGCCTTCCTCGATATTCCGGGCGGCACCGAAGAAGCGTTTCGGCCGCTGCAACGCGTTTGCGTCGACACCGCCGGTGAGCACCTTGCCGGACGACGGCACGACCGTGTTATAGGCGCGGGCAAGGCGGGTGATGGAATCGAGCAGGATGACGACATCGTGTTTGTGTTCGACAAGGCGCTTGGCCTTTTCGATCACCATTTCCGATACCTGGACATGGCGCGACGCGGGCTCGTCGAAGGTCGACGAGATGACCTCGCCGTTGACCGAGCGCTGCATGTCGGTGACTTCCTCGGGCCGTTCGTCGATCAGCAGGACGATCAGATATACTTCCGGATGGTTCGCTGTGATGGCAGCGGCGATGGACTGCAGCATCATTGTCTTGCCGGTGCGCGGCGGCGCGACGATCAGGCCGCGCTGGCCTTTGCCGAGCGGGGTGATCAGGTCGACGATGCGCGGCGTCATGTCCTTGTTGGTGGGATCGTCGCTGCCGAGCATCAGCTTTTCTTCCGGATACAGCGGCGTAAGGTTGTCGAAATTAATGCGGTGACGGACCTTGTCCGGCTCGTCGAAATTGATCAGCCCGACCTTGAGCAGCGCGAAGTAGCGCTCTCCGTCTTTCGGCGCGCGGATTTCCCCCTCCACCGTGTCGCCGGTGCGCAGGGCGAAACGCCGGATCTGGCTGGGCGAGACATAGATATCGTCGGGGCCCGGCAGGTAGTTGGCCTCGGGCGAGCGCAGGAAGCCGAAGCCGTCCTGCAGGATTTCGATCACGCCGTCGCCGAAGATCGGTACGTCGTTTTCCGCCAGCTGCTTGAGGATGGCGAACATGATGTCCTGCTTGCGCATCGTCGAGGCGTTTTCGATTTCGAGCTCTTCCGCGTAGGTAAGCAGATCGGCGGGGGTTTTCTGTTTGAGTTCTTTGAGGTTCATGGTTTCCGACCGGAAATGAAGAATGGAGGACGCTGTGCCTGCAAGGCACTTTGGAAACGGAACAACGGCAGAGCACTTGGGAAGTGTCGGGCGTTTTTTGTTGTTTTAATTTTTGTTTTTTGGAGTTCTATTCGGGGAGACCCGGTAGTGCACCGCCCCGATAACATTGAAATAGGTAGTAAATCGCGAACTTTAAGTCAAATGATGATTCAGTGACACCGCAAATCGGTCCGCGATGAACTTGCCGCTTCAAAGCCGCGCGCTGGCCGAAAGCAGCCGTTTCAGATTGCCCGACACCGGTTCGGGGCCGAGCCACTGGTCGAGGAGGGCTTCCATAAGCCCGTAGCCGGGATCGTTGAACACCTTTTTTCCGTTGAAATAGAACGAGGTTCCCTGTCCCGGCAGATAGGCGAATTTCAGTTCATCGCCCGCCGAAGCCTTTCCGTAGCGCTTTTTCATCCGTTGGAAGAGGCGGTCGGTCAGCTCCGATTCCAGCGTTTTTCGCCATTGATCGGGCATTTCCGCCGGCGCGTTATCGGTCAGAATCAGGATCTTCAGAACTTTGGGCACGTCGCTTGATTGGACGATTTTCTCGGGCTCGGTAATCATTCGTCCGAGATACAATGCACAGCGATAGACGCTCATCCACATGATTTCGCGTTCGCCATGGCCATTCAGGACAAGCGAAGTACCCTTGTAATCGATGCGGGGAGCGACCGCGTTCTCCTGCGCCAGTCCGGGATGGCTCCACAGGACAAACGCTGCCAGGATGCTGAATAGCCGTGTCATCGGGGGCCTCGCTGGAAATGTCCGCGACAGTCTAGAGTGACATCCGGTCTGAGAGAAGTTCGCTCGCGCCCGCTGCGGACCCGGGTGGTTCGCGTCGGCTGGAACCGGCGCCCGGTTCCCTGTAAGACATCACAGGATATTTTCGCGACGGTCACGCCGAAACAGAAAAGGCCCCGGATCAATGGAAACACTTGCACAGCATCGCACCCATGGCGGGACGATCGGGTATTACAGCCACGCGTCGGATGCCTGCGGCTGCGACATGCGGTTCAGCGTTTTCACGCCGCCAGAGGCCGATAACGGGCCGGTGCCGGTCGTCACCTGGCTGTCGGGGCTCACCTGCACCGAGGACAACTTCACCACCAAGGCGGGGGCCTATGGCGTTGCCGCGGAGCTCGGCCTGATGGTGGTCGCGCCCGATACGAGCCCGCGGGGAGACGCCGTGCCGGATGACGACGCCTACGATCTCGGTCAGGGCGCCGGGTTCTATCTGGATGCGACCGAAGCCCCCTGGGCGACGCATTTCAACATGTATTCCTATATCACCCGCGATTTGCCGGCGGTGCTCAAAGACAACTTCGCTGGAGACTGGGAACGCCAGAGCATCATGGGCCATTCGATGGGCGGCCACGGGGCGCTGACGATCTGGCTCAAGAACCCGGACATTTTCGCCTCCGCCAGTGCGATCGCGCCGATCTGCGCGCCGATGCAGTGCCCGTGGGGCGAAAAAGCCTTCACCGCCTATCTCGGGGACGACCGTCCGGCATGGGCGAACTACGACGCAACGGAACTGATGAAGGCGGGCGGCGATGGATCCGCCCGCGCCGGTATCCTGGTCGACCAGGGCCTCGCCGATAATTTTCTCGAGGGTCAGCTGCACCTGCATCTTCTTGAAGAAGCCTGCGCAGGTGTCGGCCAGAAAATTACGGTCAACCGCCATGCCGGATACGATCACAGCTATTTCTTTATCGCGACCGTCATCGGCGATCACCTGCGGCATCACGCGAAGGCACTGGGCTCATTTCCCGGCGACGTGACCGGGGATTCTCCCCATTGAAACAAGACAGGAAGAAGAGGCTTTCATGAAACTCGTATCCTTCAGGCGCGGCGGCAAGCTGCGCATCGGCGCGATCACCGAAGACGGATCGGAAGTGGTCGATTTCGCGATCGCCGCACCGCGGCTTCCCGCCGACATGTCGTCTTTCATCGAGGCCGGCGAGAAGGCGCTTGCCGCGGCGGCAAAGGCGATGACGACACGGAAAAAAGACGCGCGCATTCCTTATAAACGCGCGAAGATAATCGCCCCGATCCCGGCGCCCCGGCGCAATATCATCTGCGTCGGCAAGAATTATTACGAGCACGCAAAGGAATTCGACGCCAGCGGATTCAACGCGACGGCGGGCGCCGATGCCATTCCGGCGGACCCGATCATCTTTTCCAAGGCGAACACCACCGTGTGCGGCCCGGGCGATGAAATCCCGTCTTATCTGGACCATTCGAAATCGACCGATTACGAGGTCGAGCTTGCCGTCATCATCGGCACCGGCGGGCGCGGCATCTCCAAACGCAATGCGATGAAGCATGTATACGGCTATACCATCGTCAACGACGTCACCGCCCGCGTTTTGCAGCGGCAGCACAAACAGTGGTTCATCGGCAAGAATATCGACAATTACTGCCCGATGGGGCCGTATCTCGCGACCGCCGACGAGATCGCCAATATCAAGAAAGCGCGGGTTCAGGCCTTTATCAATGGCGAATTGCGCCAGGATTCGGTCGTCAAGGACCTTATTTTCGATATTCCGACGCTGATTTCAACGATATCCAAGGGTATGACGCTCATTCCCGGCGATATCATCGCGACCGGCACCCCAGCAGGCGTCGGTATCGGCTTCAAACCGCCTAAATTCCTGAAAAAAGGCGATATCTGTACGCTGTCTATCGATGGGCTGGGCACGCTGGAAAACCCGGTCGGCTGACCGGACGACAAAGCCTGTGCGCCCGACCTATGCCCGGGCCTACGCCATCACGGGCGGTTCGGTCCCCTCGATCTGGACGCGGAAGCCGGCGCGCACCTGCGGCAGGTAGTCGCCGATGGCGCGGTGCCAGACACAGCGATTGTCCCAGAACGCGATGGAATGGGGCTCCCAGATAAAACGGGTGGTCCATTCGGGGCGCAGGCAGTGCTCGAACAGGTATTTGAGCAGGGCATCGCTCTCTTCGCGCGGGATATCGTTGATGCGGATGGTAAAGCCCGGGTTCACGAAGAGCAGCTTGCGGCCGCTGTCCGGATGGCGGGCGACCACGGGATGTACCGCATCCGGCGTGCCGTCGCCAAAGACATGTTTGCCTTCATGGACCGCGGTCAGGCCTTCAAGATGTGCTTTCATCCTGTCCGACAGGGCGTCATAGGCGGCATACATGCTGGAAAATCCGGTATCGCCGCCGCCGTTATCGGGAATGGTATGCAGGTACAGGATGCTCGCCATCGGCGGTACCGGTGCACATGACTGGTCCGTGTGCCACAGATTACCCGAGACACGCGGGACTTCACCCGACGCATAGAATTTACGCACCCGTGAATCATCGCTCGGCTGGCTGTTGGTTTTCTTGCCCACATGCTGGCCGATAGTGCCGAAATATTCGGCGAGGCGGGCATGATCTTCATGACTGATCTGCTGATCGCGGAAAAACAGGACCTGGTACTGGGTAAAGGCGCGTTTCAATTCCGCCAGTTCCGCATCGGTCAGCGGGCGTGTCAGATCGATATTGCTGACCGTTGCCCCGAGCGAAGGGTTGTAAGGCTTGAGCTGGAGAATTTGATATTCCGTCCCGACCGTCGTTCCGTCCATGATTCTCCCCTCCGCCGCAGCGGGTGTCGTCAAAGTTTCAGAATGCTGAGTTATCTTACTATCAAACGCAGCGGATGACAGGAAGAAGATGTTGCCGGGACCGGGCCATGCAGCGCGGAACCCGCCGGCACCGTCTAGAACGGTTTCACAATCACCAGGATCACCACGAAAATCATCAACAGCGTGGGTACCTCGTTCATCATCCGGTAGAATTTCCCCGGACGGGTATTCCGGTCGGCCTCGAAATCCTTGCGCCATTTGCCGAGAAACCCGTGCATCGCCGTCATCGCGACGATCAGGGCAATTTTCGCCCAGACCCATCCCATCGACCAGTCGATCGCGCCGGGCGTTGCCAGCATCAGCCCGCCGAATATGAAACTCGCCACCATTGCAGGGGTCGTGATCGCTTTGAGAAGCCGTCGTTCCATGATCTTGAACGTCTCGGACTTGTCGGATCCGGGCGCCGCATCCGCGTGGTAGACATACAGCCTCGGCAGATAGAGCATGCCCGCCATCCAGGCGATCACGCTGATCACATGCAGCGCCTTGAACCATTCATAATAGGCCCCCACGGTCAGGACGCCTTTTTAAGGCAGGGGCAATCGCCGTGAACGGTATCGCAGATTTCCCCGTTCGCGGGCCGGATGCCGGTGTCGGGCGTGTTCCTGACAATACTGGCGAGTGTGGCGATAAACGCACTGTCCGCATTCACCGTCGGCGCGCGAACGTAATTCGGCACGCGAGAATCCTCGGCAAGCTCCGAATATTCGATATCGAGTTCGACAAGCGTCTCCGAATGCTCGCTGACGAAAGCGACAGGTACGACAACTAGGGAAACCCCCTCGGCGCCCGCGCGTTTTATTTCTTCTTCGGTATAAGGCTGAAGCCATTCAAGCGGTCCGACCCTGCTCTGGTAGCACACCACATGATCGGCATCCGGGTTCGGCAGCCGTGACAGCGCGGCGGCGGCCGTCCGCTCCACCTGGCTCGCATAGGGATCGCCGTCCTCGACGATTTTTTTCGGCAGACCATGCGCCGAAAACAGAATCCGGTACGGCACGCCTTCCGGCAGTTTCGAAATCGTCTCCTCGGTCCGGCGGGCCACGGCATCGATAAAACCGTCAGCGTCCGGCCAGCAGCATATCTCCGCCGTCGGTACGGAAAGGCCTGCATGCGCCGCCGCCGGATACCACGCGCGCGTAAACGATTCCGTGGTCGTGGTCGAGAATTGCGGATAGAGCGGCAACAGGATCACGTTGTCGGGAGACCAGGCTGCAACATCGCGGGCGGTTTCCTCGGCAAAGGGATGCCAGTAGCGCATTGAAATAAACACACGGTAGTCGTCTCCGAGGGCGCCCTGCAATGCATCGCGCTGGATTTCCGTTTCCGGTAAAATCGGCGAGCGACCCCCGATCTGGGCATAGATTTCCTGGGCAATCGGCGCGCGCCGCCTCGAAATCAGCCGCGCCAGAAACCATCGGACCGGCGCCGGAACCCGCAGGATCATGGGATCCGAAAACAGGTTTTTCAGAAACGGGCGAACGGCCTCTGGGCTGTCAGGTCCACCGAGATTATAGATAACGACTGCGGTTTTGCTCATGAACCCGTCAACCGCGCACCGCTTTGATCAGCCGGTCGACGTGTTCCAGAGGTGTCTGCTGCAGAATGCCATGGCCGAGATTGAAAATATGCGGACCGCCAGACAGGGCTTCGACGATTTCGACAGCCCGCCGTTCAAGCTGGTCTCCGCCGGCCATCAGAAGGATCGGATCGAAATTTCCCTGAACGGTTGCATGGGGTTGAATTTCACGCGCCGCCCAGACCGGATCCACCGCGTAATCGATACCTATCGCGTTGATCAACGGAGATTTCGCGATATCGGGCAGATAGAGCGTCGCCCCGCGCGGAAACGCGATTATCGGGATATCGGGATACTCGGCTTTGACCCGGCGGGCAATTTCCAGAAGCGGCTCCGCGCAGAAACGTTCGAACGCATATTTCGGCAACACGCCTGCCCATGTGTCGAACAATTGGAGCGCTTCGGCGCCTGCCGCAACCTGGCGCAACAGGTATTCCGTCGTCGCATCGACGAGGATGTCGATCAGCGTCTGGAAACCATCGGGATTGGCAAGCGCCCAGGCCTTGGCGTTCGGATAGTCCCGGCTGCCGCTGCCTTCGACCATGTAGGTCGCAACCGTCCACGGCGCGCCGGCAAACCCGATAAGAGTCGCGCCTTCCGGCAGGTCGGCGGCAACGCGTTTGACGGTTTCGTAGATCGGGCCAAGGCTTTGATGAAGATTATCCATCGCAAGCCGTTCGAGCCCGTCCGCATCCCGGATCGGATCCAGCCTCGGGCCTTCCCCCGCCTCGAACGTTACGTCCTGGCCGAGCGCATGTGGTATAACGAGGATGTCCGAAAACAGGATGGCCGCGTCGAAACCGTATCGCCGCAAAGGCTGGAGAGTGACATCCGCCGCTTTCTCCGGATCGTAACAGAGGTTGAGAAAGCCGCCGGCAACTTCGCGTACCGCCCGGTATTCGGGAAGGTACCGGCCTGCCTGGCGCATAAGCCACATCGGTGGCGGGTCCATACAGGTGCCGTTCAGGGCCTGGATGATAGGTTTCATTGGACTGGAAATGTTGTTCTCGATTTCAGGAATATCTCACGAACTGTTCCTCACACGAAGGACCAATCTATTATTTTCTAATATCAATTAGGTAGTAGTAGATAGTAGGGGCTGTGAATACCGGGGATTATCGTAAATCCGGCAGCCTGTTCAATTCTTCGGCGAATGTGAATCATTCAGGTGCAAAACTGTATCGATTGCATGATTGTCTTACGTCGTATCATCGGTATCCGGATGTCTGATTATCTGAATTAGGTGGATAACTGTTTTTGGCGCCGGTTGTGGTAGAACGGGATACCTCGGGGTAACCGTGCCGTGGGATTTCGGGATAACGGGTATAGAATTTGCCGTCGTTCCGAAAACAGGGGGTTATCCCCATTTCGGTACACCAATCGGCCGGGCTGTTAGCGAATCGGTTCGGCGAAAAAAAGCAGGTTCAGAAACGTGGGCAAGACTTTTCATATTCACATGGTTTCGGATTCGACCGGCGAGACGACCCAGAGCGTCATGCGGGCAAGCATGGCGCAGTTCGAGGATGTCGAGCTGCAGGAACATATCTGGCCCATGGTGCGATCGACGGCCCAGATGAAGGCGGTCATCGCCGGGCTTAACGAGCATCCCGGTCCCGTGGTCTTCACGCTGGTCAGCAGCAGTTTGCGCCAGCCGCTGGTGGACGTATGCGTCCGGCTCGGTATCCCCTGCGTCTCCGTGCTGGAACCGGTTATCGGAATGTTCGCCAGGTATTTCAACCGGAACACCGTGAACCGGCCGGGCGGACAGCACAGTCTGAACGCGGAATATTTCGACCGGATTGATGCGGTACATTACGTCATGGCGCATGACGACGGGCAGGCAACCCAGGATATTTCCGAGGCCGACCTGATCCTGATCGGCGTTTCGCGGACGTCGAAAACCCCGACATCGATATATCTCGCCAATCACTACGGGCTGAAAACCGCGAATGTACCGTTTGTGCCGGGGATTCCCCTGCCTGAGAACCTGTTCGGGTTGAAAAACACCGTGATCGTCGGTCTGACGGCATCGCCTGACCGCCTTGTCCAGATCCGCCGCAACCGCCTGTTGATGCTGCACCAGGATCCGGAAACCGACTATGTCGACATGGAAACCGTCAAGGCCGAAATCGCCGAAGCACGGAAGGTCTGTTCGCGGAACGGCTGGCCGGTCATCGATGTGACGCGCCGGTCGATCGAAGAGACGGCGGCAGCGATATATCAGCTCTATAACCGGTTTCACGAGAAGGCCGACACGGACGAAAAATAATGACCGGGAATTCCCAGACGCCAAGGCTCATCGGTCCTGACGATAAACCGGGCGCGCCGGCCATCGTGCTTGCTTCTGCCAGCACGACACGCCGTACGTTGCTGGAGGGCGCGGGCGTTCCGCATATTGTCGAGCCGTCCTGCGTTGACGAGGATGAAATCAAGATCAGCCTGCGCGCCGAAGGTGCGAACGGCACCGATATTGCAGAGGTCCTGGCAGAAGCAAAGGCGATGTACGTATCGCGCAAACATCCGGAAAAAATGGTTCTCGGCGCCGACCAGGTTCTCGAATGCGATGGCGCGACGTTCGATAAGCCGGTGGATCGCGACGACGCCCTGTCCCAGTTGAGGGCCCTGCGCGGCAGGCCTCACAGTCTTATATCCTATGCGGTCATCGTGCGCGGCGGGCAGCGGATATGGCAGGCGGTGGATCGCGCGACGCTTGAAATCCGCAAAGATGCCAGCGACGTGTTTTTCAACGCATATCTTGATGCGGCCGGAAACGATGCGTTTAACGGACCCGGCGGTTACCGGATTGAATCGCTTGGCGCGCAGCTTTTTTCGCGCGTCGACGGCAGCCACTTCACGATCCTCGGCCTTCCGATGATGGCGCTGCTCGAGTATCTCCGGGCAAATGGAGTACTGAAAACATGATGCCGTCTTGCGGATTTACGGGTGCGGCCATTGTCGCCGGGGTCGCCGGCTGGCCGGTCAAACATTCCCGGTCGCCCAGGATCCATAATTACTGGCTAAATAAGTACGGCATTGACGGGGTCTACGTCCCTTTTGCCATGCCTCCCGGAACGGCCAGGGACGCGATCCGGACGCTGCCGGCACTCGGCATCCGCGGCATGAACGTCACCGTGCCGAACAAGGAAACAGCCTTTGACGCGATGGACGAGGTCGATCGCTGGGCGGAGCGGCTGAAAGCCGTCAACACGATCGTTGTGCGCGACGGCATTCTTCACGGTTCGAACACGGATGCTCTCGGGTTTCTGGAATCCCTTCGCGAAGCCCGGCCCGATTGGCAGGCAGATGCCGAACCGGTCGTTATTCTGGGTGCGGGCGGGGCTGCCCGGGCGATTGTCGCCGGCCTGCAGGATGCGGGCGCGCCCGAAATCCGCATTGCCAACCGCACGCCTGAAAGATCTGCCGCCATTTGCGACGAATTCGGCCCGCCGGTGCGCGCCATTCCGTGGGACCACCGCGCCGATGCGCTGGGCGACGCGGCGCTGCTGGTGAATACGACATCGCTCGGCATGGAGGGCCAGCAGGCGCTGGACATCGATCTTGCAAAACTGCCGACGGCATCGGTGGTCTATGACATCGTTTATGTGCCGCTCGAAACCCCGTTGCTTGCCGCGGCGCGCAGGCGCGGCAATCCCGCCATTGACGGGCTCGGCATGCTGCTTCACCAGGCCCGTCCCGGGTTCCGCGAATGGTTCGGCACGGATCCGGTGGTTGATCAGGCCCTGCGCGATCACGTCCTGACGGCGCTGTAATGGCGGTGATGGTGAAATGATCGTCCTCGGTCTTTCCGGCTCGATCGGCATGGGCAAGTCCACCGCGTCGGAGATGTTCCGCCGCATGGGTGTGCCGGTCTACGATTCCGATGCTTCCGTTCACGTCGTTCTCGGCAAGGGCGGCGCAGCGGTGGCGCCGATTGACGCCGCGTTCCCCGGTGTCGTTGTCGACGGCGCGGTCGACCGGAATGCGCTTGGCAAGCGGGTGTTCGGGGACGATGCGGCATTGAAGGCGCTGGAGGCCATCGTGCATCCGCTGGTGCGCCGCCGTCAGGACGATTTTCTGAAACGCTGTGCCGCCCGCCGCGCGCCGCTGGCGGTGCTGGACATCCCGCTGCTGTTCGAGGTCCGTCTCGATGTGCGCTGTGACGTGCTGGTTGTGGTATCCGCGCCGGCGCGCATTCAGGCGGCGCGGGTGCTGGCGCGCCCCGGCATGACGCAGGAAAAATTCGAGAACATCCTGGCCCGCCAGATGCCGGATGCGGAGAAGCGCCGCCGCGCGGATTTTGTCGTCCCCAGCGGCCGCGGCAGGCGTGAGACCTTGCGCCGGCTCACACGAATTGCGAGACTCACCCGGGACATGACGCCGACCCACTGGCCGCCGGACATGTTTGCCGAGAGAACCGTCCACCGCTGGAGCCCCGATGCGCGAAATCGTCCTCGATACAGAAACCACCGGTCTTGATCCGATCAACGGCGACCGGCTCGTCGAAATCGGCTGCGTCGAAGTGTTCAATCACATCGCCACCGGCAAGACCTATCACCAGTATATCAATCCGCAGCGCGACATGCCGGCGGGCGCGTTTGCCGTTCACGGGCTGAGCGAGGAATTCCTGTCCGGCCACCCGGTTTTCAGGGATGTGGTCGATGCGTTCCTTGATTTTATCGGCGACGATCCGCTGGTGATCCACAACGCCGCCTTCGACATGGGCTTCATCAATGCCGAACTGCGGCGTCTGAAGCGCCGGGAACTGCCGATGACCCAGTCGGTCGATACGGTCCAGATGGCGCGGCGTAAATTCCCGGGCGCGCCTGCGTCGCTGGATGCGTTGTGCCGCCGGTTCAATATCGACAATTCATCGCGGACCTATCATGGCGCGCTGCTCGATGCCGAATTGCTGGCAGAGGTGTATCTGGAACTGCGCGGCGGGCGTCAGCCCGGCCTCAGCCTTGCCGCCGCCGAGGCCACCGGAAAATCGGATGCCGATGACAAGGGCATGCCCGCCTTGTCGGTCGAGATACGCCCGCCCCGGCCGCATGCCGCCACGGCGGAAGAGCTTGCCACCCATCATGCGTTCATCGCGACCCTGAAAGAGCCGATGTGGCTGGCGGGCGGCGAGACGAAGGCATCGTAGACGCACTCTCACCGGGGGATAAAAAAAGCCCCGACCGTCCAGGCCGGGGCTTTTTCAGAGACTCTGTATGGCTCGCCGGCGCGTTTGCCCGGCGCTTCAGATATCCGACCCTTCGGAATCCACATGCTGCTGAACGTAGAGCGAGCCGAAATCGATCGGGTTGATCAGCAGGGGCGGAAAGCCGCCGTCGCGGACCGCATTCGAGACGATGGAGCGGGCAAACGGGAACAGGTGGCGCGGGCCTTCGATCAGCACGATCGGTTTTACCTCTTCTTCCGGCACGCCGCCGACCTGGACGACGCCGCCATAGGTCAGCTCGACGATAAAGACCGGGCTGTCATCGACCTGGGCCTCGGCGCGGATGAACAGAAGGACCTCGAACATGCCCTCGTTGCCGATGGCGCGGGCATTCGTGCTGACATCGACGCTGACATCCGGGTTCTGCTGGATTGCCGACAGGGTCTCGATCCCGCGCGGGTTTTCGAACGAAAAGTCCTTTATGTACTGCGCGCCGATCATGAAGGGGACGCCGTCCGTTCCGCCGTTTTCATCTGCGCCGCCGGCGCCGTTTTCCATCGGGGTATCGTTATCTGCCATTGTCTGCTCCGGTTTGACTGTTGGTATCGTGGCTATCACGGATGGCTGCGCCAGACAATCGTCCGCAGGCCCACGCGGTTTATGGCCAGGTCGTATCCAGCGGCGGATGCAGTTCCTTCGGATCGCAGCGCACCAGTTCGGCATTGCCGATACGCTTGCCGGTCATGGAACGCACGAAGCCCCAATGGGTGACGACGGCGACGTGTCGCCAGTCGGGATCCGCCGCCATGCGGGCGCGAAAGGCGGCGCAGCGGTCGTGAAATTCGGGAATGGTCTCTTCCTCATGGTTCCACCAGATTTCTTCCAGATGCGCGAAATCGAGATGCGGCCAATCGGCGGCGAGGATACTGGTTGCAGCGCCGATATCGCAGACATAGGCCGTGCGTTCGCGCACATCCGCATCGACCGTCACCGGCACGTCGAGCCGGTTGGCGACCATGCGCGCGGTCTGCAGCGCGCGGGTATAGGGGCTGGAAATAATCCGGCGGATATCAAGCTCGACAAACCGCTCCGCCAGCGCCGCCGCCTGCTCGAACCCGAGCTCGGTCAGCGGCGGATCCTCGATGCCGGGATCCTGCCTGGTTTCACCGAATACGACGTTGAACATCGTCTGGCCGTGGCGGGCGAGATACATACGCTGACCCTTCTAGCCCGCCGTCTTTGCCTTGAAGCGGCAGAGATCGGCGACGATGCAGTCCGGGCAGTCGGGCTTGCGCGCCTTGCAGACATAGCGCCCGTGGAGGATCAGCCAGTGATGGGCGTGGTTCATCCATTTCGCCGGGATGCGCTTGACCAGCTTGTCCTCGACCTGCTCCACCGTCTTGCCGGGCGCCATGCCGGTGCGGTTGCCGATGCGGAAGATATGGGTGTCCACCGCCATGGTCGGCTGGCCGAAGGCGATGTTGAGAACGACGTTCGCGGTCTTGCGCCCCACGCCCGGCAGCTTCACCAGTTCTTCGCGGGTTTGCGGCACCACGCCGCCGAAATCGGCGATCAGCATTTCGCAGAGCGCGATGACGTTCTTCGCCTTGTTGCGGTACAGCCCGATGGTCTTGATGTAGTCGCGCACCTTCGCTTCGCCGAGCGCGAGCATTTTTTCCGACGTGTCGGCGATCTTGAACAGGTCCTTTGTCGCCCGGTTGACGCCGACATCGGTCGCCTGGGCCGACAGCACCACCGCGACCAGCAGGGTGAACACGTTGACATAGTCAAGCTCGCCCTTCGGGTCCGGATCGGCGGCGGACAGCCGGGCGAAGAATTCGTCGACGTCTTTGAGGGGCATGGTGGCGCGCATGGCTGTCTTGTAGCGGGCTGGCGTTTCGGAGGGAAGGGGTTGGCTCTGGCGTTGGCAGATTCCCGCCTGCGCGGGAATGACGGATTGATGAGTGCGTGGGGGTCTTCTGCTTGTCATTGCCTCGCGGGCGGGAAGCTCCGGGCCAAGAGGCCCCTGCAGGCGGCGGAATCCCGCGCCCGTTAACCAATCGTTCATTATTTCTCGACTCCGCACCGGCGCCTTTCCTATTATCGGGGCCATGGATGAACCGCTTCCCCTTCTGCCCGGCCAGTCTCCCGCCAAGGGAGAAAAGGCCTATCTGTTCGACGCGATCCTGCAGCCCAATACCAGCCTGCAGCCGCGCGGCTTTCTGTTGCTGATGGCGGCGATCGCCTCGGTCAGCTTCGTGGCCGGTATGATCTTCGTGATGATGGGCGCCTGGCCCGTGATGGGCTTTTTCGGGCTCGACGTCGCGCTGATCTATCTGGCGTTCCGCACCAATTACCGCTGGGCGCGGATGTACGAAACCGTGCGGCTGACGAATGACAGCCTGCTAGTCGAGCGGGTGAGCGCGTCGGGCAAGGTGCAGCGCTGGCGGTTCCAGCCATACTGGCTGCGGGTGCATATCGACGAGCCGGCAAAACACGAAAGCCAGCTTGTTCTGTCCAGCCACGGCAAGCGCCTGCGAATCGGCTCTTTTCTGAGCCCGGACGAGCGGGTGCAACTGGCCCACGCGCTGAAAGATGCGCTCGCAAAACTGCGCTCGCCCGAATACCTGCAGGAAACCTACGACATCGAATATCCCGACGAGGCCGCCAAGGCGTCCTGAACGGCCAGGCCGCGGGATTCCGGCACTTCCATTCGGAAAAATTCAGCAAAAACCGGGTGGGGCGCGGCCACGCCGCGGCGTATCTTTCGGACTGATGGGGCAATACGCTTCACGCAGCGGTCGGAGGAAACGTCATGGGACAGCAGCAGGGGCGAGAGCAGCAGGCGGGGCGGCAACAGGCGCAGGATTTCGCCCGCATCGAACGCGCGCTTGCCTATATCCGTGAAAATTTCCGCGACCAGCCGGAACTGGACGATATCGCCGCCGCCGCAGCGCTGAGCCCGTTTCATTTCCAGCGCCTGTTTACCCGTTGGGCCGGGGTCAGCCCGAAACAGTTTCTCGGCTACCTGACGCTCGACCGCGCCGGGTCCGTGCTGGATGCGGCGTATGATGCGGGACTGTCCGGCCCGTCGCGGCTCCATGATCTGTTCGTCAGTTTCGAAGGCATCACCCCCGGCCAGTACAAGGACATGGGCGACGGTCTGGATATCCGTTACGGAATCCATCAGGGATTTCTCGGCGAGTTTGTCGTCGCGCTCACCGACCGGGGCATTTGCGGATTGCAGTTCGTCGGGGCGGACGGACCGGATGCCGCGCTCGCCGATATCCGCCGCCGCCTGCCCGGCGCCCGGTTCCGCGAGGCGCAGGGAGAGACCTGGGCGGCCTGCGAATCCGTGTTCGGTGCCGCGCGCGGCGATCCCGCCCGCCCGCTGCGGCTGTGGTACAAGGGCACCAATTTCCAGATAAAGGTATGGCAGGCCCTGCTGTCGATCCCGCCCGGTCAGCTCGTGACCTACGGCGATATCGCCGGCGCCATCGGCCAGCCCTCCGCGGCGCGGGCCGTCGGTTCCGCCATCGGCGCCAACCCCATCGGGCTGTTGATTCCCTGCCATCGTGTCATCCGCGCGACCGAGCTGTTCGGGACGAGCTACCGCTGGGGCACGGAGCGCAAGCTTGCGCTGATCGGCTGGGAACAGGCGCAGCGGGAGAATCGGGCGGGCGCCACCGCGGGAATGACTTAGAGATTGAGTGGCGGCTCCGCGCCCTCAGTACTCGATCCCGAGCACGTCGAACATTGTGTAGAATCCGGGCTTCTTCCCCGCCGACCACAGCGCCGCATGCACCGCGCCGCGGGCGAAGATCTGGCGCGACTGGGCCTTGTGGCTGATTTCCAGCCGTTCGTCCTCTATCGCGAAGGTGACCGTGTGATCGCCGATCACGTTGCCGCCGCGCAAGGATGCGAAGCCGATATCGCCGCGTTTGCGTTCGCCGGTGATGCCGCTGCGCGCCCATTGGGCGACGTCGTCCAGGTTCACGCCGCGCCCCTCGGCGGCGGCGCGGCCCATGCCGACGGCGGTGCCGGACGGGGCATCGACCTTGTGCTTGTGATGCATCTCGAAGATCTCGATATCGAAATCGTCATTCAGCGTCGCCGCGACCTGCTTCGTCAGCGCAAACAGCAAATTGACCGCGAGGCTCATGTTCGGGGCGTGCATGATGACGGTTTTTTCCCCCGCTTTTTTCAGGGCGTCTTCCTGCGCCGCATCCATGCCGGTGGTGCCGATGATATGGGCGACGCCTGCTTCGGCCGTGAGCGCGACATGGTCGACGGTCGGTCCCGGCAGGGTGAATTCGATGATGGCGTCGGAGGCTGCGACCACGGCGGCGGCATCGTCGGTGACCGCGACGCCAAGGGTGCCGGCGCCTGCGGCCTCACCGGCATCCTGACCGATCAGGCCGCCGCCCGCGACGTCCGAGGCGGCGACGATGTCGCAGCCATCCGTCTCCGTGACCTGGCGGATGCAGGCCCGCCCCATGCGCCCGCCGGCGCCGATGATCCCGATCTTCATGTCGGCCATGATGCTCTTCCCGTGTCTGGTAATGCGAATGTTGCGACACGGTTATCGCGCCGGGCGCGGCAGGGCAAGATGTGTTTACAGGCGGCGGCCGGCCTATTTGTCTTTCATCGCCTCGCGCACGGCGCGTTTGGCTTTCAGCTTTTTCTTTTCCGCTTCGACGGTGCGCGCAAGATCGCCCTCGCCGGTCGTCGCGCCTTCGTTGCGCATTTCTTCCAGCTTCTTTGCGTGGGCTGCCTTCTCGCGCTTTTCCTTCGAAACGTTGCGTTCCAGATCCTTGTTCATCGCCGGTCTCCCGAGAGGGTTGTAACGTTTATCGGGCGCATTGAAGCGTATTCCGGGTCCCGGAACCTTGATCTGGTTTAATCGCGGACGTTTGATCGGCACAGGACTCCCGCCCCCGCGGGAATGTTCGCCTTACAGCGCTTCGGCCAGCGCCTTCGGATCGACCAGCGGCAGCGAGCAGGTCTGGCCGATACAGACATAGGCGGTGGCGCGGCCGTCCTGTTGCCCCTTGCCGGCGGCGGGGTGGCTTTCCGGCAGGAGCGCCCCGGCAGGAATCGCCTGGACCAGCTTGTTCATGTTGGACGCTTTCCACGCAACGTCGAGCAGCGCCATTGTGTCCGGGTCGTCGGCGCTGCCGACGATCACCACCTGGGCGCAGGTCTGGAGCAGTTCGTTGGCGCAGAACAGGCCGGTCAGCGGGAAGAAGTTCTGCGTCGCCTCGCCGGCGAAGGTGGAGATGATACGTTCGGCCCGTTCGCGGAAATGATCGACGCCTGTCAGGAAGTGGAGGCGGGCGAGCACCGCGGTGATCACGCCGTTGCCCGACGGTGTGGCGTTGTCGGCGGCGGACTTGGTGCGGATGATCAGGGCCTCTGCGTCGTCGGCGGTGAAGAAATAGCCGCCGCCGTCCTCGTCCCAGTAATGGGTGTCGATGACGTCGATCCAGTCGATGGCGGTATCGACATAGGCGCCGTTGCCGGTGGCTTCGTACAGGGCGACGGCGGCGCGGGAGATGTTTGCGTAATCGTCGAGCGGCGCCGAATGTTTCAGCTTGCCGGCGCGGTAGGAGTGCTTCAGCCGCAGCGTGCCGTTCACGTCTTCCTGCATCCGGTCGCGCACGAAGGCGAAGGCGGAATCGGCGGCGTCCAGCCAGTCCGGCCGGTCGAAAACCCGCGCCGCATTGGCCATCGCCGCGATCATCAGCCCGTTCCAGTCGGCAAGGACCTTGTCGTCCCAGCCCGGCCAGATGCGCTTGTTGCGCACGGCCAGCAGTTTTTCGCGGCAGGCTTTGAGCTGTTCTTCCTGGCCCGGGTCCAGCAGGTCAGGATGGGCGATACGGTTCAGGATATTGCCGCCCTCCCAGTTGCCTTCGGGTGAGACGTCATAGACGGTCTTGAACAGCACCGCATCGGCGCCGTCGCCCAGCACCTCGCTGACCTCGGCGGCGGACCAGACATAGAACTTGCCCTCGACGCCTTCTGAATCCGCGTCATAGGTGGCGGCGAAAGGTTTGCCCGCGTCATCGTCGACGGGCGCGATCATTTCCCTCAGGCACCAGTCGATGGTCTCTTCGACCCGCTGGGCATAAAGCGGGTTCTTTGTTTCCTGCCACGCCCATGTCAGCAGGTCGACGATCTGGGCGTTGTCGTAGAGCATCTTCTCGAAATGCGGGGCGAGCCACATCGTGTCCGTGGAATAGCGCGCATACCCGCCGCCGAGGTGATCGTAGATGCCGCCCTGGGACATCTTGGTGAGCGAGAACAGCACCGCATCGCGCTGGGCTTCGCTGCCGGTGCGCAGCCAGCCGCGCCACAGCAATTCGTGGATCGACGGGTTGGGGAATTTCGGCGCCTGGCCGAAGCCGCCATGGGTCATGTCGAATTCCTGGGCGAGCCGCGATGCGACCTGGTCGTTCACGGCAAGCGCAATGGCCTTGCCCGCGCCGGTGACCGCTTCGGGCGTCCATACTTTCTCCAGCCCGCCCTTGAGCGCGGCGACGGTTTCCAGCGCCTTGTCGCGCTGGTCTGTCCAGAACTCGGACAGCGCGGACAGGACCTGCGGGAATCCCGGCCGGCCGTACCGGGAATCCGGGGGAAAATACGTGCCGCCCCAGAACGGCTCGCCGTCCGGCGTCAGGAACATGGTGAGCGGCCAGCCGCCCTGCTGGCCGAGCAGCTGCAGCGCGTGCTGGTAGATGGTGTCGATATCGGGGCGTTCCTCGCGGTCCACCTTCACGTTGATGTACAGCTCGTTCATCATCCCGGCGATGGCGTCGTCCTCGAAACATTCATGGGCCATGACGTGGCACCAGTGACAGGCCGCATAGCCGACCGACAGCAGGATCGGCTTGTCCGCCGCCTTCGCCGCAGCAATCGCGTCGGGCCCCCAGCCGTACCAGTGGACCGGGTTGTCGGCATGCTGGAGCAGGTAGGGGCTGGTTTCTTCGGACAGGCGGTTTCGGGACATGAGGTTCTTTCGCGGGGTTTGATTTGAACGGGTGGAGTTATGCGCAGGGGGTCTGCCTGCGCCCGGTCTGTGCTAGAGTAGTTGCGATGCAATGGGAAGGAGTCAACCGTGAAGGTATCGTTTGATATAGACTGCACACCGGAAGAGGCCCGCCGGATGCTGGGCCTGCCGGACGTGACGCCGGTCAACGAGGCGATTGTCGCGGAACTGACCAAACGCGCCGCCGAGATGGCGCAGAACATGGATGCCGACAAGATGATGCAGCAATGGATGACCGCCGGCGTCCAGGGTTTCGGCGACATGCAGAAGGCGTTCATGGAACAGTTCGCCAGGGCGCAGTCCGGGACCGGTGACGCGAAGAAGAAATAGCCCGTGGCGTCCCCGGGGAGATTCCCGCCTTCGCGGGAATGACGGTTTCTAGTAAACTCGTGTCATCCCCGCTAAGGCGGTGATCTTTATGAGTCACCGACAAATACCTGAATAGAAGTACAAGAATCCGGAACATCCATGACTAATACCCTCATCATGATCGTCGGCGGCGGGCCCGTGGGCATGAACCTTGCGCTCGATCTCGCTTGGCGCAACGTGCCCTGCATGCTGGTCAACATCGCGGAAACGACGGCGAACCATCCCCAGGGAAATTCCCATAACGCGCGGACGATGGAACATTACCGCCGCCTCGGAATCGCGCATCGCATGCGCGATGTCGGCCTGCCGATGGATCATTGCGGAGATGCTATTTTCGTCACGCGGATCAACACCCATGAAATCGGGCGGATCAAGATTCCGACAATGCGCGAACGCCTGACGCCCGGATCCTACGATCGGGCGATGGGCCCGGAGCCGTTGCAGCGCGCCTCGCAGATGTTCGTCGAACGCATCCTGAAGGACGAGCTGGACCGGAAAGACTGCGTGGATCTCCGCTTCGGCTGGCGGCTGAATTCGTTCGAACAGACGGCGGACGGCGTGACCGCGGAGATCGAGAACCTGAAAACCGGCGAAACCGAGACTGTCGACTGCGGCTATCTGGTCGGCTGCGACGGCGGACGCAGCACCGTCCGCAAGGCGCTGGGTATCGAATATGAAGGAAAGTCGGGCGAGGAGCGCGACTTCATGATGGGTCAGATGCTGTCGGTCTATTTCGACGCGCCCGGACTGTATGACGTGATGCAGACGGATGCGCCGTGGCAGTTCCATTCGCTTAATCCCGAGGGCCGCGCCTCCATCGTCGCCCTCGACGGCAAGGGCAAGTTCCTGACCTGGGCTAAGCTGGAACCGGGACAGGACGCCGAAACGCTCGATCCGCGTCCCTATATCTGGCGGGTGATCGGCGAGGAAATACCGATCGAGGTGATTTCGTCGAAGCCGTGGCAGGCGGGCCTGTCGCTGGTCGCGAAGGAGTATCAGCGAGACCGCGTGCTCATGGCGGGGGACGCGGTGCACCTGTTCACGCCGACCGGCGGGTTCGGCATGAATACGGGCGTCGGCGATGCCGAGAATCTCGGCTGGAAACTGGCGGCCTGGCATCACGGCTGGGCCGGTGAGAATCTGGTTGCGAGCTACGAGGGGGAGCGCCGCCCGGTGGCGATCCGGAATCTCGCGCAGTCCTATGCGCTGGCCCAGGCGAAATCGTCATTGACGGTGCCCGCCAATATCGAGGACGAAACGCCGGAGGGCGAGAAACTGCGGGCAGAATTCGGCCGCCGGACCGAAGAGGTGCTGGCCGAGGAATATTTCTGCATGGGTATCCAGCTCGGCGCGCGCTATGACGGATCGCCGCTAGTGAGCACCGCTGGCGAGACGGCCCCGCCGCCCTATAGCGATCCCTACGAATATGTTGCGACGGCCTATCCCGGCGGCCGAGCGCCGCATGCCTGGCTTGCCGATGGCAGCGCGCTGTTCGATCATTTCGGCCCCGGCTTCACATTGCTGAAGCTCGGCGGGACGGGCGCCGACGGACAGCCCTTCATCGACGCCGCCGCCGAGAAGGGTGTCCCGGCGATTATCCTTGAGCTATCCGATCCGGCGATACGCGATCTGTATGAAGCCGACCTTGCGATCATCCGCCCGGATCAATACGTCGCCTGGCGCGGCGATGCGCTTCCCGCCGATGTCGGCACGCTGGTGGATCTGATCCGGGGCGCGTGACCCCGGCATAGCCGGCCCCCCTTAGAGAGCGATGGTGCGGGCGAACGCGTCTGTCGTAAATGCAAATCCCCATCCGCCTGGCGCAGCGGCAGGCAGGAACCTGCCGGTGCCGCGAAAAAGCGACGGGTGAACTGCCCGGGAGGATAAATCTGTGTCAGGATGCGGCGCCGTGTTTCCCCCTGCAGCAGGAGAGCCTCCGTTGAGCATGTTCGTGTGGATATTAAGGTCTCTGCGGACCGGTTTCTGGGCCTTGCCTGCCGCGATGACCTTGGGGGCGGCCGTCCTTGCCGTCGTTATGATTTCCCTCGACGCCGAATTTGGCGGCGCGTTCAAATCAAGCGCGACGCAGCCTTTCCTGGTAACGGCCGAGAGTGCCGGGCGCATCCTGTCGGTGATTGCGGGCTCGATGATTACGGTTACGAGCCTGGTGTTCTCGACGACGCTGATTGCGCTCACCCTTGCCGCGACGAATATCGGTCCGCGACTGGTCGAACGCTTCATGGAAGACCGTGTGACCCAGATTTCCCTCGGTGTGTTCGTCGCAACGTTCGTCTACAGCCTGCTGGTGTTGCGCGCCGTGAAGGGCGGTGACGCCAGCCCGTTCATTCCGCATCTCTCCGTGAATCTGGCACTGTTGATGGCGATCCTCAGTTTCGGCTGGCTGATTTTTTCATCTACCGGATCTCCGGGTCCCTGCAAACCGACAAGGTCGTCGCCCAGACCGGCGCCGATTTTGTCTGCGCGATTGAAGACTTCGCCAGCCAGGGCGGCGGCGTGGCCGATCATGCGGCGCGCGGCGGGTTCAGCGATGCAGATACTGCTGGCTGGTCTCACAGCACCGAGATCGCCGCCGATATGACGGGGTATATCCGCGTGATCAATCATTCCGCGCTGTATGAATTCGCCGCCCAACACGATATGTGCATTGAAATGCTCTTGCGGCCCGGGCATTTCATCCTGCCCACAACGCCGCTGGTGCGGCTTCATTCGCGGGATGGCGAGTTATCCGAAGAGGCCGCAAAGGTCATCGTCCAGAATGTCGTCGTCGGAGAGACACGCACAGATGCGCAGGACGTCGAATTCCTCATCAATATGGTGGTGGAGGTCGCGGCGCGGGCGCTGTCGCCCGGGGTGAACGACTTCTATTCGGTGATCGCCTGTATCGACCATTTGTGTCACGGTCTCAGCGTTGTTCTGCAAAAGGGCATGCCGCCCAACCTGTTTTACGACGATGGGGAACAACCCCGTATCCGCCTCGCGCTGCGGTCCAACGCGTTCGGCAACCTTGCCGATACCGCGTTCAATCCTATCCGCCAGTTTGGCGCAACGAATGTGCCGGTCTCGCTGCGCCTTCTCGAAGCGCTTACCTTGCTCTGTCCCTGCGCCCGGTCGGAGGAAGACTGTGCCGTTATTGCCAAGCACGCGAAGCTGGTCAGGGAAGCGGCCCTTGAAGGGGCGAAGCAGGAATCGGACCGCGACGATATCCGCCAGCGCTACGCTGCCTGCGAAGCGGCTCTTCGCGCTTCCTGAATATTCCGATGTTTCCGGTGCCTGCTGGGTTTTGGCGCGCCGTTGTGTATCATCTCCGGGCAATGAGAGGATAGAAACTCGATGATCACACGACATTGCGGCGCCTGCCGCATCGAAACGGTGCTGGAGTCGGTCGGCCCGTTCCGGACGCCCTCCGACATTTTCGCCGGCGCGACCGACGAGATCGTCGCGCCGCATCTTTCCTGGATGCTGCCGGATTACATGGACGCCGAAACGCAGAAGCTGCTGTTTTCCTTCAAGAGCTTCGTGATCCGTACTGGGCGGCTGAACATTCTGGTGGATGCCTGCATCGGCAATCACAAGGAGCGTCCCGGCCGGCCGAACTGGCACCGCCAGAACTGGCCGTGGCTGGAGAACCTGAACGCGGTCGGCCTGACGCCCGAAGACATCGATATCGTGATGTGCACCCATTTGCATATCGATCATGTCGGCTGGAACACGCAGCTGGTCGACGGAAGATGGGTGCCGACCTTCCCGAATGCGCGCTATGTTTTCTCGGCGGACGAATACCGTCACTGGGAGAACATGCTGGGCGCTTCCGAGGTGGGCGATAACGTATTCAACGACAGTGTACGACCGGTGGTTGAAGCAGGACGCGCCGATCTGGTGGATAACGATCACGAGATCGACCACGGCATCGTGCTGGAGCCGACCCCCGGTCACACGCCCGGCCACGTTGCCCTGCATCTGGACCATGGCGGCGAGACGGCGCTGTTTACCGGCGACCTGTTTCATCACCCGCTGCAGATCGCCGAGCCGCAACTGTCGAGCACTGTCTGTACCGACCCTGATCTGTCGCGCCGGTCGCGCTACGATTTCCTGAACCGTTACGGCGATACGGATGCGATGATTTATCCCGCCCATTTCACCGGCACGGGGATCGGCAAAATCGTGTCAAAGGGGGCCGGCTGGACGTTCGATTTCGTCGCTGAATGAGGCGGTCGGCGCGCAGACGCCCCGCGGCTGGGCCTGGCGGCTTCTGCGCGGTCCCGAAAAGGGTTGCCCGGCGGATTTTTCGGTGGCAGCTTTACCCCGTCCGAATGGCGGGGCGGACGAAGATCAAGAAAACACCGCACCATTTTCGGGGGGCGAATCAGGTATGTCCGGATCTTCAGGGATCTTTCGGTTTCTTAACAAAAGTCGGATTTTCGCGACGTTCTGTCTTGCGGTCGGCATGACGCTGCTGGCGATGGCTGCCCCCGGGGAGGCGCTCGCGGCCTGAAAGAGGATTTCGGCCAGAACAAATGCGTGGCCAAGGGCGCGCTGTCCTGCGGCAAGCTCAACCAGCGTCCCTGCCTGGTGGTCGAACGGATTCCATCCTGTGACAAGGGTCTGGTCGAGGACTTCGTGCAGAACAAGTGCCAGAAAAAGGGACAGGGCTCGCTCAAGCAGTTTGAGAAATTCACGTCCGATTTCCAGAAATCGAACAAGAAGCTGATGCAGGACGTCAAAGCGTTTACCGCCGATCTCAAGGACCAGTACGCCTATGTCTCGAGCAAGGCGTTCAAGGCCGACCTCATCAGCAAGCAGTTCGACAATATCCTGAAGAAAACCGGCCTGGATGCGTTGGTTGCAAAGCTGACAGAGGACCCGTCGGTCTACGACAAGTTCATTCCGCGCGCGCTGACCATCGGTCTGGTTCAGGACGGCGGTGTCGGGATCGGCTACAG
>JAYOMI010000056.1:0-9041 GCA_038120765.1 Rhodospirillaceae bacterium
ATGGGCGAGAAAAAGGGGTTTGTCATAACCTCGCTCTGGGGCTGCGGCGCAACCTCGATCGCAACCCTGCAGCCGTTCAAGACGATCGATGAACTCAAGGGCCGCAAGATCAGGGTCCTGGCCACGCCGTTGGAGCGTGAAGTTATCGCATCACTCGGCGCGACCGGTATTCCAATCCCCTATTCGGAAGTCCTGCCCGGCCTGCAACGCAGGACCATTGATGGCGTTCGTAGCTCAATCGGCGTCATGCATCCTTCCAAATTCTGGACGGTTGCAAAGCATATCACGCTAACCGGTATGGCCCAGATTACTTGCGGCCAGTTCGTCAGCACTGCCTGGCTTAACAAGCTCCCCGCAGATCTGAAGCAAATCGTTCTGGATTCCGGCAAGAAGGTAACGCCGATGGCGGGTGCCTGGGGCCATGACCTGACCCGCCAGGCCGAGAAAAACTGGGCCGGGGAAAAGGGCGCTTTCGTTCATCGTCTTTAAGACGCTGAAAAAGCCGACCTTATCAACCGGGTAAAGCCGATCGCCGACAAAATCCTGGGCGAAGATCCTGAGACGAAAGAGATCTATGCCTTGCTGCAGAAAGTGACTGCCGCAACCCGCCAGTAACACATTCCATCCGCCAGCGCGCCCGTTTCCCATGGAGCGGGCGCGCTGTTCTGTATTTTTCCGGGCGAACTGCATAATGGTTAGATTACCAAGTTTGCAGAGCCAAAGCGTCCTGTGATAGCTTTTCCCGATAAATTTGCGGACTGGGGTCAACCCTGCAGACTATCTATTAAAATCTTCAACACGGGAGACGATCAATGAAACGACTTCTACTCACTTCCGCCGCCATGGCGGCAGCAACTGCCATGGCAGTTGCGCCCGCGCAGGCCCAGAAAACCTACACGATGAAAATCGGTATGGTCACGGTTAACGACTCGAACCACTTCGTGGCCAACTGGCAGAAGAAATACATCGAGGAAAAATCCGGCGGCCGCATCAAGGTCGGCGTTTTTCCGGCCGCACAGCTCGGCAAGATTCCGCGCCAGATTGAAGGCATCCAGCTCGGCACCCAGGAAGCGTTCAACATTCCGCCGGGATTCTTCATCGGCATCGACAAGCGCTTCATGGTCACCGATGCCCCCGGCCTGTTCGATGACGAAGCGCACGCACACCGGGCGATCAACACCCCGGCATTCCACAGTAAATTCACGCGGATGGGCGAATCCAAGGGTTTCATCATCAATACCCTGTGGGCCTGTGGCGGCACATCGATTGCGACGGTGAAGCCCTTCACGAAACTTGACGAGCTGAAAGGCCGAAAGATCCGCGTCCTGGCAACGCCGCTGGAGCGCGAAGTGATCAAGGCGATGGGCGCGACAGGCGTGCCGATGCCCTATTCCGAAGTCCTGCCCGGCATGCAGCGCGGCACCATTGACGGCGTCCGCAGTTCAATCGGCGTGATGTTTCCGTCCAAGTTCTGGACGGTCGCGAAGCACATCACTCTGACCGGCATGGGCCAGATCACCTGCGGTCAGTTCATGAGCACGGCGTGGATGAAAACGCTCCCCTCGGACCTGCGCGACATCGTCGTCGAGTCGGGCAAGCTTGTCACCCCGATGGGCGGTGAATGGGGCGCCGGCCAGAACCGGAAAGCCGAAGAGGGCTGGGCCAAGGAAGCCACGGTTCACCGTCTGACGGAGGCCGAACTGGCCGAGCTCCGCAGCCGGGTAACGCCGATCGCCGACAAGATTCTCGGCGAAGATCCGGCAACCAAGGACATGTACGCCATGCTGAAGGAAGCCGTCGCGGCAACCCGTAAATAGCATCCTGCGTAAACAACTCCACACCCCCGGCCCCGGTCGGGGGTGTTTTTCGTTCTGCAAAGCTGTCAATAATCAGCGGTCCATAGGGAGTACATAACATGCCCAACCGGCCTTCTCTTGCCTGGATGGAAAAATACCGGGACGCAGTCAACAGCGATCCCGAGATGTCCGTCATCGGTGACTGGTTCACGGAAAATTTCAAGATCTCCTTCGAAGGCACTGATTTTCTGATCTCGGTCCGCGAGGGTAAAATCGTGAAAATCGATGAAAATCCGCGCTTCGATCGCCCGTCCGCGTTTTCGCTACGCGCGCCGATGTCGGTCTGGCACAAGTTCATCAGCCCCAATCCGCCGCCGCTCTATCACGACTTTTTCGCGATGCTGATGCGCGTCGACGAGTTCGTGCTCGACGGAAATACCCTGGCGACGATGCAGAACGCCCGCGCGCTGCACCGCATGATGAATATCCTCAAGCAGATGGAGCCGCTCGATGCAGCCGCTTAGCCCCGGTCACGAACCGATCACCGCCCGCTATATCAACGTCACCAGCGGTGGCGTGGACTACCGGATTTTTTACGAGGAAGCGGGCGAAGGCGTGCCGCTTATCTGTCTGCATACCGCCGGCACCGACAGCCGTCAGTTCCGTCATGTTCTGAACGATCCGGACGTGACGGCGAAATGCCGCGTGATCGCTTTCGACATGCCTTATCACGGCCGGTCCAACCCGCCGGAAAACTGGTGGCTCACCAGGTACCAGCTCACCACCGACGTCTACCTGAACCTGATCCACGACTTCTGGCTGGCGCTGGGCGTCGAACGACCCATCGTGATGGGCTGCTCGATGGGCGGCGCGGTAACGCTGGGTGTGGCGGCCCGCTATCAGGAAGAAATCACCGGGATTATCGGTCTGGAAAGTGCAGCGGTCGCGGGCGGACGCGACAACGATTTCCTGCATCACCCGGCAATCCATGGCGGCGAACTGGCGGCGAGCTATACCTACGGGCTGAACGCGCCATCGTCGCCCGAGGCCGGCTGCCGCGAAAACTGGTGGTATTACAGCCAGGGAGGTCCGGGCGTGTACAAGGGCGACGTCTATTTTTACTGCGAGGACTGGGACGCGCGCGAAGAGATCAAAACCATCGATACGAACCGCTGCAAGGTCTCTCTGCTGACAGGGGAATACGATTATTCGGCTACCCCGGAAATGTCGCAGGCGGCGGCGGATGCCATCGCCGGATCCCGGCTGACCATCATGAAGGATATCGGCCATTTCCCGATGATCGAGAACTACGAAAGGTTCCGTCCCTATCTTCTGGCCGAACTGGATCAGATGGTCTGACCGGACGGGTCTCCGGACCGGTCATGGGCGAGGCCTTTCAGGCGTTTTCCCGCCGCCCGATATTATCGAGATTCTCCTGCAGCGAGAGCTTGCTCAGACGGTCAAGTGGCAGATTTACGAAGATTGAAATCCGGCTGGTCATGAACCGCATGGTTTCCGCAAAAGCCGCGCGCCGAACGGCCTCCCTGCCGTCAACGGCCGCGGGATCGGGTATACCCCAATGGGCCGTCACCGGCTGGCCGGGCCAGACAGGACAGACCTCATCCCGGGCATTGTCACAGACGGTGAAGACGAAATCCATCACCGGCGCATCGGGTGCCGCAAACTCATCCCAGCTCTTGGAGCGCAGGTTTTCTGTCGGAAAATTCTGGAGTTTCAAAAGGTCCAGCGCATAGGGATGAACCTCCCCGTTCGGCATGCTGCCGGCGCTGAAGGCCTTGAATCTCCCCGCACCTTCGCGGTTGAGAACGGCTTCGGCGATGATGCTCCGCGCAGAATTGCCGGTGCACAGGAACAATACATTGTGAATCTTGTCCGCCATGAGCGTCACCCACTTGTTGATCTGTGGACGGAATAACGCGGTTTTATGACAGGACGATGAAAAACCTGTGACGCGGCGGGCGGCCTAGGCGATTTCCGATTCCCGCCTGGACTCCTTCTTGCGGTCATGCGGGTTGAGAAGGCGCTTGCGCAGGCGGATATTCAGCGGCGTCACCTCCACCAGCTCATCGTCGTCGATATAGGCGATTGCCTCTTCCAGACGAAGCGACCGCGGCGTTGTCAGGCGCACGGCGTCATCGGTACCTGAGGCCCGCACGTTCGTCAGCTTCTTGGTCTTCAGGGGATTCACTTCGAGGTCGTTGCCCCGGCTGTGCTCGCCGATGATCATACCCTCATAAACCGCCGTGCCGCCGCCGATGAACAATTCGCCGCGTTCCTCAAGATTCCACAGGGCGAAGGGCACGGATTTTCCCTTACTGTTCGAAATCAGCACGCCGTTGCGGCGACCCGGCACCTTGCCCTTGTACGGCGCGTAGGAATGATACAGACGGCTCATCACGCCAGTGCCGCGGGTCTCGTTCAGGAACTGGCCGTGATAGCCGATCAGGCCGCGCGACGGCGCCAGGAATGTCAGGCGCGTCTTGCCGCCGCCGGACGGACGCATGTCCGTCATCTCGCCGCGCCGCTCGCCCATGGCCTCGACAACGGGACCCACATAGGCGTCGTCGACGTCGATCACGACCTCTTCGATCGGCTCTTCATGTTCGCCCGTCTCGGGATTGTTCCGGTACAGCACGCGGGGGCGGGAGACGGACAGCTCGAAGCCTTCGCGGCGCAGCGATTCAATCAACACGCCGAGCTGCAATTCGCCGCGGCCCTTCACCTCGAAGACGTTCTCGTCATTGGTCCGTTCGATGCTGATCGCGACATTGCCCTCGGCCTCGCGCATCAGGCGCGCCGCCAGGAGACGCGACGTCACCTTGTCGCCGTCATCGCCGGCAAACGGCGAATCGTTGATCGAGAAGCTCATCGACAGGGTCGGCGGATCCACCGGCAGGGCCTGAATCGGCACACCCGCATCGGGGTCCGTGATCGTATCGGCAACCGTCGCTTCCTTCAGCCCGGCAATGGCGATGATATCGCCGGCGCGTGCCTCTTCCACCGGCACGCGTTCGATGCCACGGAATGCCAGCAGCTTGGTCAGCCGGCCGGATTCGAGTTTTTTGCCGTCGTGGCTCAGCGCGGTGACGGGCGCATTTATCCGGGCGACACCCCGTTCGACACGGCCCGTGAGGACACGGCCAAGATAGTTGTCGTATTCCAGAATCGTCGCCAGCATCGCGAAGGGCGCATCGGCATCTGCGACTGGCGGGCCGAAATGCTTGGTGATCAGTTCGAACAGCGGGGTCAGCGATTCCCGAGGCGCTTCGAGATCCTCCGCCGCCCAGCCCTCTTTCGCGGAGGCGTAGAGCGTCGGGAAATCGAGCTGCTCGTCGGTTGCGCCAAGCGCCGCGAAAAGATCGAACACCTCTTCCTGAACTTCGTAGGCACGCTGATCGGGACGATCCGCCTTGTTGACGACGACGATCGGTTTCAGCCCGAGCGCCAGCGCCTTCATGGTGACGAACTTGGTCTGCGGCATCGGACCCTCGGCCGCGTCCACCAGCACCAGCGCGCCATCGACCATCGACAGGATACGTTCGACTTCGCCGCCGAAATCGGCATGGCCGGGGGTATCTACGATATTGATGCGAATGCCGTTCCATTCAACCGACGCGCATTTCGCAAGGATGGTGATCCCGCGCTCGCGCTCCTGGTCATTGGAATCCATGACGCGCTCGGCAACGCGCTGATTGTCCCGGAAGGTGCCGGACTGCCGCAGCAATTGGTCGACCAGGGTCGTTTTGCCATGATCGACATGCGCGATGATCGCGATATTACGAAGTTCTGTCACGGTTCGTTCTTCCAAAAATAACGAGGCGGGTCATCTGACCCGCCCGTTCGATTTCAACATAGATATGCGTTTTGCAACCGCTGTATACAGCGATTTTCAAAAATTATCCCAGTTTTTCCTTTACGAGGGCTGAAAGAGACGTTTCGGGCCGCGCGCCGTAGTGGCTGATAACCTCCGCGGCGCAGATTGAGCCGATCCGCCCGGCAATATCGAGCTCATACCCCTGGGTGAGGCCGAACAGCACGCCCGCCGCATAAAGATCGCCGGCGCCCGTGGTGTCTACTACCTTTGCCACCGGTTCCGCGGGGATTTCAATCAACGCGTCTGCGGTGACGATCACAGAGCCTTCGGCGCCCCGGGTCACGGCGGCGAATTCCACCTTGCCGGCGAGCTGGCCGACGGCATCGTCGAAGGACTCCGTCTCGAACAGTGACGTGATCTCGTCATGGTTAGCGAACAGGATATCGACATGACCTTCGACCAGGTGCCGGAACGATGCGCGATGTCGATCCACACAGAACGGGTCTGACAGAGACAGGGCAACCTTGCGCCCGGCGGCATGCGCGAGCTCCGCCGCCTTGACGAAGGCTTCCTTAGCCGCGTCGCGATCGAACAGATAACCCTCGAGATAGGTGATCTGCGCATCGCCGATCGCCTCGGGATCGATGTCGTCCGGGCCGAGCATGACACTGACCCCGAGAAAGGTCTGCATCGTGCGGTCGGCATCGGGGGTAACGAAGATGAGGCACCGGGCCGTGGATTCCCCCTCGGTCGCCGGCCGCGACCGATAGTCGACACCGGCGGCCTTTATATCGTGACTGAAAACCCCGCCGAGCTGGTCGTCGCGGACCTTGCCGATATAGGCGCCCGCGCCGCCAAGCGAAGCTATGCCGGCAAGCGTGTTGGCGGCAGAGCCGCCGGACGTTTCGATGCCTGCCCCCATTTCGGCATAGAGCCGGTCGGCGTCCTCGGCCTCGATCAGGGTCATGGTTCCCTTGCTGAGGCTGAGGCGCTCGATCAGCGCGTCGTCGGCCTGTGCGATCACATCGACAATCGCGTTGCCAACGCCGACGACATCTAGGTGGGCGTCTGCCATGGGGTACTCCTGTTACGGTACGGAAATTTCTGAGATTCGGCGCGCAGTATAACGGCGAAGAACCACACTGCAATGGAAACTGCCCCGAGCCACCCCATATCTGCGGACAACACGGATTCGAGCCTTGCGCCGCCGGTCGGACGGCGGTTAAACAGGCGGGCAGCACTTCGGACATACAATCGGCAAGGTTATGTTTTCAGGACTTTATCTGGCTATCGAGCAACTGGGCGATCCGCGCATCCGCGGCGTGATTATCCGCGCCGTGCTGATCAGCGCCGCGCTTTTCGTCGGGCTGATGTTTGCCGCCAGCTGGCTGTTGAGCGGGTTGTCGTTTTTCGGGATAGGCTGGATCGACAGCGCGATAGCGTTCCTGGGCGGCGGCGCGGCCTTCGTTATCGGGCTGTTCCTGTTTCCGGCGTTCACCGGCATCATCATCTCTTTCATGCTGGAAGAGATCGCGAGCGCCGTCGAGGCGCGACACTATCCGGACCTGCCGGCGGCACGCGAGGAGCCGGTCATGGAAATGGTCGGCAATGCGGTGCGTTTTACCGGCGTGACGGTGGTCCTCAACCTGCTGGTGTTCATCATCGTCGTGCCCTTGATGCTGATCACCTTGGTGCTGATCCCGTTCATTCCCTTTGTCTTCTATGCGCTCAACGGGTATCTTCTCGGACGTGAGTATTTCGAGTTTGCGGCTGTCCGCCGGCTCGATCCGGCCCCCGGCCGGATGTTGCGGCGTCAGTACAGAATTCGCGTTTTCATGTGCGGTATCGCAATTGCCGTTCTGATGACCATACCCTTCGTCAACTGGCTGATGCCGGTGGTGGCGGCGGCCTTTATGGTGCATGTATTCGAAGGCGTTCGCGGTCGCGCGGCACGCGCCTGAACCACCGCGAAAGCGGACAGAGAACCGCCGCATTGCGGCACTTACCGGAAAGACAGGACCATGGCGGACCAGGAAGATCAGACAAAACCCGAGACCCACGCGGCGCTGCCGCTGAAAGCCAGCGCCGGCAGTGCGCCGCCCAACGCGCTGCGCCCGGCGGGCGTTCCCCGCCCGGCCCACGACCTTCAGGCTGTCTCCCGGCCGTCCAACCTGAGCAGCCCGGAAGGCAAGAAGCTGATCGTCGGCCGCGAGATCCAGCTGAGCGGCAATATCAGCGCCTGCGACAAGCTGGTGGTCGAGGGCCGGGTCGAGGCCGAACTGCAGGACTGCCGCCAGATCGAAATCGCATCGACAGGGACATTCAAGGGTTCCGCCGCCATCGATATGGCTGAAATAAGCGGAAATTTCGAAGGCACGCTGACCGCGCGGGACATCCTGATCGTCCGCTCCTCGGGCCGGATTACCGGCACTGTCCGCTTCGGCAAGCTGGAGATCGAACGCGGCGGCGAAGTGGTCGGCGATATCGGTCTGTTCGACCCGTCGAGCGACGCCTGAGGATATCTCCGGAACCGACGGAATTATGCGCTCCAGACTGATTGCCGTCGCTACCTGTGCCGTGCTCGGCGCCTGTGTCGGCCCGACAGCCGGCCCTGACGGCCCGGCGGGAGCCGTGGCGCCCGCAGAAAACCGGGCCATGGTCGAGCCGCAACGACAACCCGATCCGGTGGCCATTCCGACCCCGGTGCCGTCGCCGCCGCCTATTGATCCCGCAAGCCTCGTCGGGATGACCGGCGATCGCATAACGGCGTTATTCGGCGCGCCTGTCTTCGTCCGGCGGGACCCGCCGGGTGAATTCTGGCGATATCGTGACGGGACATGCGTTCTGGAGCTGTTTTTCTATCCAAGGGCCGGTTCCCAGCGGGTCGATCATATCGAAACCAGAAATGCAGACCCCAAAATCCGGCAGGACCGGGCGGAATGCGTCGCAAAACTCAGAAAACCGACTGTCCGGGGCTGATCCCGGGACAAATAGCCCGAACTGGCGAATGCCCGCCAGGCCGCCGAGCGGAACCCGGCACTAGCGGTCTTTCGGACCGAGCCGGTCGCGGTCGGGCGGTGAAGGATCGACCTCCTCGAAATCGCCATCGATAACGGGGCCGCCGGCTGGACCTCTCCCGGTCCGGCCGCCGCCCCAGCCGGGGCCGGACCCTGTTCCGGGCCCGGATCCGGGCTGACCGCCACTGAATCCGGCAGCTGAAACCGATATTTTACCGCTTCTGACCAGCCAACGGCCGATGGCAACGGCCGCAAACCGCCGGAAAGGCGGCACAAACAGCAAAAATCCGAACGCATCGGTGAAAAAACCCGGTGTCAGGAGCAAAATACCGGCAATAAGCAGGCACAACCCGTCAAATACCTCCTGAACGGGCAACTCGTTGCGGGCTGTGC
>JAYOMI010000056.1:9051-23572 GCA_038120765.1 Rhodospirillaceae bacterium
TTGCAGTACCGCAAGCCCCTGAAGGCGCAGCAAGGTTGTCCCGGCGAAAGCGGTCAGGATGACGATGGCGAGGGTCGGCCACAGGCCGATCCACCCGCCGATTTCGATAAAAAGGCCGATTTCGATGATCGGAACGGCAATAAACATTGCCAGCAAAAGGATTGCCATGCTTGCGATTTCCCGGTGGACGTCCTATGTACTTTAGGGTACGGGGTCTGTTGCGAAGGTTCAAACAAAGGTTGGGATGACCTGCGCGGCGCGATACCGAACTATGTGGTAACGATTGCGGCAGAACCAACGTATTATATCCACGTAGATTCCAATGTATGCGCCTCGGTCCATCCGACCGCCCTGTATGGACAGCGTCTGACGACAATGGAGCGCCCGGGGACGGGCGCCGGAAAGCAAAATGATGGGTGACGGGTTTCAGTTCCTCGATATTGTCCTTTTCGCGATGGTCGCGGCATTTCTTGTGCTGCGCCTGCGCAGCGTTCTGGGAAAGAAAACCGGCCATCAGGAGCCGCGTCAGGACCCCATTTCGCGCCGCCAGCAGGATGCGCAGAAGGACGGAAATGTCGTCGAACTGCCCAATCGTTACAAGGACGGGCCGGACGATATGGCTGAGCCTATGGACGATCCGGTGGCCAATCTCGATCCCAACGATCCGCTTGCCTCGGGCATTACCCAGATCCGCATCGCCGATAGCAGTTTCCACCCGGTGGAATTCGCCAATGGCGCCCGCGCGGCTTTCGAGATGATCGTTCAGGCCTTTGCCGAAGGCGACACCAAAACCCTTGAAAACCTGTTGGCCGAAGACGTGTTCGAGAACTTCAACGAGGCGATCGTCGCCCGCCGGGAAGCCAACGAAAAACTCGAGACGACAATTATCGGTATCAGTTCGGCGGACGTCGTCGAAGCGGCGATGGATGGCCGGAACGCGATGGTAACGGTCAAATTCGTGTCGGAACAGGTAAACGTGACGCACGATGCCGAAGGCCGTGTGGTCGATGGCGATCCGAACCAGGTGACCGAAATAACCGATATCTGGACGTTCTCGCGCGATACCAAGTCGAGCGATCCGAACTGGAAGCTGGTCGAAACCAGCAGCCAGAACTAGGGATCGCCCGCCACCGCCCACATCTCTGGTGCTGCTGACAGTGCAACCGCGACGTCCCGGATACCGGCCCAAATCCATGACCAAACGCTCCGCTCCGCCGAAGATCAGATCCAGGGCCTCGGCGCATGCGCTCCTGCCGGTTCTGGGCCTTGCACTGTTTGCATCGGCCTGTACGCAGATCACGGCTCCCGATGCCCCCGATACACCATCCTTCCGCGACGTTCCCTATTCGGCGCTGCCGGGCTGGGCATCGGACCGGCATGCCGCTGCGATCCCGTCCCTCATCCGGTCCTGCCCGCCGCTGGAGAAACGCGGCGTCGACGGATTCGGCACCGCTGCGGTCTGGCAGGATATCTGCGCGGAAGCCCGCGCGCTGCCCGCCGGCAACGATGCCGCCGCCCGGGCGTTTCTGGAGCGCCGGTTTGTACCCGCCGCGGTGTCGGGACGGGATGGCAGCGAGGGGCTGATCACCGGGTATTTCGAACCCGAGCTCCGCGGCGCGCGGAAGCGTCAGGGTCCCTTCAACGTCCCACTGCATGTGCGACCGCCGGAACTGGTGGCCGTCGATCTCGGCCGTTTCGACGCGGACCTGAAGGGCAAGCGGATCGCCGGACGGGTCGTGCAGGGTCGGCTGGTTCCCTTCCACAACCGGGCCCAGATCGAACGCGGCGCCCTGCGCGGCCGACAGCTGGAGCTCGTCTGGGTGGACGATGCGGCGGATGCGTTCTTTCTCCATATTCAGGGATCGGGACGTATCCGGCTGCGCGATGGGACCGTTCTGCGCGTCGGCTATGCCGGCACCAACGGACATCCCTATACCGCCATCGGCCGCGAACTGATCGCCCGGGGCGCGATCCCCCGCGAACGCATGTCCATGCAGGAAATCCGGAAGTGGATGCGCGCAAACCCGGCGGACGGCGCAAAGCTGATGCGCACCAATGAATCCTATGTGTTTTTTCGCGAGCTGACCGAAGCGGGGCCGATCGGCGCCCAGGGTGTCGCGCTGACGCCCGAACGCAGCATCGCCGTAGACCGGAACATACTGCCGCTCGGCCTGCCGGTCTGGATTGACACGACCCTGCCGACCGAACCGGCAAGCGCCTATCGGCGCCTGATGATCGCCCAGGATACGGGCGGCGCGATCAGGGGCGCCGTCCGCGCGGACATTTTCTGGGGCGCGGGCGCACGGGCAGCGGAGCTGGCCGGCAAGATGAAGTCCCCCGGACGTTATTGGTTTCTTCGTCCGCGCGGTCTGGCGCCGGGAAGCTAAAGCCCGCCATGAAGCTTGCCGTCGCCGTGCTGCTTTGGCTGTCTCTGACGACGGCGGTATCGGCGTCCCCGGTCTCGGACGAGATCGAGGTGCGCACGTTCGAGGTCATCCTGTCGCATGACGATACGGAGCGCGACACGGTCGGGGAATTGAAATACCGCGGCGGCCTCGATATTCGCTCGACCGACAGGCGCTTCGGCGGTCTGTCGGGGCTGGATATATCACCTGACGGACGCCGGCTGATTGCCGTAACGGACCGCGGAGACTGGTTTACCGCGGTGCTGGCCTATAACCGCGACCGCTCGCTTTCCGGACTGTCCGACACCCGGATGATGGCGATCCGCGCCGAGGGCGGCGCTCCGGTGACCGGCCGCGCGGAGACGGATTCTGAATCGATCTTGCGCCTGACCGACGGCTCGCTTGTCGTCGGATTCGAACAGCGCCACCGGCTCCATCGCTTCATGACGCCGGGCGAAGCGGCAAAACCGTTCGGTTTCCCGGCAGCACTTCGAAGGGCGCCGAACAATGGCGGGGCGGAAGCCATCACCCGGCTCTGGGGCAACCAGTTGCTGATCCTCTCCGAACGGCTGGAAGCGAGCCCCGGCATCGCGGCCGGCTGGGTCGGCGCCGGCTGTGCATGGCGCGCCGTCGGCTTTCGGAAGACCGGCATTTTCCATCCTGTCGGTGCCGCCACCCGCGATGACGGCACGGTGTTTCTCCTCGAACGGCGCTTTACGACGATTGGCGGAATAGCCGTCCGCATAAGCCGCGTACCGCCGGGCACCATCGTCCCGGGACGCATTTTTCAGGGGACCGAGCTTGCCGAACTGTCCCCGCCTCTGGTCGCGGATAATTTCGAAGGCATCGACGTGCGCCGGGGCGAAACGGGCGAAACCATGATTTACGTCGTTTCCGACGACAATTTCCACATTCTCCAGCGAACGCTTCTGCTGATGTTCTCCCTTGCGGAGTAATACGCGTCCGGCCATCCTGCCGGTATGATTTTTTCAGGACCAACGTCGTGACCGGGCGACCGCGCGTCGGGCTTTTCGCCACCTGCCTGGTCGATCTCTATCGCCCGTCGGTCGGTTTCGCCACGGCAAGCCTGCTGCAGAAAGCCGGCTGCGATGTCGATGTGCCCGCCGCCCAGGTATGCTGCGGCCAACCCGCCTATAACGCCGGCGACCGCCGCAACGCCGCGGCAATCGCGCGCCAGACCATCGGCCTGTTGGAGAATTTCGACTATGTCGTTGCACCCTCCGGATCCTGCGCCGGGATGCTGCGCCATCATTATCCGGAACTTCTGGCCGACGATCCGGAATTCGCAGCCCGCGCCCGCGCGGTTGCGGACCGGACATGGGAGCTGGTTTCGTTCCTGACCGACGTCTGTCGCTGGTCGGACATTGACGCGCGCTGGCCCGCGCGCGTGACCTATCACGATGCCTGTTCGGGGCTCCGGGAACTCGGCATCAGGGACCAGCCCCGCCAGCTGCTCGCAAAGGTAGACGGGCTTGACCTGCGGGAGCTCGACGCCCCCGATGTGTGTTGCGGGTTCGGCGGCACGTTCTGCGTCAAATACCCCGAAGTCTCCGGCGCGATGATTGACCATAAAATCGACGATATCGTCGCCACGGGCGCCGCCACCGTGCTGTCCGGCGACCTCGGCTGCCTGATGAACATCGCCGGGCGGCTGTCCCGGCGCGGCGAATCCGTCGAGGCGCGTCATGTCGCCGAGGTCCTGGCCGGCACGGCGACCGGTCCCGCCATCGGCGGCGGCGATACCGGGAAGGCCTGAGCATCATGCAGCAGACCAGTCTCGAATTTTCACAGAATGCCGCGCGGGCGCAGGCGGATGCCGACCTGCAGTCGGCGCTGGCGAAACTGCAGCGCGACACCCGCCTTGCCCGGCCGGTCATCACCGGCCGCCTGCCGGAGTTCGAGGACCTGCGGGACCGCGCCGTCGCCATCAAGAACCATACGCTCGCCAATCTCGATCACTATCTCGAGACGCTCGAAGCCAATGTCATCGATGCGGGCGGCCACGTGCACTGGTGCAACGATGCGGGCGATGCCCGTGAAACGATCCTGCAGATCTGCAGCGATGCGGGTGCGAAAACCGTCGGCAAGGGCAAGTCGATGGTGTCGGAAGAAATCGCGCTCAACGACTACCTGATCGCGAACGGCCTCGACGTGGTGGAAACCGATCTCGGCGAATACATCCTGCAACTGCGCCACGAAACGCCGAGCCACGTCGTCATGCCGGCGATTCATTTAAAGAAAGAACAGATCGCGGATACCTTCCGTGAACATCATACGATGCTCGATCCCGCACGACCGCTGGACGCGCCGCGCGATATGACAGAGGAAGCCCGGACCAGGCTGCGCGAAAAATTCCTGTCCGCGGATGTCGGCATCACCGGCGCCAACATGCTGATCGCCGAGACCGGGTCCATCGTGGTCGTCACCAACGAGGGCAATGGCGACCTGACCCAGACCCTGCCGCGGGTTCATATCGTCATCGCGGCCATCGAGAAAGTCGTGCCGCGCATCGACGACGCCCTGTCGACCCTGCGCATCCTCGCACGATCGGCAACCGGGCAGGAGATCACCTGCTACACGACCTTTGCGACGGGCCCGAAACGGCCGGACGACCTGGACGGGCCGGAGGAATTTCATCTCATCCTGCTCGATAACGGGCGCACGAAGCTGCTCGAAGGCGATTTCCGCGACGTGCTGCGCTGTATCCGCTGCGGTGCCTGTCAGTCCGCCTGTCCGGTTTACGGCGCGGTCGGCGGACATGCCTATGGCGGGGTATATGGCGGACCCATCGGGGCGGTGCTGACCCCGGCCCTGGACGGCATCGACAAGGCCTGGCCTTTGCCGGAAGCATCGTCTTTCTGCGGCAATTGCGAAGCCGTCTGCCCCATGCGGATTCCGTTGCCCGGCCTGATGCGGCGCTGGCGCGACATCGCCCATGCGCAGAAACTGAACAAGCCCGGGGCACGGCGCGGGTTGGCGCTCTGGGCATGGGCGGCACAGCGGCCGGTGCTGTACCGCTGGGGCGCCCGCATTGCGCTGCGCGTGCTGCGGTTGCTCGGCCGCCGCCGCGGGTTCCTGCGTCGCGTGCCGCTGGCGGGCGACTGGACTTTTGCCCGCGATCTACCCGCCCCCGAGGGCGGAACGTTCGTCGACCGCTGGCGGAAAGAAAACCCGGGAACGACGCCGTCATGAGCGCACGGGACGATATCCTCGGACGCATCCGGTCGGCGATCGACCGGCCCGCGGGTACAGGCGCGCCGCCCCCGCCCGAATACGCGAACCGGTCCCTGATCCCGCGCCGGGCGCAGGGCGGCCCGGCGGAGCTGACCGCACGTTTCATCGAAATGGCGACCGAGGCCGAGATTTCCATCGGCCGGGTCGCGGAATCAAACGCCGTCGGAAGGTCCATATCCGACTGGCTCCAGACAGAAGGCCTGCCGACGCGCGCCGTAATGTCGCCCGATCCCGGGATGGATGCCTATGGCTGGGAGAATGCGCCGGGGCTGGAGATCCGCCGGGGCGCGACCGATGGCAGCGATGCCGTCTCGATCACGCCGACCGTCGCCGGCATCGCCGAGACCGGATCGATCATGGTAGCAAGCGGCCCGGGCACGCCGTATACGCTGAATTTTCTGCCGGAAACCCATATCGCCATCGTGCATGCCGACCGGATTGTCGGCGGTTACGAAGACGCCTGGGCGCGGGTCCGGGGCAATGGCGAAACCGCCGCCGCCCTGCCGCGGACGGTGACCCTTATCACGGGGCCTTCGCGGTCTTCCGATATCGAGCGCACGGTCACCATCGGCGTTCATGGTCCGAAACGGCTGCGTATCGTGCTGGTGGGCGAGATCGAAAGCGGGGCCGATGGCCAGAAAACCTGACCGGTCCCGGGGGCACCTTACGCCGGAAGAAGAAGCCCTGTTCCGCGCCGCCATGGCGGATGCAAAGCCCATCGCGCGGCGTACGCTCCCGCCTGCAGATACCGGGATACCGGCGCCGCCAGCCGTTGCCGCGCCCAGACAGAGACGAGCCGCGCAACCCGCGCCACCGCCCGCACCCCCGCGCCCACAGCCCAAACCTGTGCTTGAAGCCGGCAGGGCCGCTGATCTCGACCGCCGGACCATGCACAAATTGCGCAAGGGCCGGTTGCGCCCGCAGGGCCGCCTCGACCTCCACGGTCTGACCGCCGACAGGGCATTGCATGCCCTGAATGCTTTTCTGGCGGACGCCCAGCGGAACGATAAAAGATGCGTCCTCGTCATCACCGGCAAGGGCTCGATGAAAAAAGGCGGCGGCATTATCCGGCGCGAACTGCCGGCCTGGCTGAACGCGCCCGGCAATCGCGCGCGCGTGCTCGGCTTTGCCGGCGCGCAGCCGGCCGATGGCGGCGGCGGGGCGTTCTATGTGCTGCTGAAGCGGCGGCGCTGAAAGACCCTACAGGATGAACTTCGACAGGTCGGTGTCTTTCGCAAGATCGGCGACGGTTTCGCGCACGTAATCCGCATCGATGGTCAGCGCCTCGCCGGAGCGGTCGGACGCGGTGAAGGAAACATCCTCGAGCAGGCGTTCCATCACCGTCTGCAGACGCCGGGCGCCGATATTTTCCACCGTACGATTGACGTCGGTGGCGAGCTTCGCCAGCGCATCGATTGCCTCGTCGGTGAACGCCAGCGTCATCCCCTCGGTCGCCATCAGCGCCGTGTACTGGCGGATCAGATTGGCTTCCGGCTCCGTCAGGATGCGGCGCATGTCGGCCTCGTCTAGCGCCTTGAGCTCGACGCGGATCGGCAAACGCCCCTGTAGTTCGGGCAGCAGGTCGGAGGGCTTTGACAGATGAAAGGCGCCCGATGCGATGAACAGGACATGATCGGTCTTGATCGTGCCGTGCTTGGTCGCCACCGTCGTGCCCTCGATCAGCGGCAGCAGGTCGCGCTGGACGCCCTCGCGGCTGACATCGCCGCCGGAGCGGCCTTCCGAACGGACACAGATCTTGTCAATCTCGTCGAGAAAAACGATGCCGTTCTGCTCGACCGCGTCGAGGGCGGTGCGCACCACCACGTCGTCGTCGAGCAGCTTGTCGCTCTCCTCGGCGATCAGCAGGTCGTAGCTTTCGAGCACGGTCAGTTTCTTCGGCTTGGTCTGGTTGCCGAACGCCTTGCCCATCATTTCGCTCAGATTGATCATGCCCATCTGGGCGCCCGGCATGCCGGGAATTTCGAGCGTCGGCATCCCGCTGCCGGCATCCTGCACATCGATTTCGATTTCACGGTCGTCAAGTTCGCCCTGGCGCAGCATGGTGCGGAATTTCTGACGCGTATCCGCGCTGGCGCCTTCACCGACCAGCGCATCGAGCACGCGTTCCTCGGCAGCGACTTCGGCCTTTGCGACGACTTCCTTGCGCATGCGTTCACGCGTCATGTGAATGGCGATTTCGGACAGGTCCCGGATAATCGATTCCACGTCGCGCCCGACATAGCCGACCTCGGTAAACTTGGTGGCCTCTACCTTGATGAACGGTGCATCCGCCAGGCGGGCGAGCCGGCGCGCAATCTCGGTCTTGCCGACGCCCGTCGGGCCGATCATCAGGATATTCTTGGGCAGGACCTCTTCGCGCAGGTCATCTTCAAGCTGCTGGCGGCGCCAACGGTTGCGCAGGGCAATGGCGACCGCGCGCTTGGCGTCGTTCTGGCCGACGATATAGCGGTCCAGTTCGGAAACGATTTCACGGGGGGAGAAACTTGTCACAGGCTACAGACTTTCAACAACGACGTTTTCATTTGTATAGATGCAGATATCGGCGGCGATTTTCATCGCCCGGCGCGCGATCTCTTCGGCCTCGAGACCGTCCTGGTCGAACAGGCCCCGCGCCGCGGCAAGGGCGAACGGCCCGCCCGAACCGATGCCGATAATACCGTCTTCGGGTTCGAGGACATCCCCCGTTCCGGTGAGCACGAGCGACACGTCCCTGTCGGCCACGGCCATCATCGCCTCGAGACGGCGGAGATAACGGTCGGTTCGCCAGTCCTTCGCCAGTTCGACGCAGGCACGGGTCAGCTGGCCGGGGTGCTGTTCGAGCTTCGCTTCAAGGCGCTCGAAAAGCGTAAAGGCATCGGCGGTCGCCCCCGCAAAACCGGCAATAACCCCGCCGTCGCCCAGCAGCCGCACCTTGCGGGCGTTCGATTTCATGACCGTATTGCCGAATGTCACCTGACCGTCGCCGGCGACGACGACCTTGCCGTTCTTGCGCACCGACAGGATGGTCGTGCCGTGCCATGTTTCAGTCTTGCTGTCTGCCATAATTCTCCGGAAAGGCGCGGCTGTCCGCGCCGGAATAGGAAATGAGCGCCGTTACCCTAAAATGATGGTTCACGGGGCATCGTCAAGGGCCAGTGTCGATGCCGGCCCGGATCGCGCCAAAATCAGCATAAGCGTCCCGGGGAGCGGAAGCGGAGTCTACCGCGAGTTCCGCAGATGTCTACCGGACGTAAATCCTGAAACGGAACGGCGAATCCGACCGCCCGGCCACCAGTTCGCTCTCTCCCGCCATCAATGGCGCGCTTAGCGGTCGGCCGTCGCCGCCGAGAATCTGGCCGTTCAGCGTGGTTCCGTGATAGCTGCCGCAGTCGCGCACCATCAGGGCCCCGTTTTCCCGCTCGATCGAAAAATGCCGACGCGACAGGTTGAAGGGCCGCACATCGTCGATCACGAGACTGACGTCGTCATACGTGTCCTTCCCCTCGCCAGACGCCGAACGTCCGATCCTGAAGGGAAGTTCGTGCACCGCTATTTCCTCCAAACCCAGCGCCGGCCGCAACCGCCTGCCATCGGGAACAAGACGGATCACGGGTGCCGGGCCGGCATGTCCGGTTCCCGCGATGTCCGCATCTTTGTGTCCGGGATCCCCCGCCGGTGGCGATATGGATGTCGCTGCAACGCCGGGTGCAGGTGCGGTTACAGGACGGACCAGATCGAAAACCGGCCCGAATATCGGCGACAGAAGATGCTATTGAACGGACAGGATGGCGAGAAACTCGTTTCGCCGCAGAAATTCAACCGCCACATCGCCGACAGCAACCGCATCTGTTTCCCGCGTCCCGCCGGTCAGGAACCCGTCGTCACCGAAAACACTGTCCACGCCGAAATCTCCGGTTCCCGCCCTGTCGCCGCTGCCGCGCCTGAGACGCACTCTGCCTGAGCGGACTCTATATATCCCGTCCGCCGGATCGCCCTGTCTGTAGATCAACGCGCCGTCGGAAAACTGCCGCTCTGTCATACCTGCTACGCCCGCCCTTTTACCTTGCCACCCACGACCTCAAACACCCGTTTGCCGCGAATAATCCGGATGCTGCCACTTTTTTTAGGGGTCTCCGCAACGAGAATCAACAATGGCGCGATTGCCCCTGCAAACCGTTGACCACTGGCGCCCGCACCCCTTACCTGATAAAAAACGCGCGATTCCGGTGCGGTCACCCAATATACAAGACAGTATACACGAGACAGTTACTGCTCTGATTCGTCGTTCTGCGGGAAAACCGACGCCCATTAAACATCAGGTAATCGCTCATGCGCGAAGCAAAAGTTGCCAGAAAAACCTCGGAAACCGACATTGAGGTCGCGCTGAACCTCGACGGGACCGGCAAATACGATATCGACACCGGTATTGGATTTCTCGATCACATGCTGGAGAGCCTGTCGCGTCACAGCCTGATTGATCTGAACGTGCGCTCAAAGGGCGACCTTCACATCGATTTCCATCACACCACAGAGGATACCGGCATCGCTATCGGCGACGCCGTTCACAAGGCCCTCGGCGATCGCCGCGGTATCCGGCGCTACGCATCCGCCATGATCCCGATGGACGAGACGCTCAGCCGTGTATCGATCGACGTTTCCGATCGACCCTATCTGATCTGGAAGGTGGATTTTACGAGGCCGAAGCTAGGCGAGATGGACACGGAGCTTTTCAAGGAATGGTTCCAGGCCTTTGCGCAGAATGCGCGGGTGACGCTGCATGTTGAAAATATATACGGCGAAAACAATCACCACATCGTCGAGAGCTGTTTCAAGGCGCTCGCCCGCGCCCTGCGCGACGCGACGGAAACCGATCCGCGTGCGGCGGATTCGATCCCGTCGACCAAGGGAACGCTGGGCGGCTGACCGGGTAGAACGACATGCGGGTCTTCACGATACATCTGCGGCCGTCAGCACTATCGCCCGACCGGGACGCCGTCCTGATCAAGGAGGGCTTCTGCTGGCCGGCCTTTTTCTTCGGGCCGTTCTGGGCGCTTTGGCACCGGATGTGGTTTGCGGCCGCGGGTCTTCTATCGGTCCTGATCGCGCTGGGGATCGCCGAATCCATCCTGCGGCTAGATCCGATGACCTATAGCGTCGTGATGTTCGGCGTCTCGATGGTCATCGGGTTTTGCGCCAATGACTGGCGGCGCGAAGCACTGACCGCACGGGGCTGGAATATGGGCGGCCTGTCCGCCGCCCCGGACCGGGACCTTGCATTCCGCCGTTTCGTCGACCTGCACCCGGACGCCATGGACCTGCGGCCCTCGCCCGGTGTCGCGCCGGCGGCATCCGCCAACACGTCCTCCGGACCGGTGAGGCCTTGAGCGACTCCCCGATGGTAGGCGCCAGCGCAATGGCCGGAACAACGCCGGGAGCGACCGTCGTCATCGATTACGGATCGGGCAACCTGCGCTCGGCGGCAAAAGCGCTGGAACGCGCGGCGCGCGAAACCGGTATCGACACCCGGATAACGGTTACCGACGATGCGGCGGCACTGGACCTTGCAGACCGGATTGTCCTGCCCGGCGTCGGCGCCTTCGGCGATTGCGCGGCGGGCCTGCGTTCGCTGCCCGGTATGATCGACGCGCTGGAACGGAATGTGCGCGAACGCGGTAAGCCGTTTCTCGGCATCTGCGTCGGCATGCAGCTGATGGCCGACCGGGGAATCGAACATGGCGCACATGACGGACTGGGCTGGATTCCGGGCGAAGTCCGCCCGCTGCAGCCATCCGACCCGGGGCTCAAGATTCCGCATATGGGCTGGAATGTCGTGGAACGCCGCCCTGCCGGCAGGGCGCATCCCGTTCTTGCAGGGCTTGAAGCTGGCACACACGCTTATTTCGTGCACAGTTACGCTATTGTCTGCACACGGGAGACCGATGTGCTGGCATCCGCCGATTACGGCGGCAGCTTCGCCGCGGTTATCGGGCGCGACAACATGATCGGAACGCAGTTCCATCCGGAAAAAAGTCAGGCGGCGGGCATCCGTCTGCTTGGCGGTTTCCTGAAATGGGACGGAAAGGCAGATTAAGGATGGTTGTCAAAACAGTCGTCGAGCCCCTGAAGGAAGTCTTCGACGAGGATCTCGAGGATCTGTGCGATGCTGCGGAATCGGCGATTCTCGACGGCGGCGGATTCGGATGGCTGCGGCCGCCGCCGCGCGCCGTCCTCGGCCGTTACTTCCGCGGGGTCGTGCTGGTGCCGGAGCGTCACCTTTTCGTCGGCCGGCTGGACGGGCGCATCGCCGCCTCCGTCCAGTTGCAGGAACCCCCGCGCAATAACGAGGCACAGGCCCACGCCGCACTGCTGACAACGCTTTTCGTCGCACCCTGGGCCCGCGGGCACGGTATTTCGCTGCGACTGGTCCAGGCGGTGGAAAAGCTCGCCGCCGAGCTCGGCTATCTGATGCTCACCCTCGACCTCCGGGCGACCCAGACGGCGGCGATCCAGATATACGAACACCAGGGCTTCGAGCGCTGGGGCACCAACCCGACATATGCCCTTGTGGACGGCAAATTTGTCGAGGGTCATTACTATTCGAAGCAGTTGAGAGAGCTGCCCAAAGTGAAGAAAAACAGAAACAGGAACACAGCGGCGAAATGATACTTTTTCCGGCGATCGATCTGAAAGACGGCGCGTGCGTGCGGCTGGTCCGGGGCGAGATGAACCAGGCGACGACCTTTAACGACGATCCAGCAGCACAGGCGCGTGACTTTGCCGCCGCCGGATTCGAATGGATCCATATCGTCGATCTGAACGGTGCTTTTGCCGGAGCGCCGGTCAATGGCGATGCGGTCGCCGCCATTGTCGCCGCCGTCGACCTACCGGTCCAGCTGGGCGGCGGTATCCGCGACATTCAAACGATCGACCGCTGGCTGAGCGCCGGCGTCGAACGGGTCATTCTCGGGACCGCTGCAATCAAGGACCCCGATCTGGTCCGCGCAGCGTGCGAAAAGCATCCGGGCAGAATCGTCGTTGGCATCGACGCCCGCCGCGGACGTGTCGCGGTCGAAGGCTGGGCGGAGACATCCAATACCCGTGCGCTGGACCTTGCCATGCAGTTCGAAAACGCGGGCGTCGCGGCCATCGTCTATACCGATATCGACCGCGACGGTGCGATGCAGGGCGTCAATATCGATGCGACGGTCGATCTTGCCTTCGCGCTGACAACGCCGGTGATCGCCTCGGGCGGCGTTCGCGGCATTTCCGATATCGTCGATCTGAAAGCGCATGAAAGCGCCGGCATTGAGGGCGTGATTTCGGGCAGAGCGATCTATGACGGCCGCCTGAACGCCGCAGAAGCGCTCGCGGTGTTGAAAGGATAATCCACCCCGATGCTCAAGGCGCGTATCATTCCCTGTCTCGACGTCAAGGACGGCCGCACCGTCAAGGGCGTCAACTTCGTCGACCTGATAGATGCCGGCGATCCCGTGGAGCAGGCGAAATTCTATGACAGCCAGGGCGCGGACGAACTGACCTTCCTGGATATCACGGCGAGCCACGAGAACCGCGACACCATATTCGATGTGGTCAACCGCACCGCCGAACAGTGCTTCATGCCGCTGACCGTCGGCGGCGGCATCCGCCAGGTCGAAGACATCCGGAAGATGCTGCTGGCCGGCGCCGACAAGGTGTCGATCAATACGGCCGCCGTGCACCGGCCGGAATTCGTGGGCGAGGCGGCCGAAAAATTCGGGGCGCAATGCATCGTCGTCGCGATCGACGCGAAATCCACCGGCCCGGGAAAATGGGAAATTTTCACCCATGGCGGGCGGGAACCGACCGGGATCGACGCCGTCGAATGGGCAAAGCGCATGGCGGATCTCGGCGCCGGCGAAATCCTGCTGACATCGATGGACCGGGACGGGACTCGGTCCGGTTTCGATATCGAACTGACCCGCACCCTGGCCGACGCCGTGAGCGTGCCGGTGATCGCCTCCGGCGGCGTCGGCACGCTGGACCATCTGGTCGAGGGCATTCGCGACGGCCATGCCAGCGCCGTGCTGGCCGCGTCGATCTTCCATTTCGGGGAATATTCGATCCCGGAGGCGAAGGCGCATATGGCCGCCGCCGGCGTCGCGATCCGGCCGGTCGAAGACGCCGCCGCCTGAACTGTTCGGATGACAGCGGCCCGGCAATCTGATATCGCGGGACCATGAGCATCAATCAGAATACCGACGCGGTGATCGCCCGCCTGTTTGAGACGATCGCGAGCCGCCGGGGCGGCGACGCGGACGCGTCCTACACGGCGAAGCTGTTCGCGCGCGGCACCGGAAAAATCGCGCAGAAGCTGGGCGAGGAAGCGGTCGAGACCGTGATCGCCGCTGTCGGCAAAGACCGCGGCGGCACCATCGGCGAAAGCGCCGACCTGATCTATCACCTGCTGGTGCTGTGGGCCGATGCCGGTATCCGCCCGGAAGACGTTCTTGCCGAGCTGGAACGCCGGGAAGGCACGTCTGGCATCGCCGAGAAAGCCGCGCGCAAGGAGTAGCCGATGAAGTTCACTGAGTACGACGACCAGAACGTTTTTGCGAAAATCCTGCGCGGGGAAATTCCCTGCACCAAGGTGCACGAGACCGAGCATTGCCTGTCCTTCCAGGACATCAATCCGCAGGCGAAGGTGCATGTGCTGGTGATCCCCAAGTGCGCCTATATTTCCTGGGCCGATTTTTCCGCTAATGCCTCGCCGGCGGAGCAGGCAGATTACGTAGCGGCCATCGGCGATACCGCGCGGGCGCTGGGGGTGGACGAGACCGGCTATCGGGTCCTTGCCAATCACGGCCACGATTCGCACCAGGAAG
>JAYOMI010000057.1:0-23157 GCA_038120765.1 Rhodospirillaceae bacterium
TTCCAGGCGAATACCGGGACGCCGGTCGCGGCAACGGCCGCCGCAGCCTGATCCTGCGTCGAAAAGATATTGCAGGAGCTCCAGCGGACTGTCGCGCCGAGCGCGGTCAGGGTTTCGATCAGAACCGCGGTCTGGATCGTCATGTGAAGGCAGCCGACGATGCGCGCGCCCTTGAGCGGCTGCGCTTTTCCGAATTCTTCACGCAGCGCCATCAGGCCCGGCATTTCGGTTTCGGCGATGGCGATCTCCTTGCGGCCCCAATCGGCCAGGGAAATATCGGCAACTTTATAATCGGTATCGGCGCTCATTAACTCGCTCCAGAATCAGAGATAAAAAAAATCGGGTCGGTTTCGTCCCAACATCCATCCCAAAATTTCCCAGGGTACGGTCCGTTGGATTCGCGAGGGGTATAGCAGGCGGCAGAGCGCAAGATCAAGGATCAGGGTTAACGCCTGCCCATGGCACAATCGCAAGCGATGGACAATTTTGCCGGGAATGTGCAAAAATAAAATCAACATTTCATTAAAGTGAGGAACAAAGCCGTGGCGACCAAGGCATCCGACGCTTACACACTGAAACCCGTCGCACCCCACAGGGTGGATGCACCGGGCACGGTCAAGAAAATGCCGTCCCCGCGGGAGATGCATCACGTCCATATCTTCTCGGACGAAAACTACGACGCGATGGTCGAATTTTACCAGATGATCTTCAATGGCGAGATCACCAATGTGAACAGCCACGAAAACCGGATGGAGCTGACCTTCATCACGTATGACGACCATGATCACAGGGTCGTCGTGATAAAACGGCCCGGCTGGGGGAAAAAGCCGGACAGGCCGGTCGGCCTGTCGCATATCGCCTTCGCCTATAGCAGCCTGGGCGAACTGATTTATATATACAAAACGCTGAAGGCAGCCGGGCACCCGCCGCCGCACTGGACGGTAAACCACGGCAATTCGACTTCGTTCTATTACAAAGACCCGGACGGCAACGAAGTCGAGACGATGCTCGACAACTTCTCGTCGCTGGAAACCCAGGATTACAAGCGCTTCTACCAGTTCACCGAGGATTTCGGCGAAATGTCGGAAGGGAACTTCGATCCGGACAAGATGGTGGAACTTTACGAATCCGGCGTCCCCGATTCAATTCTGCTCGACCGCGAGGAAGTCCGCCGGATGGTGCGGGAGGGCAAACTCTGACCTGTACCGGAACAATCGGGACCGGCGTTCATGCCGTTCCAGACTGTGTAGTGACGACGCCTGTTAGTGGCGACGATAAGTAGTGACGACGCTTGGTAAATACGCACGCAAAGCAACACAAACCACATCCGGCGGCCCTGCATAATAATTGCGACGATCGCAAATAATGCCGCGGAAAATTGGAGGAAACGTCACATGATGCATCGATACTTGCGGCCCGCGAAGCTGATCCCTGCCCTCTCCGCTGCAATAGCGGCCCTCACGGTTTCTCTGACCGCGACCGCAGAACCCGTCAAAATCCGGATCCAGTGGTCGGTGGCGCCCGCCCATATCACGCCGATGATCCCCCTTGCCCCGAAGGAAATCTACAAGAACTACGGCAAAACCTACGTCGTCGAGCCCGTGCGTATGCGCGGCAGCGGTCCTGCGTTGCAGGGCATCGCGGCCGGCGAGCTGGACCTCGGCGGCATGAGCATTCAGGCGCTGGTGCGCGGCGTGAATCGCGCCAAGCTGGATTTGAGAGTGGTCGCCCAGGTGATGTCCGGCGGGGTGGACGGCTACGCCTCGTCGGAATTCTATGTACGCGACGGTGAAATCAACAAACTCGAAGACCTCAAAGGCAAGGTCATCGCGGTCAATGCCCTCGGCAGTTCGATCGATGCGGCGGTTCAGGCACAGTTCGGCCGGCTGGGCTGGAAGGTCGGCCGGGATTACCAGGTGGTCGAGGTCCGGTTCCCGGCCATGCTGCCGGCGCTTGAGTCCAAGCGCGTCGATCTCGCCCCGCTGCTGACGCCTTTCAACCTGATCGCCAAGAAAAAAGGCGGCGTCAAATTCCTGTTCAACATGCGCGACGCGCTCGGCCCGACCGAGACGCTGCAATGGATCGGCAAAGCAGACTGGGTCCAGAAAAACCGGGCCACATTGGTCGATTTCATGGCCGACCATATCCGCTTCCGGAAATGGCTGACCGACCCGGCAAGCCGCGATCAGGTGCTGGAGACATTGTCCAAAGTCACCAAGCGGCCGGCGAAGAACTATGCTTCCTGGGCTTTCACCACGGAGGACAACTACCGCGAACCCAACGCCATGGTAAACGTGGAACGGATGCAGAAGAATATGGATGACCTGGTGAAACTCGGAATCCTCAAGGAAGGCATCGCGGTGAAGGACTATGTCGATCTGTCGATCGCGAAGGAGGCAGCCGCCCGCGTCGCCAAATGACGTCGGCGCCTTCCCCTGCAGAGGCGGGAAACCGGAGCGGTATATCGATCCGCTCGGTGTGCCACGAATACAGGCCGGCACGCGGCCGGCCTGTACTCGCGCTCGACAATATCGATCTTGAAATCGGCGACCGGGAATTCGTGGCGATCCTCGGCCCGTCCGGATGCGGGAAGTCGACGCTTCTCTACCTGCTGGGCGGTTTCATGCCGCTGCAGCAGGGCGGCATTTCGGTGAACGGCCGGGACGTTACCGGCCCGGGACCCGACCGCGGCATCGTGTTCCAGCATTTCGCTCTTTTCCCCTGGAAAACCGTCCGCCAAAACGTGCTCTACGGGCTTGAAAAGCAGGGCCTGCCGAAAGAAGAACGCGAACGGACCGCGCGACACTTCATCGATCTTGTCCATCTTTCGGGATTCGAGGACAGCTATCCGTCCCAGCTTTCGGGCGGCATGAAGCAGCGGGTCGCGATCGCCCGTACGCTTGCCATCAACCCGGACACCCTTTTAATGGACGAGCCGTTCGGCGCCCTGGATGCCCAGACCCGCAACCTGATGCAGGAAGAACTGCTGGCCATCTGGAACAGCACGCCGACGACCGTCGTCTTCGTCACCCATGACGTGCGCGAAGCGGTGCTGCTTGCCGACAGGGTTGTCGTCATGACGGCCCGCCCCGGCCGGGTGAAGGAGATTATCGACACGCGCTTCGAGGGCGGCATGAACGCGGAAATCGCCAAGTCGCGCGAATTTCTCGACCGCGTCGATGAAATCTGGGACCTGGTGCGCGAAGAAGCGATCGTCGCCGATTCCGCGCGGGCCGGATAGGGCCGTGGGACTGCTGCACACCCTCTGGCGGTTTACGCCGCTGCTGCTGCTTGCCGCCGTTTGGGAAGCCGTATCGCGGTTCGGCCTGGTATCGGAATATGCCCTGCCGGCGTTCAGCGACGTGGTCGCCGCATTTTCCCGTCTGGCCGAGGAAGGGCTCTGGGAACACACCGCGCAATCGCTTTACCGGGGCGGCGCCGGGTTCGTCAGCGCGGTGGTCGTCGGCGTCCTCTCCGGGGTGCTGATGGCATGGTACCGCCCGCTCCATATCCTGCTCAACCCGTTGCTGAGATGTCTCTACCCGATGCCGAAATCGGCGCTGATCCCGCTGACGATCATGTGGATAGGTCTCGGCGACAATTCCAAGATCACGCTCATCTTTATCGGGTGCCTGCTGCCCGTGGTGCTCAGCGCATTCAATGCGGCGCGCGGCGTCGACCAGGTTCTCGTCTGGTCGGCCCGCAGCATGGGCGCCAATGAACGGGAGGTTCTGTGGCAGGTCGTCGTTCCCGCCGCGATGCCCGAGATTCTGAGCGGCATCCGCATATCGCTGGCGCTTGCCTTTATCCTGCTGGTGTCCGGCGAGCTGATCATTGCCAATAACGGGATCGGCTATCTGATCGATCTTCTCGGCGAAGGCGGCGATTACGCGGGCATGTTCGCCGGCGTCGTGACGATCTCGGCCATCGGGTTTTTCGCCGACAGGGGCTATGTCGCCCTGACCCGGCGACTTCTCGCGTGGCGGGAATAAGACGATGGCGCGCACCCTCCAAAAAACCGCGATTGACGCGTCCGGCCTGTCTGCCCGGCAGGCCTTTGAGCGGTTCGGGCCCTATGCGTCGGTCAGCCTTCTGCTGATCGCCTGGGAGCTTGCCTCCCGGCTGGGTTTGGTGATCCCCTTTCTGCTGCCGCCGCTGTCGGCCGTATTGACGCGGATCGGTACCGATTTCATTTCCGGGCAACTGCCCATGGATATCGCCATCACGCTTTACCGGACCCTGACGGCATTTGCCCTCGCCGCGGTCGTCGGGGTGACGATCGGCATCGTGATTTCACGCAATGCGGCGATACGGTGGTTCTTCGATCCGCTCATATCCATCGGTCTGCCGATGCCCAAAATAGCCCTACTGCCGGTCTTCATGCTGTGGTTCGGTCTGTTCGACCTGTCGAAGATTCTGATGGTCGCCTTTTCGGCAACGTTCCAGATCGTTATCGCGACCTGGGCGGCGACGAAGTCCATCGAAAAGGAGCTGATCTGGTCCGCCCAGAGCCTCGGCGCGAACCGGCGCGAAATCCTGCGCGAAGTGATCCTGCCGGCCGCGATGCCGCAGATCATGACCGGTCTTCAGATCGCCATGCCGATCTGCCTGATCGTCGTCCTGATCACCGAGATGATCATGGGCGGCCAGGGTCTCGGCGATTCCATGCTGCGGAGCGCCCGCTATGTCGATTCGCCGGGCGTCTTCGCCGGTATCGTTGAAATCGGGATTGTCGGATTCTGCGTCATCAAGGCGATGGAATTCATCCGGCGGCGGCTATTGGTCTGGCATCAGGAAACGCACGAAGAAACGACGGTCTGACGCTATGCGTCGCGGTCCTCGCCGAACCCGTCGGCGACCAGGGCGGCAATCGCCGTCATCGCGGCCTCTGCGTCATAGCCTTCGCAGGTGACGGTAATTTCGGTGCCCCGCGCCGCCCCCAGCAATAGAAGCCCCATAATCGATCTCCCGCCGACGGATTCGCGGCCATTGGACACTGTAATCTGTGCCTCGAACTCTTCGGCGAGGGAAGTGAACTTGGCGGCGGCGCGCGCATGCAGTCCCCGCTCATTGACGATTTTGAGTTTTTCCTCGGCCATGACAGCGTCGCGCAGGGTCCGGCTCAGCCGGCAGAAACGTCGAGTACGTTCGAGGCGAGCTTTATGTACTTGCGCCCGGCGTCGCATGCCTCTCTCACGGCGGTCGCCATGTCGGCGGATTTCCGGATGCTCGCAAGCTTCACCAGCAGCGGCAGATTGACGCCGGCGATGACCTCTATATTGGCCTCTTCAAGGATGGAGATCGCGAGATTGGACGGGGTCCCGCCGAACATGTCGGTCAGCACGATGACGCCGTCGCCCGTCTCGACACCCGCAACGGCGGCGATGATGTCCTGCCGGCGGTTTTCCATGTTGTCGTCCGGACCGATGCAAACCGCCTTGACCAGCCTCTGGGGACCGACCACATGCTCCATCGCGGAGACGAATTCGTCGGCGAGATTGCCATGTGTGACGATTACCAGTCCGATCATGTCGTTGCCCCTTCCTGTTTCAGGTCGCGATGATTTACGCTCACCCGCTCGCCCTTTTCTATGAGCCACGCTCCAAGGCGTTCCGCCGTATAAACGGAGCGGTGCTTGCCGCCGGTGCAGCCGATTGCGATGGTCAGATAGCTTTTGCCCTCGGCCTCGAAGCGCGGCAGCAACGGTTCCAGCAACTGGGTCAGGTGGCGGAAATATGCTTCCAGGTCCGGATCCTTCTCGATGAAATCGCCGACCGCTTTATCAATCCCGCTTTGCGGACGCAGCGCTTCGACATAATGCGGATTCTGCAGGAAGCGCACATCGAAAACGAGGTCCGCTTCATGGGGCAGCCCGTGACGATAGGCAAAGGACGTCACGAAAACCGCGAGCCCCGGCGCGCGTTCCAGCGCGTAGTTCGCATCCAGCAGGCGTTTCAGATCGCCGATCGCCATGTCGGTGGTATCGATCACCTCGTCCGCCCGGTCGCGGAGCGGCGCCAGCAGGACCCGCTCACGGGCGATCCCGTCGGTCACGCGGCGGTCCGGCGTGACCGGGTGCCGCCGGCGCGTTTCGGAAAAGCGGCGCTGCAGAACCTCCGAATCGCAGTCCAGGAAAAGCAGGCGGACCCGGAAGGCGTCCATCGCGATCAAACCGTCCAGCTCTTCGAGAAACGGGGCCGCGCCGAAATCCCGCGTCCGCGCATCGACACCGATGGCGAGAGGCCGGCCACTGCCTGTGCCGGGCGTGAGCAGGCTGGATAAAAGCGAAATCGGCAGGTTATCGACCGCCTCGTAGCCGAGATCTTCCAGCGCTTTCAGCGCGGTAGACCGGCCGGCGCCGGACATGCCGGTGACGATCACCACCGGAATGTCCGCGGGCGTATCGGGGATAGTCCCGGTCGGCGTCTTTTCCTCACTGGCCGGCGTATCGGTCATTTTACCGGTTCATCCTCATCCTGGCGGCAGGCCCCGGTCACGGGGTCGGTACGTCCTGACGCGTCATAAGCGGCGATACGCAATTTCGCAACTGCTGTCTGTTCAAAAGGCGCAATATCGATCCGTCGGACACGCTGCCCGCCATATACGCAGGTATCATCGCCCGGCAACCGATCCGGCGTCCCCGACGGGACAAGATCGGCTACGAGGTAAATGGGTGCCTGCGAAACGTATGGCAACCGGGTTATTCCGACGCCGCGCACTTCGAGGAGGCCGGCAAGCGCATCGGGCGGGGCAGCGCATAATATGCCGTCTTCGGCGGCGAGCCGCACCCGGTCGTCGGCAACGAGGGTAGCCCCGGCCTCGATCAGGCGGAGCGCCAGGTCCGACTTTCCCGCGCCCGACGGTCCACGCAGCAAGATCCCGATATCGCCGAACGCGACGCAGGTCGCGTGTACCGTTCCGCTTCCGGCAGTCATCGCGTCGTCATGGCGGCGCGGCACGCAGCCGCACCACGAACCGCGCGCCCAGCCGCCTGCCCCCGGCATCGTGGATGTTTTCGGCATGAATAGCGCCGCCATGTGCCTCTATAATCTGGCGCGAGATGCTGAGACCGAGACCGGAATGCCGTCCGAAGCTCTCCCCCTCCGGCCGCTCGGAATAAAACCGCTCGAAGACCGAATCGAGACTGTCGGCGGGGATGCCGGGCCCCTGATCGTCCACGTGAATAACGACATCGCCGCGATCGCGGCGCAACGACAGGACTATTTCGCCACCCGGCGGCGAGAAGGAGGTGGCATTGCTGACCAGGTTCTGGAAAACCTGAACGAGCCGCCCCTCGATCCCGAGCACCGCGCAGTCTCCGCCGCCGCCGCGGAAGACAACCCTTGGCGCCCGGGCGGCCGCATCGTTCCCGCCTTCGCCAATGCCGGCCGGGGCAAGCGCTGTTTCATGCACCTGGACCAGGGCCGGCAGCAACCGGCCAAGATCGACAGATTCCATTTCTCCGCGCGCAAGCTCCGCGTCGAGACGGGACGCATCCGAAATATCGCTGATCAGCCTGTCGAGCCGCTTCACGTCATCCTGGATGATATCCATCAGGGCCGCCTGCTTTTCCGGATCGCCGACCCGCGCGACGGTTTCCACGGCGCTCCGCAGGGAGGTCAGCGGATTCTTGATTTCATGGGCGACATCGGCGGCGAAACTCTCATTCGCCTCGATGCGCTGCCAGAGCGCTTCGGTCATATCGCGGAGCGATGCGGAAAGATCCCCGATCTCGTCCCGCCGGTGGGTGAAATCGGGAATCTCGTCGGCTTCGCCATGCCCGTGCCGGACCCGGTCCGCGGCCGCCGCGAGGCGGCGCACAGGACGGGCAATTGCACTGGCCAGATACAGCGACAGCATCACCGTCAGCGCGAGCACAATGGCAAATACCTTCAGGATATCGAATCTGATCGCCTTGACGGCGGCGTCGATGTCGTCGGAACTCACGGTCAGGAGCACGGCCCCGAGCACCTGCTTGAACCGCTGGACCGGCGCGGTCGCGCCGAGCAGCAGGCCGCCGCCATCCTGGGCCCAGCGCGCCGTCCCGATATCGCCGTTCAGCGCCGCCGCCGCAATCGGCAGATCGGACGCGCGCAGCGGCAGGTTCCGCGGAAAGGCGGGCAGCCGTTCGCTTTCCGGCAGGAGCGCCACGAAAAGATCGTAGATTCCGTTGACCGCGGAGGTCGGCACATCGCTGTTATCGGGGGGCGGCAGGGCTTCGACCTGCACCGCGCCGCCCTGCCCGGCCAGAAACAGGCTGTCGGCGACCTCGGTGCCGTCGTCATTGAAGACGCGGGCGCGTGTCCGCGTCGGCGCGGTGAGACGCCGCAGCATGGGCCGTGCGACATTCGGCAGAACGAACTGCGCGCCGTCGGCGCGGGTGCCGATGGCGCCCTCGCCCAGGGCGCCGGCGAAAATTTCGGCCTGGGTTTCAAGCGCGGCAAGCTCCGCCACGATCAGCCCCTCGCGATATTCGTCAAGATACAGGATCCCCGCGACAAGAATGGCAAGCGGTAGGATATTGACGGTGAGGATGCGCCGCGTCAGCGGCGACAGGAGCCTGCCGATCATCGGAGCTTTCCGTGGATAGCGACGGGACGCCTAGGCTTCGCGATAACGGTAGCCGATTCCGTACATCGTTTCGATTTCCGCGAATTCGGAATCGGCTGCGCGGAATTTCTTGCGCAGGCGCTTGATGTGACTGTCGATAGTCCGGTCGTCGACATAGATAGATTCGCCATAGGCCGCGTCCATCAGCTGGTCGCGCGATTTGACATGGCCTGGATGCTGCGCGAGCGCCTTCAGGATCAGGAATTCCGTCACCGTAAGGTCAACCGGCCTGTTTTGCCACGTACATCCGAAACGGTCGAGGTCCAGCCGCAGATTGCCCCGGATCACCGGCGGTTCCGGCTCCTCGCCGTCCTCGTCCTCGGCAAGGCGGTCGCGGCGGCGCAACAGCGTGCGGATGCGCTCGATCAGCAGCCGCTGGGAAAAGGGTTTCTTGATGTAATCGTCCGCGCCCATCCGCAGACCGAGGATTTCATCGACCTCGTCGTCCTTCGACGTCAGGAAAATGACCGGCATCCTGGACTGTCGGCGCAAACGGCTGAGCAGTTCCATGCCGTCCATCCGCGGCATCTTGATATCGAGAATGGCAAGGTCTACCGGCCTCGCGGTCAGCCCCCGGAGGGCGGAATCACCGTCGACATAGGTCCGGACATCGAAACCCTCGGCCTCGAGGGTCATCGAGACCGAGGCGAGAATATTCCGGTCATCGTCAACCAGCGCAATCGTCGGCTTGGTTTCGGCAACGGACGATATATCGGAAGGGCGGACAGTATCGGTCATGACAGTCATCTTAACACTCCGGACGTTTAACGTAATGAGGCGGGAACGGTAACGGGGAGGCCGCGCTTGAGCCAGCCGGGCCCCGCATCCGGGCGGCCAAGCATGCCCTCGGATACGTCGTGAATTCTGGAAAAACCGGCGGCGGCTAGAATTTCAAGCGCGCGGGCGGAGCGCACGCCGCCGGCGCAGATCAGCGCGATCGGCTTCGACTTGTCCCCCCCCACGGCCTTTTCGACCTCGGCGACAAAGGCTTCTATGCCGTTACGGTTATGAATTGTGACAGCCCTCGCACCCGACGGCACACCGGTCCGGCGCCATTCCCGCGGCGAGCGCACGTCGACAAGCGTAATGCGTCCCGAAACGGCAGCCGCGCGGGCATCGGGTGCGGACATGGTGTTGTCGGCGGCATGGACTCCTGCACCGGTCCATAGCGCGAGGACCAGCAAACCGAAGATCGCAAGGGAGGAAGAAAGTAGCCGGGCGGGCCTGAATACGGGCATTCTCGCGCCTTTTTTATCGATGCAGATGGAGTACACCGCAATTACGGCGGAAATGAGGCATGAATCCGGCTGTTTCAAGGCATGTTGACCGCCGCCACGCGCTCGCCGAAACTTCACCCATGACCGATCGGGCACCAGCGAACGAACTTTCCCCGGAAAACCTGTCCCGCCGCCTGATTCGCGGCAGCGACCGGGCGATTCTTTCCACCGCGATGACGGGCGACGGCTGGCCTTACGGATCTCTGGTGCTGACCGCCTGCGACCATGCGGCACGTCCCTTGCTGCTGATCTCCGAACTGGCGGAGCATACGAAAAACCTGGGCGGAGATGCCCGGGCATCCCTGCTGTTTGACGGCACGGCAGGTCTCGACAGCCCGTTGACCGGCGTCCGGGTCACCGTCATGGGCCGCTTCACGCCGACGGAGGACGCCGGGCTGATCGCCCGGTACGTGGCCCGACACCCCGACGCGGAGATGTATCTCGGGTTTGCCGATTTCAGGCTGTTCGAAATGGCCGTCGAGCGCGCCCATATCGTCGCCGGATTCGGCGCTATCCACTGGATCCCGGCGCCGGACCTGCTGTTCGATACCGGCGGATACGAAGACCTCGCCACCGCCGAAAGCGATATCGTCGGACATATGAACGAGGATCATGCGGATGCCGTCCAGCTCTACGTCACGAACCTGCTCGGCCTCGGCGCCGGGGACTGGAAAATGACCGGCGTCGACCCGGAGGGGATCGATCTCCGGGATGGCGGGCGGATCGCCCGGCTGGACTTCGAAAAGCCCGCAGCGGACGCCGAAGCGGCCCGCGGCAGCCTGGTGCGGTTGGTAAAAGCCGCCCGGCGTTAACCTGAACGGCGGAAAAGAGCGATTGAACGGGTTATTGGGCGCGAGTCTCGTTGACTCCGGGGATGCCCGCAGTATGTTGCAGAGCAGTTAAAGCCCACTACCATCAAGGCGAATGAGAGACCGTATGCTGGCCCTGCCAGCAACCGTCTAAACGCCTTTCTTGTTCAGGAGAGAAACGTGCAGCAAACAGGCAAACCGAGTTCATACGGCCTCGAAAATCACGGGTTGGAGAACCTTTTGGGCGCGCATTGGAATCTTTCGATTCCGGCGCTGTATCAACACTCGCTGCAGCGCGGCGAAAGCGAGCTGGCCGCTGGCGGTGGGCTGGTCGTCACCACCGGCGAATACACCGGACGTTCGCCGAAGGACAAGTATATCGTCGACGAGCCGGAAAACACCGGCAACATCTGGTGGGGCCCGGTCAACAACAAGATTTCGCCCGAACATTTCAACACGATGCGCAACCGCATGCTGGCTTATATGCAGCACAAGGAAGTGTTCGTGCAGGATTGCTACGCGGGGGCCGACCCGGATTACCGCATCAAGGTGCGCGTCGTCACCGAACAGGCCTGGCACAGCCTTTTTACCCAGAACATGTTCATCAATCCGAAGATCGAAGAGCACGATGACTTCGTGCCCGATTTCACCGTGCTGCACGCGCCGAACCTGCAGTCGATCCCCGCGATCGACGGCACCGGTTCCGAGGTTTTCGTGATGCTGAACTTCGCCGAGAAACTTATCCTGGTCGGCGGTTCGCACTATACCGGCGAGATCAAGAAGACGATCTTCTCGGTCATGAACTATCTTCTGCCGGCGCAGGGCGTTTTGCCAATGCACTGTTCGGCAAATATCGGGGAAAAAGGCGACACGGCCATCTTCTTCGGCCTGTCCGGCACCGGCAAGACGACCCTGTCGTCCGACCCCACGCGGACCCTGATCGGCGATGACGAACACGGCTGGTCGGATAACGGCGTCTTCAACTTCGAAGGCGGCTGCTATGCAAAGGCGATCAACCTGTCGCGCGAGGCGGAGCCCGAAATATACGATGCCTCGATGCGCTTCGGCACCGTGCTCGAAAACGTCACGCTCGACCCCCACACAAAATATCCGAATTTCGATGACGGTTCGCTGACCGAGAACACCCGGTCGTCCTATCCGCTGCATTATATTCCCGGCACCAGCGAGACGGGCATGGGCGGCCAGCCCGAGAACATCGTCATGCTGACCGCAGATGCGTTCGGCGTGCTGCCGCCGATCAGCCAGCTGACGGCGGACCAGGCGATGTATCACTTCCTGTCCGGCTATACCGCCCGGCTCGCCGGTACGGAGCGGGGCGTCGACACCCCGCAGGCGACGTTCTCGACCTGCTTCGGCGCGCCCTTCCTGCCGCGGCATCCGACCGTCTATGCCAAGCTGCTCGGCGAGAAGATCCGCAAATCAGGCGCCAAGTGCTGGCTGGTCAATACCGGCTGGAGCGGCGGCGCCTACGGCACCGGCGAGCGGATGAAGATCGCGCACACCCGCACCATGGTCCGCGCCGCCGTCGAGGGAAAACTCGCCAGCGTCGCCGTCGCGCCCGATCCGAATTTCGGTCTGCTTATTCCGGACGCCGTGCCGGATGTGCCGAAGGAAGTGCTGAATCCGAAAGATACCTGGGCCGATAAGAAAGGCTATGACAGCGCGGCCCGCGATCTTGCGCAGCGGTTCGAAGCGAACTTCGAACAGTTCAACGAAGCCGTTACAGCGGACGTCAGGGCGGCAGGCATTCACGCCGCTGCCTGAACGGGTTCGCAGACATACCGAAAAAGGCCGGCATTCATTGCCGGCCTTTTTATATGGCGGTGCGGCGGGAGGTCAGTGAACGATTTTCGGCCGCACCCGTGCGCGCAGCAATTCGTCCAGCGCGTGGATACGCTGATCCGCCCACGCGATGCGGTCGCCGACCGCTGCGTGCAGATAGGCGCGATCTGCGGTGAGGCTTTCGCGGCGGGCTTCGAGACCGCGGCGGGAGTCCAGATAGAACCGCTTCAGGTCGGCGGCGACGGCGACGATATCGGCATCGTCCGTGACATTTAGCAGGCCAAACTTGATCGCCGCGGCGGAGCGCGAGATCGGATCGTCCCAGGACGGTAACGGCCGCGTCATCAGGGTGCGGAAGCTTTTCGCGCCCTTGGGCGTCAGCGTGTAGAAAAACGGGATCGACCGGACCCAGCTCTCCATTGCGAGCACCGTGCCGTCGGCGCCTGCCGCGCGGAGGGCTTCGTGAATTACCTCGGTCGCAGGACGCCATCCACCGCCGGTCAGGCACCACACGGTATCGACCACCCGCGCCAGCGGCGTCATCCGGCAGGCCGTCGCGCCGAGGACCGCCAGTTGCAGCGTCGCCGCGGCGTCCAGATGGGCATGTGCGGCGCAGCCGGTTGCCGGCAGGATCGCAACCGACGCAAGATCGGGCCGGTGAACGGGTTTTTCGGAATTTTGCATCTTGAGGCCTCTTGTTTCTGAACCGGTGAGGGGAGGATTTTCTGCGCATGCGCTGCGCCATACGCACATTCCTATTGCGACTCATTCGCAATTACAAGATGCTTAATGCGACAGGATCAACGAAAAGCGTCTAACCAATTGATTTATATGTTTGTTTTTTTTAGATGCGGCGGATCTTTTATGCGAATGATTTGCATTACCGTTGACAACGGGATCGAAACCCCCTAGAAAACGCATCGAAGAAGTCTACGAATTGGGTCAACGAACAGGCTGCGCAAAGGAGCCTGACGCTTACAAGGGAGTTTACCTTTATGAAATTTCGTCTCCTCGCAGCCATCGCGCTCATCGCGGCGCCGACGACAATGACAACCGGCGCTTCGGCTGCCGAAGTGAACGTCTATTCCCACCGGCAGGAAATCCTGGTCCGGCCGCTTCTCGATGCCTTCACCAAGGAGACCGGCATCAAGGTCAACGTGGTATTTGCGCAGAAAGGTCTGGTAAAACGCCTAGAAGCCGAGGGACGCAACAGTCCGGCCGATATCGTATTGACGGTTGATGTCGCCCGCATTTCCGAAATCGTCGATGCGGAACTCGTCCAGCCTGTAAAAACGCCAGCCCTCGAAAAGGCCGTGCCCGCGAACTACCGCGATCCGAACGGATTGTGGTACGGACTGACCCTCCGCGCCCGCATGATCTACACTTCAAAGGACCACGTCGGGAAAGGCGACATCACTTCCTACGAACAGCTTGCCGACCCGAAATGGCGGGGCAAGGTATGCTCACGCAAGGGCGATCATGATTACAATATCGCCCTGCTCGCGGCCTATATCGGCCATTACGGCGAAGCGAAAGCAACCGAATGGCTCGAAGGCGTGAAAGCCAATCTTGCGCGCAAACCCCAAGGCAATGACCGCGCCCAAGTGAAGGCGATCATGGAAGGCGTCTGCGACATCGCGATCGGTAACCACTACTACATGGCGCTGATGCTCAAGAACGATAAGCAGAAATCCTGGGCCGAATCTGCCAATCTCGTCTTCCCGATCCTGGCCGGCAAAGGCACCCATATGAACATCAGCGGCATGGTGATGACCAAATATGCACCGAACAAGGCGAATGCCGTCAAACTGATGGAATTTCTTGTCAGTAAGAAGGCTCAGGGGATCTATGCCAATGTGAACAGCGAATACCCGATTGACCCGGATGTAAAAACATCACCCCTGCTCGAATCCTGGGGCAAGTTCCCACGCGATGATATTGCACTCGACACCATCGCCAAAAACCGCGCCGCCGCCCTGAAAATCGTCAACACAGTCGGCTTCAACGACGGGCCCGCCACCAACTGAGGATTGACCTTCGGCTCTCAGCCTGAAAAAAGACCTCTATGACGGGTTTGCAGGCATCGGCAACAGACGCACGCACCCGCGGCACCCGACGGTTCAGACCGGGCCCATGGGCCGCGGGTGCTTTCGTTATTACCGCAATCGTCGCCCTCCCCGTGCTGACGGTTCTCGCCGCCGCTTTTTTCCCGACGGAAAATATCTGGCCCCATCTCTGGGACACCGTCCTGCCGGCATACATTTTCTCCACACTGGAACTGATGGCAGGCGTCGCCGCCAGCACGATCCTGATCGGGGTGAGCGCCGCCTGGCTTGTCACCGCCTGCGATTTCCCGGGCCGGCGGATATTCGAATGGGCGCTGGTGCTGCCGCTCGCGATGCCGGCCTATGTGGTCGCGTATGTCTATACCGATATTCTGGAATTCGCCGGCCCTGTGCAGGCGCTGCTGCGCGATATCTTCGGCTGGGACACGGCGAAGGATTACTGGTTCCCCGAAATCCGCTCGCTCGGCGGGGCGATCGTCGTGATGACGATGACGCTTTACCCCTACGTTTACCTGCTGACGCGCTCGGCCTTTCTCGAACAATCGTCGGGCGTCGGCGAAGCCGCGCGCACCCTCGGCTGTTCGCCCTGGGCGGCGTTCCGGCGGGTGTCCCTGCCGATGGCCCGCCCGTCCATTGTCGTCGGCGTCGCCCTTGTCCTGATGGAAACGCTGAACGATTTCGGCACCGTGGATTTCTTCGCCGTCCAGACCCTGACCACGGGCATGTTCAATGTCTGGCTGGTGATGAACAACACCGGCGGCGGCGCCCAGATTGCCGTCGTCATGCTGATCTTCGTCATCTTCCTGCTGGTCGCCGAACGCGCGGCCCGGCGCAAGCGCGGCTATCACGACACGTCGACGCGGCCGCGGCTTCCCGTGCGCTTCGAACTTCGGGGCGGGCGCAAATTCCTTGCGGTGCTCGTATGTGCCGTCCCGATCCTGATCGGATTCATCGTCCCCGCCGGCCTGCTGACGTCCTATGCCATCGAATTCTATGATGTGTCACTGAACAACCGGTTCCCTCAGGCTGCCCTCAACAGCATCCTGCTGGCCGCCCTCGCCGCCGCCGTCGCCGTTATGATCGGCCTGTTCCTCGCCTACGCGGTGCGGCTGCGCAAAAGCACCCTGCTGCGCAATCTCGCTAGGTTTGCGAGCCTCGGCTATGCCGTGCCGGGAGCGGTACTCGCCATCGGCATCCTGTTTCCGTTCGGCGCGTTCGACAACGCTGTCGACGGCTTCATGCGCACCACGTTCGGCATCAGCACCGGGCTGATCCTGTCGGGCACGATCGTCGCCGTGCTGTTTGCCTATGTGGTCCGCTTCCTCGCCCTCGCCTACGGGACGCTGGAAGCCGGGCTCGGCCGCGTCACGCCGCATATGGACGACGCCGCCCGGACCCTCAATCACGGCCCCGCGCAGGCATTGATAAAGGTGAACCTGCCGATTATCCGCGGCAGCATGCTGACCGCCGGAATCCTGATCTTCGTCGATTGCATGAAAGAACTGCCGGCAACGCTGCTGTTGCGCCCGTTCAATTTCGATACGCTGGCAACCTATGTCTATCAGTTCGCGTCCGACGAGCTGCTCGAGGAATGCGCCCTCGGCGCGCTGACCATCGTCGCCGCCGGAATCATCCCGGTCATCCTGCTCACCCGCGTGATGGGCCGCAACCGGCCCGATCAGGAATTTTCGATTACCTGATTACACAGCCGACGCTCCGGTGTTTGCTCAGTGCGCCTGGTCCCAGTTGGCCCCGGAACCGGTTTCGACCACCAGCGGCACATCGAGATGGGCCGCACCTTCCATGATCTTCTTGACCAGCGCGGCCGTGTCGTCGAGTTCCGCTTCGGGCACTTCGAAGATCAGTTCGTCATGCACCTGCAGCAACATCCTGGCACCGAGGCCCGCCTTTTCCAGCGCCGGATCGATACGCGTCATCGCCCGCTTGATGATATCGGCGGCCGCCCCCTGAAGCGGCGCGTTGATCGCCGCCCGCTCGGAGAAATTGCGCCGCGCCGGGTTCTTGTCGGCGATACCGGGCGTATGACATTTGCGCCCGAAGATCGTCTGCACGTAGCCATGATCCCGCGCGAAGGCCTTGGTCGTTTCCATGTAATCCCTGATGCCCGGGAATTTCTCGAAATAGCTCTCGATATAGGCCTTGGCTTCACCCTGCGGGATCGCCAGCTGACGGGCCAGCCCGAACGGGCTGATCCCGTAGATGATGCCGAAATTGATCGCCTTGGCACGGTTGCGGACCGACGATTCCATGCCCTCGACCGGAATGCCGAACACCTCGCTTGCGGTCATTGCATGGATATCCTGGCCGTCGCGGAACGCCTGGACGAGGGTCTCGATCCCGGCGACATGGGCGAGCAGGCGCAATTCGATCTGCGAATAATCCGCCGACAACAGCACATTGCCCTTGTCGGCAATGAACGCCTGGCGGATTTTGCGGCCTTCCTCGGTCCGGATCGGAATGTTCTGCAGATTGGGGTCCGTCGATGACAGCCGTCCGGTCGAGGCGATCGCCTGCGCGTAGGACGTATGCACCCGTTTGGTTTCCGGGTTGATCTGGGCGACCAGTGCATCGGTATAGGTGCTGCGGAGCTTGGTGAGCTGGCGCCAGTCGAGCACCCGCCGCGGCAGGTCGTGCCCCTGGGCGGCGAGGGCCTCGAGCACGTCCGCGCCGGTGCCGTAGGCCCCCGTCTTGGTCTTCTTGCCGCCATCCAGGTTCATCTCGTCGAACAGTATTTCGCCGAGCTGCTTGGGCGAGCCGATATTGAATTCGCGCCCGGCAAGCCTGTAGATGTCCTCCGCGATGTCCGCCGCGCGTTTCTCGAGATCGCCCGACAGGTCTTTCAGGAAGGTCGCATCGATGCTGATGCCCGTGCGTTCCATCTTCGACAACACGGGGATAAGGGCGCGTTCCAGCGTCTCGTACACGGTCGCCATGTGCTCGGTGGCGATCCGCGGTTTGAGCAGGCGGTAGATTCGCCCCGTGACCTCGGCGTCCTCCGCGGCGTAATCGAGCGCCGCATCGAGCGGGACCTCGGCGAAACCGATCTTCTTCTTGCCGGTGCCTGTGACGTCCGAATACTTGATATTGGTATGGCCGAGATGCAGCGTCGCCAGCTCGTCCAGACCATGGCCGTGCAGCCCGCCTTCGAGCACGTAGGACAGGATCATCGTGTCGTCGATCGGGGTGATTTCTATACCGTAGCGCGCCATCACCTGCATATCGTATTTGATGTTTTGCCCGACCTTCATGACCCCGGGGTCCTCGAGCATCGGCTTCAGCAGGCCTATCGCGGTATCGAAGTCGATCTGCTTCGGCGCCGCCGCCCGGGGCGCGGCATCGCCGGCAAGATCGAGCTCGCCGTCGGTCTCGCCGGCGGGTGCCACATGGGCAAGCGGCACGTAACACGCGCTGCCGCCCTTGACCGACAGGGAAAGACCGACCAGGTCCGCCTGCATCGAATCGAGCGAAGAGGTTTCCGTGTCGAAGGCGACGACCCCTTCCTTTTCCGCCACCGCGATCCAGGCTTTCAGTGCGTCTTCGTCCTGGACCAGTTCGTACGCCGCATCTCCCGGCGGCGTCGCCGTATCCGCCGATGCCGCGGCCGGCGCATCGATACCGAATTCGGACCGCACCTTTGAAAGAATGGTCCGGAAGCCCTGCTCTTCCAGGAACGGGATCAGCACGTCCGGGTCGGGACGTTTCTTCTGGAACTCGGCGATCTTGTGTTCGACGGGCACATCCTTGCGGAGCGTCACCAGATCGCGCGAAATACGCGCGAGATCGGCGAATTCGATCAGGTTTTCGCGCCGCTTGTTCTGCTTGATCTCTCCTGCCCGTTCCAGCAGCGTATCGAGGTCGCCGTATTCTTCCAGCAGCAGCGCCGCGGTCTTGATCCCGATGCCGGGAACGCCTGGCACGTTATCGGTGGAATCGCCGGCAAGGGACTGAACGTCGATCACCTTGTCTGGACCGACGCCGAATTTCTCCACCACCTCATCCGGCCCGATAAACCGGTTCTTCATCGGATCCATCATGCGCACCCCGGGCCCTATCAGCTGCATCAGGTCCTTGTCGGACGACACGATGGTCACATCGAACCCCTGTTCCACCGCGTGGCGGGCATAGGTGGCTATCAGGTCGTCGGCTTCGAATCCCTCCAGCTCCAGACAGGGCAGGCTGTAGGCACGCGTCGCCTCGCGAATGAGTTCGAATTGCGGAATCAGTTCCTCCGGTGCGGGCGGCCGGTGCGCCTTGTATTCCGGGTATATGTCGCTGCGAAACGTCTTGCGCGCGGTATCGAAGATCACGGCGAGAAAATCGGCCTCCGAATCCTCCACCAGCTTGGTCAGCATGTTGGCAAAACCGTACACCGCATTCACCGGCGTCCCGTCGGCCCGGGTCATCGGCGGCAGGGCGTGAAAAGCCCGGAAAATATAAGCCGATCCGTCTACCAGATAGACATGATCCAGTTCTTCCGTGCCCGTCATTTTCAATGGTCCCTGTTTAAACGCCGTGTGGGCACACCATGCAGAAACAGCGGCGCTGAGTCGAGAATATCGGCGCGTATTTCCGATCTAATTACCCCTCTCGGACCGGCTCCAGCCTTAAGGCTTGAGGACGACCTTGCCGAGGATGTCGCGGGCGTCGAGCATTTCGTGCGCGCGGCGGGCATCGGCCAGGGGCAGCGTCGCGTGGATCGGCGGGGAAAGCCCGCCATCGGCGAAGCGGGACACGATCTCGCCCAGCACGCGCGCCCGCGCCTTCGGGTTTGCGTCATAGCTGTGCCATGAGAAACAGCGCACGGCCGGGCTCTTGCCCAGATGGGCGCGCATTTCGGCGAACAGCTCCTTTTCCGGCAGGCCGGCGAGCGCATTGAACGACAGGATCATACCGAGCGGCGCGAGCATTTGCAGATTGTCGGTAAAATCCGGCCCGATGAGCTGGTCCAGCACCAGATCGACCCCGCGCCCGTCCGTCAGGGCCAGCACGCGCTCGACGACATTTTCCGACCCGTAATTGATGGTATGTGTCGCGCCGATGTCGCTGGCGAAGGCGCATTTCGCGTCCGAGCTTGCCCCGGCAATGACCTCTATGCCTTCATGCTTGCACAGATCGATCACCGCGGACCCCACACCGCCCGCCGCCCCGTTCACATAGACCGATCTGACGTCGGTGCCGGCACACGCCTCTTTCAGCAGGCACCAGGCGATCGCGTAGTTCGGGATACAGACGGCCGCATCGAGATCGACCCCGCCGGGGAGCGCCGTGACGATATCCGCCGGCACCGCGTTCATTTCGGCATGACGTCCGCCGCCGGTGCCGAATACCAGCACCGCCTGGCCGAGAGCAAAGTGGCTGACGCCCGCGCCGACGCCGATCACATGGCCCGTCATTTCATTTCCGATCACCGCAGGCAGTGGCGGCATCCATTTATAGACACCGCTGCGCAGCAGCACGTCCGGCTTGCCGACACCGAAGGCATGCGCCCTGACCAGCACTTCGCCCGGTCCCGCCGTCGGGTCGGGCCGGTCGACATATTCCAGGACCTCCGGACCGCCGGTCTCCGAGAACTGTATTGCTTTCATTGCTCCACCATCCTTCAGAAGCCGTTACTTCGTCCCGCCACATCGCCCCGTCATTTGACGGGCGATTTCCGGCTCGCGAGCGTCACCCCGATGACAATCAGGACAGCGCCGATAATATGATAAACGCCAATCGATTCGCCGAGCAGCGGAATCGCGATTATCGCAGCGAAGACCGGCGTCAGATACATATAGAAAGCGGAACGGCTGGGACCAATGCGGCCAATGGCAGAGTTCCAGATCAGAATCGCGACCACCGACGGGAAAATTGCAACGAAGGTGAGCGAGACGAGGGACTTGACGGTAAGAGCCACCTGGGCGCCCGATGCCAGTTCATAGGCAACGAATGGCACATGGCAAAGTGCACCGACCGCGCAGACCACCGTTATCAAAGACAGCTGATGAATGCCTTGCGGGAGCTTCTTTATCGCAACCCCGTAACCTGCAAGCCCGAGATTACAGCCGATCAGGATCAGATCGCCGATATTGAACGACAGGTTTCTCAATGAAGCCGGGTCGCCCCGGGAGACAATATACAGCACACCCGCAATCGCGACCGCGATACCGAGCCAGACAGCGCCCGTAATCCGTTCGTTGAGGAACACCCAAGACAGCAGAACCATCATCACCGGCATGGACGTCACGATGACGCCGGCATTTATGGCGCTGGTATGGATCATCGCAACATAGCTTACACCCGCCCCCATGAACGGCATCAGGAAACCCGCGAGGCAAAGGAGTTTCCAGTTGCGGCAGATGAAATCACGGTCTTTCTTCAGGCGGCTCCAGGCGAAGGGCAGCAGGATCAACATGCCCGCGCCCCATCGCACAAACCCCATCATATAGGGCGGCGTATCGCCTGCAGCCCAGCGGCCAACGACGTAGTTCAGGGCGAAAATCACCACCGCGAACAACATCATCACATGGGCGATGCCGTCACGGCATGCCGCCGCGGACATTGCCGTCATCCGGATGCCGCTTTCGTCTTCCGGCTGGACAACGTCACCCCGATGATAATCAGGACGCCACCGACGACATGATAGACGCCAATAGATTCGCCAAGCAGCGGAATCGCGAAAATCGCGGCATAGACCGGCGTCAGATACATATAGACACCCGCCCGGCTGGGCCCGATCCGGCCGATCGCGCTGTTCCACAGAAGAATGGCCACCACGGACGGAAAGATAGCGACAAAGGCGAGCGAGACGAATGTTTTCGGGCTGAGGACGATCTGCACGCCCGACGCCATTTCATAGGCGAAGAACGGCACATGACAGAGCGCGCCCACCGCGCAGACGACGGTGATCAGCGACAGGGAGTGAATGCCCGCCGGCAGCTTGCGCACCGCGACGCCGTACCCGGCCAGCCCGAGATTGCAGCCGATCAGGATCGCATCCCCGATATTGAACGACAGGTCGAGCAGCGAGGAAGGGTTGCCGCGCGCCACGATATAGAGCACCCCGGAAATCGCGACGACGATGCCGAGCCACTGTATCCCGGTCGTCCGCTCTTTCAGGAACATCCAGGACAGCAGGACGATCATCACCGGCATCGAGGTCTGGATAACCCCGCCATTGATCGCGCCGGTATAGGTGAGCGCCACATAGGTCACCCCGGCGCCCATGAACGGCATGAGGAAACCGGCAAGGCAAAGCAGTTTCCAGTTCCGGCGAATGAAGTCGCGGTCGTCCCGAAGGTGGCTCCAGGCAAAGGGCAACAGGATCAGCATGCCGGACGTCCAGCGCACGAAGCCCAGCGTGTAGGGCGGCGTATCGCCCGCCGCCCAGCGGCCGATCACGTAATTGACGGCGAAGATCAGCACGGCGACCAGCATTATCACATGGGCGATGCCTTCGCGGGGGGCCGCGGAAGAGGCCGGAGCGGACGCGGCAGAAGCTTTATCGGTCATTGCGGCCGGTCTTTCATGATCAACCAGTCTTGTTTCGGGCGCACGGGCAACGATGGATTAACCGTGAGCGCGAAGCCTATCCTCCGGCGGGGGGCGCGTCCAATATTCCGGCAGCCGTGAAAGGCGGGACAGAAAGGGCCGGGAAACAAACCGTGTGGCGGTGGCCGGGTTAAAGCGAGAAAGACGCCGCGCCCAGAACGGGCCCGCTGCGTGCGGCCTGCAGAACGATCACGCAGCCGTCGCGGCCCGCGGCACCCAGCGCCGCCAGGTCGACGCGGGTATCGAGCGCCGTGCCGTCCCAGTCGCCGATGCGTTTGAAGCTGCGCACGATATTGGCGTTGGTGATCGTCTCGCCGCGATTCTCTCCGGCCCGGATTTCGGTTTTCACCGCGGCATCGTAGAAGCCGATCCACAATTCGCCTGTGCGCGCGCCGCCCGGCAGCGCGGCGGGCAGCCGGATATCGGCGGAGCCGTCGGCATTGCGCGTCACATCGATACCGATCTTCTGCGCCGCCTTCGCCATTTTGATCAGGCTGGACACCACAGCACGGTTCGACCCCACGGCCTCGGCGCGCCCGTCCACAACGATCTGCGGCGTATAGACATAGCGCTTCTGCAGGGCGCGCCCGTAAGCGCGCTGGCGGGCCGTCGCTGCCGGCGACGAGAACGGATCGTCCCAGCCGATATAGTTCCAGTAATCCACATGGAACGACAGCGCGATCACGTCGTCGCGCGCAGCAAGCTCCGCGAGATAGGCATCGGCCGGCGGACAGGACGAACAGCCCTGCGAGGTAAACAGTTCGACGACGACTTTCTGTCCACTGCCGGCGACCGCAGGCTTGCCATGCCCGGCGAAGACCGGGACGGCCAGAAGGGTCCAAACGAAGATGTTTGTCAGGAAGATGCGGGCTGGTCCGAACATGATCCCGTATATAGGGGCTCCCGCGCGAAAATACCTAATCAACCGCGTTCACGTGTGAGTGAGGTCCGGTCGGCAGGATCGGGACAAGAACCGGCCCGCGTCGCCGGAAGGAAACGCGGGCCGGGATTTTATCTACGCGGCGCCTGTCTACGCGGCGT
>JAYOMI010000058.1:0-11109 GCA_038120765.1 Rhodospirillaceae bacterium
GTCCGGTGCCGAGCGTCGCGGTCACGATCGCCTGGGTTTCACCCCGGGTGAACAGGGCGGAACCGTGCGCACGCGGAAGGATGCCGACCTCGGATGCGATCGGCCGGACGGTTTCGAGGTCGCGGCCGTCGATACGCAGCTTGGTGTCGAGGATGGCATTGCGGACGATGTCTTTTTCGACGGTCTTCAGCATGCCCTTCGCGCGTTCCTGAATGCTCTCGTCGTCATCGGCGAAAGCTTCCATGGCGGCGGCTTTGGCGGCGCCAATCTTTTCGACACGGGCCTGCTTGACGGTTTCCTTGTAGGCATCGCGGAGGCCGGCTTCGGCCGCGGCGGTGACACGTGCAAGGAGCTCGGCCTCATCGTCGGGGGCCTGGGGAACGTCCCAGGGCTCTTTCGCGCAGACTTCCGCCAGCTCGACAATCATGTCGATGACCGGCTGGAAGCTCTCATGCGCGAACATAACCGCGCCCAGCATGACATCCTCGGAAAGCTCGTTGGCTTCCGATTCCACCATATTGACCGCGTTCGCTGTACCGGCAACGACCATGTCGAGGTCGGTATCTGCCATCTGGTCCTGAAGCGGGTTCAGCACATATTCGCCGTCGATATAGGCAACGCGGGCGGCGCCGATCGGGCCCATGAACGGAATTCCCGAAATGGTCAGCGCAGCCGACGAGCCGACGAGTGCGACGATATCGGGATCGTTTTCAAGATCATGCGCCATCACGGTGCAGATGACCTGCGTTTCGTTCCGGAACCCGCTTGCGAACAGAGGACGCAGCGGACGGTCGATCAGGCGGGACGTCAGCGTTTCCTTTTCGGACGGACGGCCTTCGCGCTTGAAAAAGCCGCCCGGAATTTTACCGGCGGCAAATGTCTTTTCCTGGTAGTTGATCGTCAGCGGGAAAAAATCGATCCCCGGCTTCGGCGATTTCTGCGCCACGGCGGTGCAGAGGACCTTCGTTTCGCCATAGGTGACCATGACGGCCCCGTCGGCCTGCCGGGCGATTTTCCCGGTTTCGATGATGAGCGGACGACCGCCCCATTCAATTTCCTTACGGTGTTCGTTGAACATATCTTACATTCCTTCCTAAGCCCGCCGCCCTACGCGGTCGGGCCGGTTTCGCATCGGCAATGTGCATTGACGCGGCCGGCGGGCGTTCGACCCTTGCCGGACTTTGCGCGCGACCCCCATGGCCGCGACCGTTTATCCGCATTCGCATATATGCGCCACCGGCCCGCGATGTCGCAGGCCGGTGAAGATATCAAAGCGAATACTGTCTTCTGATCAGCGCCGGAGTCCGAGGCTTGCGATCAGTTTCTCATAGCGAGATTGATCCTTGCGCTTGAGATAATCCAGCAGGCGCCGTCTCTGGCCGACCATCATCAGCAGGCCACGACGCGAGTGGAAATCCTTTTTGTGTTCTTTCAGATGTTCCGTGAGGTTGCCGATGCGCTCCGAGAGGATAGCGACCTGAACCTCGGGCGAGCCTGTATCGTACTCGCCGGTGGAATATTCCTTGATGAGCTCTGTCTTGCGCTCTGCCGTAATCGACATCGTTTACTCCGTTTCCGCGCCCGTCATGGGGGCGCCTTCGATGTTAAGCACCCGAACCGGCCGGATTTCCTCTCCTTCGAGACGGGCGAGCGCGACCGGGATTTCTCCCGACATGGCACACAGAACATCTCCGTCGCGTATTGCGTCCAACTCGTTCGCATCGACGAAAATGGTACTGCCGCTTCGCGCCCGGACCGCGCGTCCATGACGCAGGTGGTCGGTCTGGGTATCCGTCATGGCCAGCGCCGGGATGTCGTCCAGCGCGGTCGTGACGGGCAGCAAGCTATCTTGCGGGGGGGCAGATAGCATGGTTTCGGCCAGTTTATCCAGCGAAATCGCATCTTTTTCAGAAAACGGGCCGCAGAGCGTCCGCCGCAGCTCCGATACATGGGCAACAGACCCGAGACGGACCCCTAAATCGCGGGCCAGGCTGCGGATATAGGTCCCTTTACCGCAATCGACTTCGAACACGGCGTGATCCGCATCGGGCCGGTCAATGAGCTCGAAGCGGCTGATCTCTACATTCCTGGCCGGCGGAAGTTCACCGTTGCCGTCGCGGGCCATTTTATAGGACCGTTGCCCATCTATCTTGATCGCGGAATAGACCGGCGGCACCTGCGACACGGTGCCCGTGAATTCGGACAGGGCCGCCCGGATCGCGGCATCGTCCGGCCGGATATCGCTGGTCGCGATGACACGGCCTTCCAAATCGTCGGTATCCCGCGCCTCGCCGAAACACGCGGTAAACCGGTATGCCTTTGCGCCATCCATTACGTAGGGAACGGTTTTTGTGGCCTCGCCCAGGGCGATCGGCAGAACGCCGGTCGCCAGCGGGTCGAGCGTGCCGGCGTGACCGGCTTTCTGTGCATCGAATATGCGGCGCACGCGGCCCACAACCTGGGTTGATGTGACGCCGATATCCTTGTCGACCGCGATCCAGCCGTGAACCGCCGCGCCGCGGCGTTTACGCCTCATCTTCTTCCTTACCGACGTCGCGATCTTCGTCAGGATCCTCGTCCCGAAGCGCGTTGACGTCGGCCGAGACAACCGGGCTGCGCAGCAGGGCCTCGATATGGTCGGCATTGTCGAAAGTGGCGTCGAGCTCGAAGGACAGGGACGGCAAACGTCGCAGATCAACTTCGGCCGCCACGCGCCGGCGGAAAAACGGGGCTGCCCGGTTCAGACTGACCAGAATTTCATCGCTTCCGGCCCCGCCGAGCGGCATGACATAGGCGGTCGCATTGCGCAGGTCAGGGCTGACCCGGACCTCGGTAACGGTAATCGTGACACCGTCCAGGCCGGGATCGTTCGCCTCGCCGCGGTCGATCAGCTGCACCAGGATATGCCGGATGACCTCGCCGATACGCAACTGCCGCTGGCTGCGGGACTTCGATTCACCGCGCTTCATCTCAATAACCCGCTAAATAACCTGTTGTGACACCAAGCCGGCGCCGGTCCCGAACTGCGTGCTACAGGGTTCGGGCGATTTCCTCGACATCGAAACATTCGATGACGTCGCCGGCCTTGAGATCCTGATAGTTCTCGAACGCCATGCCGCATTCGAAACCCTGCGTGACCTCGCGCACTTCATCCTTGAAGCGCTTGAGCGTCGACAGCTTGCCCTCGTGGATAACAACGTCGTCGCGCAGAAGACGAACGCTGGAGCCGCGCCGCACCACGCCTTCGGTAACCTCGCAGCCCGCAACGCGGCCGACCTTGGTGATGTTGAACACCTCCTTGATCGCGGCGTTGCCGAGGAAGGTTTCGCGAATCTGCGGTGCCAGCATGCCGCTGAGCATCGATTTCAGATCGTCGACCAGGTCGTAAATGATCGCGTAGTAGCGAATGTCCGTCCCTTCGCTCTCGGCCAGTCGCCGTGCCTGTGCGTTCGCACGGACGTTGAAGCCGACCAGCATCGCGCCGGATGCCTGGGCAAGCGTGACATCGGATTCGTTAATCGCGCCGACGCCGGAATGCAGCACCCGCACCGAAACTTCGTCGGTACCAAGATTGTGCGCGCTCTGGAGGATCGCTTCGACCGAGCCCTGAACGTCGCCTTTGACGACGATGGGGATCTCCTGGACTTCGCCTGCCTGGATCCGGTCGAACATCTGGTCAAGCGTGCCGCGCGCACCGGCCTGAACCTTGGCATCGCGATTGCGGCGATTTCGGAAATCGGTGATTTCACGCGCCCGCGCCTCGTTCTCGACAACACCGAACTCGTCACCGGCGTTCGGCGTGCCGTTCAGGCCGAGAATCTCGACCGGCATGGACGGCGTGGCGGAATCGACGCGCGCACCCGTATCGTCGATCAGCGCCCGGACCTTGCCCCACTCGGCCCCGGCGACAACGATATCGCCCACATTCAGCGTGCCGCGCTGCACCAGTACGGTCGCGACCGACCCGCGTCCTGTTTCGACCTTCGCTTCAACAACAACGCCTTCGGCATCCCGGTCGGGGTTTGCCTGAATCTCGAGGATTTCCGACTGAAGGATGATCGCTTCTTCCAGCTTGTCAAGATTTGTCTTCTTCAGCGCCGACACTTCTACCGAGAGAACGTCTCCGCCGAGATTTTCGACGACCAGTTCATGCGACAGCAATTCATTGCGCACCCTGTCCGCATTGGCATCGGGCCGGTCCATCTTGTTGATCGCAACGATGATCGGCACGCCTGCCGCCTTGGCATGGTCGATCGCCTCTACGGTCTGCGGCATGATGCCGTCATCGGCGGCAACGACGAGCACCACGATATCCGTGGCGTTCGCGCCGCGCGACCGCATGGCGGTGAATGCTTCATGGCCGGGAGTATCGAGGAACGTAATCTTGTCGCCGCTCGCCATCCGGACCTGATAGGCGCCGATATGCTGTGTGATGCCGCCTGCTTCGCCGGCGACCACGTCGGTCGACCGCAGCGCATCCAGCAGCGATGTCTTGCCGTGATCGACATGACCCATGATGGTGACCACCGGCGGGCGCGGCTGAAGATTCGTATCGTCCTTGTCTTCGGCGCCCTTCAGGCCGATTTCGACATCCGCCTCGGAAACGCGCTTCGGCGTATGGCCGAACTCGGTCACAACCAGTTCCGCGGTATCCGCGTCGATCGTCTCGGTTATCGTCGCCATGATGCCGTTATTCATCAGCGCCTTGATGATATCGCCGGCACGCTCGGTCATACGATTGGCGAGTTCCTGCACCGTGATGGTGTCTGGAATAATTACTTCTCGGAACACTTTTTTCGATTCCTTCGGCCCGGATGCTGCACGCTTTTCGCGTTCCCGCTGGCGGCGTACGGAAGCCAGGCTGCGCTGACGCTCGTCATCGTTCAGCGCCTGTGAAATGGTCAGCTTGCCGCTACGACGGCGCGAATCGCCCCGGCGCGCCGCAGGTTTGCGCGCATCGACCTTGTCGTCCTGGCCGGCATCGTCGTCTTTTACGGGCGCGCGAACCTCGGTTTTCGCCTTGGCTTTCGGCTTCGCCGTATCTGCAGCGCTCGGATCGGGGGTCTCAAGCCGGGCCGCCTGTTCCGCGGCGCGGCGCGCGGCCTCTTCATCGAGACGATGCCGCTCCTGTTCCTCGGCGCGGCGACGTTCTTCTTCTTCCTTGCGGCGCTGTTCTTCGATTTCGCGCTGACGGGCCTCTTCTTCCCGGCGGCGGGCTTCCATGGCTTCGCGCTCGGCGCGATTCTCGGCAATCTCGGTCTCGGTCTGCCGGGCGCCTTCAAGGGCGCGCGTCCGGGCAGCGCGCTCCTGTTCCGTCAGGGTCCGCGCTGGCGCGACCGTTTTCTTTACCGGCGCCGGTTCAACCGGCGCATCGACAACGGGTGCGGCTTCTTCGATCTTGGGCTGGTCGCGAATTTCCGTCATCGCGCCATCGTCTGCCTGCTTGAAGGTGCGCTTGCGGCGCACTTCGACAGCGACGGCCTTCGTGCGGCCGTGAGAAAAGCTTTGGCGAACCTGGCCTGCATCAACAGTCTTGTTGAGCTCAAGCTTGCCGGGTCGCGAGAGCGACAGCTTTTTCTTCTTGCCGTCAGTCGTTTCTTTCTGGTCTGTCATCTTCCGTCAGCTTTCCTGCAACTCAAGATCGGTGCCGATATCGGCACCTTCGCTTTTTATTCCCGCGCAACGCTGCGCTTCCCTCGACAAACGGTCTGCAAGACCGCCTGCCAGGACCGCTGCGTGCACGACTCTGTCCCGCCCGAAGGGCGCCCCGAGCCGGTCCGCCGTCCATAACGACAGCGTTTCGACCCCGGTCGCACGCCGGGCAAGTTTTTCACGCCCGTCATCGGCACCGTCCGAGGCTTCAATCAGAAGCGCCACGTCGCCGGTTTCCAGCGCCGCCCGAACCTTTTCAAACCCGGCAACCGCCGCGCCAGATCGCCGCGCCAACCCGATCATATCGAGACAGCGGCTGTCCATCAGCGCGGCAAGGCGATAGGGCAGGTCCGCCGGTACCTTGACGTTCCGGCGGGCAGCCTTCGAGAACGTATTCTCGGCGCAAGCCCGCCTTATTATATCGCCGCGCGCCGTCAACCACAATCCGCGCCCGGGCAGCTTCTCTTCGAGGTCGGGCACAACCTCTCCGTCGGGCGAGATGGCGAAGCGGACCAGCATCCCACGCGGCGACGTTTCGCGCGTATAGATGCAGCGCCGTTCGGGCATCTGCTTTTCGGAGCGGGCCATGCCGTTACGCTCAGCCCTCCCCGGCGGGGGCCGTTTCCTCGGCAACCGCGTCGACGGGCTCTTCCGCTGCCGGCGCGTCTTCATCGTCGAACCAGTGCGCCCGCGCAGCCATGATGATAGCGTTGACCTGTTCTTCGTCCAGCCCGTAATCGGCAAGGATACCGCGGCCCTCACCTTCACGGTTGCCCGGATCGTTCAGTTCGTCTGTCGCCAGATCGCCCAGATCGTCGAGGGTTTTTATCCCCGCTTCGCCAAGCGTGACCACCATCGCCGGCGTCAGGCCGTCCAGGGCGGCGAGATCGTCGTCAACGCCAAGTTCACGGCGCATTGTCGCAAGACGTTCTTCCTCCTCGGACAGGAAGCTGTTGGCACGGTTCCGGAGTTCCTCGGCAATATCCTCGTCAAAGCCCTCAATTGACAGCAGGTCTTCGATCGGCACGAAAGCGACTTCTTCAATGCTGGAGAAACCCTCGGTGACCAGCAGATGGGCTAGCACGTCGTCGACATCGAGACCGTCGATAAACATCTGCGAACGCGACTGGAATTCTTCCTGACGACGTTCGGATTCCTCCTCCTCCGTCAGGATCATGATGTCCCACTGGGTCAGCTGCGACGCCAGGCGCACGTTCTGGCCGCGCCGCCCGATTGCCAGGCTGAGCTGCTCGTCGGGGACAACCACCTCGATCTTCTGCTGTTCCTCATCGAGCACGACCTTGGTCACCTCGGCCGGGGCAAGCGCGTTGACGATAAAGGTCGCCGGGTCAGGCGACCACTGGATGATATCAATCTTCTCGCCCTGCAGTTCGCCGACGACCGCCTGGACACGGCTGCCGCGCATGCCGACGCAGGCGCCGACCGGGTCGATGCTGGAATCGTTCGACAGCACCGCGATCTTGGCCCGGCTGCCCGGATCGCGGGCGACCGACTTGATCTCGATAATGCCGTCATAGATTTCCGGCACTTCCTGCGCGAAAAGTTTTGCCATGAACTGGGGGTGGCTGCGCGACAGGAAAATCTGCGGACCGCGAATTTCCTCGCGCACGTCATAGATGTAGGCCCGCACACGGTCGCCGGGGCGCAGGGATTCGCGCGGAATGGATTCGTCCCGCCGGATCACACCCTCGGCGCGGCCGAGATCGACCGTGATATTGCCGAATTCGGTCCGCTTGACGATGCCATTGACGATTTCGGTGACGCGGTCCTTGTATTCCTCGTACTGGCGCTTGCGTTCCGCTTCACGCACTTTCTGGACGATCACCTGTTTTGCGGTCTGCGCGGCAATACGCCCGAAATCAATCGGCGGCAGCGGGTCGATAATAAAGTCGCCGGCAACGGCGCCTGCCTTCATCGCCTGGGCCTCTTTCGGCGTTACCTGCGTTACCTCGTTCTCGATCTCGTCGGTGACTTCGAGGTAGCGCGCGAGCTTGATATCGCCGCTTTTGCGGTCGATCTGGGCGCGGACATCGTGCTCCAGCCCGTATTTGGAGCGGGCGGCTTTCTGGATTGCCATTTCCATGGCCTCCAGCACTTCTTCAGCCTCGATCGATTTTTCCCGCGCAACCGCATCCGCGATCTGCAGCAGTTCCAGCCGGTCGTAGCCTGCGACCGGAATGTTTTCCATATCAACCATTTTCGTTCTTCCGTTAGCGTTAAACGTTTTCTTTGTTCTGATTGTGCGCCTTCTGGCTGGCGGCGATCAACTCGTCCGTCAGCACCAGTTTGGCGCGCAGTATATCCTCGAAAGGAATCTCGTAGGTTTCTCCGTCGACTTCCATGAGGATCGTCTCACCCTCGACGCCTTTTAACTTGCCGCGAAAGCGCTTGCGATCGACGATTGCCTCCCGCGTATCGATCCGCGTCTCGAAACCCGCAAAACGGGTAAAATCTTCCAGCCGTACCAGCGGACGATCCATGCCGGGAGAACTGACTTCCAGCGTGTAGGCCTCCGTGATCGGGTCTTCGACGTCAAGGATCGTCGAAATATTGCGGCTGATACTGGCGCAATCTTCAACATTCATCTCCACACGGTCCTTGCGTTCCGCCATAACCTGCAGACACCGGTCTGACGCACCGCCGCTGATCTGTACGCGCACGAGATCATATCCCATCGAATCGAGGGACGGTTCTATCAGCCGTGCGACTAGTGAAGCCTGATCCATCGTCGTTACGTCTCGCCCAATTACGTCTCGCCCAAGTCTCTCTGGCCGTGCCAGTTCTCTCTGGTTCTGCGCGTATCTTTTGTCTGGCCAGGCGCCTGTCCGGTCACCCAATAAAAAAAGCGGGCCGGGCCCACTCTTCTAAGCTTTTATTCGGTCCCCGGGAGGGCCTGAGGTTAAGTGTCGCGTAACCTAGTCCCGGCCAGCGCCGAAGGCAAGCCTTTATAGTACCTCAGTCAGCGTCCCGATCCCGCCGGATATAGGTCAGAAAAGCGCTGCTGCGGCCTGCCCTGCCGGCCTTTTGCTCATACCGGGTGGCGGGCCAGTCGTCCGGGCGGACGCGCCAGTCCCCGGGTACACGGGCCTGCCACGAGAAGGCCTGCTGTTTTTGCATGTGCCACAGAATCCATTCCAGATATCCCGGATCGTCAGTTGCGATGCGAAGTTCCGCGCCGTCCCGCAGGGCATCCGCAAGACGGTCGATAACCGGCGTGGAAACAATCCGGCGCTTGTTGTGCCGCGTCTTGGGCCAGGGGTCCGGGAACAGGATGAACGCCCGATCTATTGACGCGGCCGGCAGGCGATCGACCAGCTGACGCGCGTCATCCCTGTACAGCCGGACATTGTGGAGGTCGTCGTCCCGGATGTGCCCGAGCAGCTTGACCACACCGTTGATAAACGGCTCGCAGCCGATAATGCCCGTGCGCGGATTGTTTTTGGCCTGCCAGGCGAGATGCTCGCCGCCGCCGAATCCGATTTCCAGCCAGATGCGGTCCATTTGCGCGTCAAACAGACGGTCAGGCGAAAACGTTTCGGGCCCTTCCGCCAGATTGATTTCGATGGACGGCAAAAGGTTTTCGACAAGCGCCTGCTGGCCGGGCCTCAGCCGTCGGCCCTGCCGCCGCCCGTAAAGTATGCGGCGGCGGGCCGGTTGGTCGCGATCAGTCAGGAGACGCTCAGTCGGCGGAATGCAGGGCTCAGGACGCCGCCGCTTTCAGGGCGTCCACCAGATCCGTTTTCTCCCAAGAAAACCCGCCATCGGCGTCGGGCTCGCGTCCGAAATGACCGTAGGCTGCAGACCGCTCATAGATCGGGCGGCTCAGCTTCAGGCCTTCACGGATCCCGCGCGGCGACAGGTCGACGACTTCCTGAATGATCGCTGCAAGTTTGTCCTCGTCCATTATTGCGGTGTCAGCAGTATCGACATAGACCGAGAGCGGCTTCGCGACGCCGATCGCGTATGCAAGCTGGATGACGCATTTCTCGGCCAGCCCGGCGGCAACGACGTTCTTCGCGACCCAGCGCGCGGCATAGGCGGCCGAACGGTCGACTTTCGACGGATCCTTGCCCGAAAAGGCCCCGCCGCCGTGGGGCGCGGCACCGCCATATGTATCGACGATGATCTTGCGGCCTGTGAGGCCGCAGTCCCCGTCGGGTCCGCCGATGACAAAGCGGCCCGTCGGATTGACGTAGAATTCCTCTTCCGGGCACATCCAGCCGGCAGGCAGGATGGATTCGACATGCGGGCGCACGATTTCACGAATCCTGTCCTGGTCCATATCCTCGGTGTGCTGTGTCGATACGACGACGGATGTCGCGCGAACCGGTTTTCCGTTCTCGTACTGGAGCGTCACCTGGCTTTTGGAATCCGGGCCGAGACCTGAATTCGCGTCGGCATGGCGTGCCTTGGCAAGCGACCGGAGAATTTCGTGAGAGTAATAGATCGGCGCCGGCATGAGGGTCGGCGTCTCGGTGCAGGCATATCCAAACATGATGCCCTGGTCGCCGGCGCCTTCATCCTTGTTGCCGGCGGCATCAACGCCCTGGGCGATATCAGCGGATTGCTGGTGAAGATGGATTTCGACCTCTGCGTTTTTCCAGTGGAAGCCGTCCTGCTCGTACCCGATATCCTTCACGGCATCGCGGGCAACCGCTTCGATCATGTCCTTGGTGATAGATTCCGGCCCGCGGACCTCGCCTGCCAGCACAATTCGGTTCGTGGTCGTCAGGGTTTCGCAGGCCACGCGGGACAAGGGATCCGCGCCAAGATAGAGATCCACGACGGCATCGGAGATTCGGTCGGAGACCTTGTCCGGATGTCCTTCGGAAACGGATTCGCTGGTAAAAAGATAAGTTCCCTTGGGCACGTTCTGCCTCCTCGAAATTGGTTATTGTCTGGACCCGCCCGAAAGGGGTCGATCCTGCCCAACAGGCGGTAAGTTTCTACAGGCGGTGCAGTGTTGTGACAATAACCGCGCACGAGGTCAAGCAATCTGGAAGGTGCCGATGAGTCCCGTCATTGCGACAGGACGCGTGAGAAAAGTCCCTATCGGGCGTTGCCGAAATCAGCCGTCGGCGAAGGACTTGCCAAGCTGCTTGGTCAGTTCGAACACCCGCCGGCGCACCTTTGGATCGGTGATCTTGTAATAGGAGCGCACGAGTTCGAGCGTCTCGCGTTTCGCCATCGGATCATGATCGTATTCGGCCTGCGCCTCGGCGAGGCCCGTCTTGCCGCGCTTCCGCGTGAAGGTGGGCGAAATTTCTTCGAAGAAATAGTTGATCGGAACGTCAAGGACTTCTGCAATATGGTACAGGCGGCTCGCCCCGATGCGATTAGCGCCGCGTTCATATTTCTGGACCTGCTGAAAGGTAAGGCCAAGTGCCTCGCCCAGCTTTTCCTGGCTCATGCCGAGCATCGTCCGGCGCTGCCGGA
>JAYOMI010000058.1:11119-22408 GCA_038120765.1 Rhodospirillaceae bacterium
AATTTTTTGTGGCCGTGTTTAACGTTACGGCCTTGGGCCTCGCCCTGTTTTCCGGGCCACATGCCGCGCCCCGCCGGGCGCGCCCCCCCACGACTGCCGACATGTACGTCTACGGCCTCGGGTCCGCCCCTGGTACGGATAGGGGTTGCACGCTTTTTCTTTGTCTCTTCTGGATTGTCCATAACGTTTTCGTTTTCTCGTGAATTGCTGGTCGTCGACGCCATGTTCCCCGAGAAAGCACTTGTTCGCTCCGGGCCTGCCTGACTACTGACTGAGGAAGAGGGGAGTATACTCCCCTTACAACAAACTGCCACAAAATTGTTTCGACATGTTTCATTTCGTGATGGTTGATTGTCTTTTTCCCAACACAACCGCCGCTAAAAACATCAGCAGGACCATGGTCCCCGGGATACCGTTGCCGTATCGGGAGAACAGGGTCCGGCTGGCTGACGCCAGAGGAAGGCCGGAATCCAGCGCGCCGGCCCGGTCGAGACCGAGACGCGCGACCACCCGTCCATAGGAATCGATCACACCCGATATTCCGGTATTCGCGGCGCGCACCACCGGAAGACCTTCCTCGACGGCACGAAGGCGGGCAGACGTGAAATGCTGGTGGGGGCCCGCGCTGATGCCGAACCAGCCGTCATTGGTGATATTCAGCAGCCATGACGGACGATCGGCTCTGTCGAGAACGCGACCCGGAAAGATCACCTCGTAGCATATAAGCGGGCTGACGGCCGGCAGGCCCGGCAGACGAAGCGTGCGCGGGCCGGGGCCGGCGGAGAAATCGAGCGCGCCTGGGGTAATCTTCTCGAGCGGCAGATATTCCCGCAGAGGCATGTATTCGCCGAACGGCACCAGGTGATGCTTGTCGTATACGGCGGCGACTTCTGCCGCGTCGTCCACCGCCACCAGACTGTTCCAGACGCGGATCACGCGACCATCCTGCCTTTCCAGCCTGACGGCGCCGGTCAGGAGCAGGCCTTGCGGCGGCACTGCGCGCCGCATCACTGCGCGGCGCGCAGCGTCCGTCGATACCGAGAAAGGTGCCGCCGTTTCCGGCCATATCACATGAGTAGCACGGCCATCGCCGCGGTCGCCGCTCAATACCAGGTGTCGCGCATAATTCCGGGCCCGGTTTTCGGGCAGCCATTTATCGCGTTGCGCGATATTGGGCTGAACAATTCTAAGCGTTACGCCGGGAACATCGTCGCGCGGTGCGTCGGCAAGGCGCAGCACGCCGGCAATCGCAATCAGAAAGATCAGAGCGATTCCGGGAACGCCCCAACGCCGTTGCCGCCCCGCCGGGGACCCGAACATTGCCAGCCCGGCCGCGGCAAACACTGTGACTGCGGAAAGGCCGTACACGCCGACCCAGGCCGCGGACTGAAGAACCGGCGGCGCGGCGACCCAGACATTCCCGACCGGATTCCACGGAAACCCTGTCAAAATTGTCCCCCGGACCCATTCGAAAAAGGTCCATGCGGCGGCAAGGGCAAGTATGCGGCCGATGCCGGGCGACCAGACCTTTCGGGCAAGCACGGCCATGGCACCGATGAACAGGCCAAGGCCAAACGAAAGTCCGAGGACCGCAAACGGAATCATCCAGGCGAAGCGCGCCGCATCCACAAGCAGTGCGTTGGCGACCCAGTAGAGCCCCGCCGCGAAATATCCCGCGCCGAACATCCAGCCCACACCGAATGCGCTGCGCGAGTTGGGCGCACCGTCAAGCAGCCAGACAAGGCCCGGAAAGGCAATCAGCAGCGCGGGCAGGAAATGAACCGGCGGCTGCGCCGCGACAGCCACAACGCCAAACAGGAACGCGGACAAAAGGCGGCGCCATCCGGAAACGGCCGCGAGTTTTCCTTCGAGGGTTCTGATAAAGCCGGAAATACAGGCGGCGGCACTCATCGCGCCGCATATCCCTGCGCCGAAAATGTCTGCGCCTTACGATCGACATAACGGCGGAGACGGACGTGCGCGGCGCTCATTCGCTTGGTTGGACGGGCACCTGAGACACACGCAATCGCCTGATACGACGGGGATCGGCTTCCAGAACCTCGAACTCGATACCCGATTCATGTCCGATGACCTCGCCGCGGCCCGGAACCCGCCCCGCGAGATAAAATACCAGCCCACCCATCGTATCGATATCCTCCTCCCGTTCGTCCGCCGTCAGGAACGCGCCTGCTTCGGCTTCGAAATCCTCGATCTCGAGACGGGCATCCACATCGATGATACCGCCGCCCCTGCGCACGAGTCCGGGACCGCGGTCTTCATCATGCTCGTCTTCGATCTCACCGATGATCTCCTCGACGAGGTCCTCGATTGTCACCAGCCCGTCAATGCCGCCGAATTCGTCCACCACCAGCGCCATATGCAGCCGCTGGACACGCATTTGCAGCAATAGTTCCAGAACGGGCATCGACGGCGCGACGAAGAGCGGCTTTCGGACAATCTTGCCGATCCCGGTATTCCGATCGACCTCCCAGCAGGGCAGCAGGTCCTTGATGTGCAGCATGCCGACGACGTCGTCGAGATTCTCCCGGAATACCGGCAACCGCGAATGTCCGCACGCGCTCATGAATTTTGCGACATCGGAAATAGACGTCTCGACGTCGACCGCCTTTATGTCGGCGCGCGGGACCATGACGTCATTGACCGTGACGTCGCGGACACTGAGCACATTGCGGAACAGGGTAAGTTCCTCGGCATTGTCGCCGTTGTCTTCAAGTTGAATCAGCTCTTCTATCGTGTCGCGCAGATTGTCCGCGTCGCTGCGACTTCCTGTCAGCGCACGCCACAGGTTTCTGATTCCCGAGCCGCCCTCGGATCCGTCCTCTTCCTGCGGCTTCGAATCATCGCTGAAACTGCTCATATTCCGTCGCCCCCCGCTCGCCGCTCGCCGCTCGGCGCTCGGCGCTCGGCGGCAGCATATGGATCAGATACGCCGAGCGCTTCCAGTATAACAATTTCACGCCCCTCCATTCGATCGGCATCAGCATCGTTCTCGTGATCGTATCCGCACAGGTGCAGCACACCGTGAACAACGAGATGGCGCAGATGATCCGCCGGCGCGATACCCGCATTCTTCGCCTCGGCCATCACGGTTTCAATCGCAATGACAACATCGCCAAGCAACACAGGCGCAGCCGCGGGGCGCCAATCGGTTTCCGCCGGGAAGGACAGAACATTCGTCGGACCGGTCCTGCCCCGCCACTGAAGATTCAGTTCGGCAATCGCCTTATCGTCCGTCAGCAGAATGCTGAGTTCGATTGCGCTCCCGGACAGCGTCCCGGCCACGTTCTCGTCGCGCAGCGCCGCCTGCGCGGCCGCAGATACGATATTATGGGCATCCGGGATACAGACCGCCCATCCGTCGGCCTCGACAAGGATGTCGATTTCAAGGTCCGGCGCCAGACAGTCTTCAACCATTTTCATCGACCCGCGCTTCGGCCGCCTCATAGGCGTTTACGATACGTGACACCAGCTCGTGACGCACGACGTCTTCGGCATTCAGCAGCGTCGTCGAGACACCGGGCACACCGTCCAGCGTTTTGACTGCGTGACGAAGCCCGGACGCGACCCCCCTCGGAAGATCGACCTGGCTGAGGTCGCCGGTAACAACCATGCGGGCATTTTCGCCGAGCCGTGTCAGAAACATTTTCATCTGAACCTGCGTCGCGTTCTGAGCCTCGTCCAGAATGACGAACGCATTGGACAGGGTGCGGCCGCGCATGAACGCCAGCGGCGCAACTTCTATTTCGCCTGTCTCAAGCCGACGGTCTACCTGTTCGGGCGGCAGCATGTCGTAGAGGGCGTCATAGAGGGGACGAAGATAGGGATCGATCTTGTCTCGCATGTCGCCCGGCAGGAACCCGAGACGTTCCCCCGCCTCCACAGCCGGACGGGAGAGAATGATCCGGTCCACCCGGCCGGCGGTCAGCATCGACACGGCCATCCCGACCGCCAGATAGGTCTTTCCCGTTCCCGCAGGCCCAAGTCCGAAGGCAAGCTCGCTATCCATGAGGGTGCGCAGATAGCGTTGCTGTCCTGCCGACCGCGGCGAGATATGACGTTTGGGTGTGCGGATGACCAGCTTGCCCCCGCCAAGCTCCGCCACCCCCGCTGCCTGCGCCTCGGCGGCGCTGCGCGCCAGCCGCACCGCCGCATCGACCTCCGCAAGCGCGACATCCAGCCCGTCTGCCAGCCGCACGTAAAGTGACTGCAGGGCGGCACGCGCGATTTCGGCGACAGATGGATCGCCTGTGACGATTATGCTGTTGCCCCGCGATGCGACGGTGACGCCAAGGGTTTGTTCTATTCTTGCGAGATGACGGTCGAAGTCGCCGTAGAGGGCGGGAAGAAGCCGATTGTCATCGAACTCGAGTGCCAGGGACAACGGCGTGGCCGTCTCACCTGATGTGGCATGCTGACTCAAACGGTCGCTGGCTCCTGAAGGGCGGCGTCTGTGTCCCGGACGGGCAACGCCGCGAGTGAATTGGGATGGGCGGAGAGAATTCGAACGTCAACGGTTCGACCGAAAGCAGCCGCTGCGTCTGCCGCAGAACCAAAATCGACATGTACCGAATGCATCCACGGGCTGCGTCCGGCACGCTGAGAATCGCTTCGTCCGGGCCGGTCTAACAGGAGAGGAATCGTCGTTCCGACAAAGGTCTGGTTGCACGATATCTGCTGCTCGTTCAACAGCGCCTGCAGACGGGACAGTCTCTCCGATTTAACTTCTTCGGAGACCGCGTCGTCCATCGCCGCCGCCGGCGTCCCCGGGCGCGGACTGTATTTGAAAGAATAGGCCTGCGCATATCCGACGGCGCGGATGAGGTCCATCGTCGCCTCGAAATCGGCGTCGGTTTCACCCGGATGGCCGACGATAAAATCGGACGAAAGCGCTATATCGGACCGCGCGGCGCGGAGTGAATCGATAATTCGCAGATAATCCGCGGCCGTATGCTGACGGTTCATCGCCGCGAGCATGGAATCCGAACCCGACTGCACCGGAAGATGCAGATACGGCATCAGCGCATCGATCCTGCCGTGGGCTTCGATCAGGTCGGGAGTCATGTCGCGCGGATGCGACGTGGTATACCGGATCCGCTCAAGACCCTCTATTGCGGCAAGCTCTGCGGCCAGTGCCGCCAGCCGCCATTCGCCGCCCGACGGGGATCGCCCGTGATAGGCATTCACATTCTGTCCGAGGAGGGTTATTTCGCGCGCACCGCCCTCCACAAGCTGGCGGGCTTCGGCGATCACATCGGCTGCGGGCCGCGAATATTCGGCGCCGCGGGTGTAGGGCACCACGCAAAAAGCGCAGAACCGGTCGCACCCTTCCTGGATGGTCAGAAATGCGGAAGCCCCCTGCGAGGCCGCCTCGGGCAGGAAATCGAACTTGGGTTCGACTGGAAACTCGGTGTCGATGATGCCGCGCCCCGCGCCCGTGCGACTGGACATTTCACGGGTCGCGCGGGCGACCATCTCAGGCAGGCGGTGATAGGTCTGCGGCCCGAAAACCAGATCCACATAGGGCGCGCGGCGGACCATTTCCGCCCCCTCCGCCTGGGCGACACAGCCGGCAACGCCAATCATCATCGGCGTTCTGCCCGCTGCGCGATCCTGCTTCAGCGCGCGCAGACGACCGAGCTCGGAATACACTTTCTCGGCTGCTTTTTCACGAATATGGCATGTATTCAGAATGACCAGATCCGCATCTTCGGGGGCGTCGACATGACTGTATCCGAGCGGCGCGAGCACGTCCGACATGCGCGCGGCATCGTACACATTCATCTGGCAACCATAGTTCTTGATATGAAGCGTTTTCGCCAAGGAGGCTTTCCCGGATCGGTTGTCAGAGCTGTCTGTCGGAACGTCTGTTGCCCACGCGCTCATCACCGTCGGCATCGGTACCCTGAACGGCCGCCAGCGCACCGCGCATTTTTCCGCTATCGCTCAATTTTCGCAAACTACCATCGGGGGTCAAACTGTCAACCGATCTATAGGCCGCGAGAGAACGGCGCGAATATCCCTGCCGGTCACGAAGCTTCCAATTTTTTCAGACCATCGAGCCGGCCTGCATTTGCGATGGACACACCGCTCGCGACCACCTGAAAACAGTGGTCGGCAAGGCCCTTTCGCGTCTCGTATTCCCGGATCGTGACGGGCTCGTGAAAGACCACATCGACCGTTGCATGGCCGAGCCCTGCCACTTCCCAGAAATGGGGTGCCAGGGTCATGTCGCCATACCAGGCGAAATACGGTCGCAGCGCCCGCCCCACGGGCATGCCGTCGAGGCGCGTATAGGCGATTGACACCGGCTGCACCCGCAACGGCTCACCGTTCGGTTCGATCTGGGCAACGCTGAACAGGGCGCTTTTGAACGGCAGAACAGCGTTCCCGTCAGAGCTTGTCCCTTCGGGGAAAAGGATCAGACTGTCGCCTTCTTCCAGACGCCGGACCATCTCATCGCGCTGCGCTGTCGCCTTTGCCGGCCGACGATCGACAAAAATCGTGCGCTGCAATCTGGCAAGGCTTCCGAACAAGGGCCAACCGGCGACTTCGGCCTTCGCGACGAAGGATGCCGGCAGCAGGGCGCCGAGAATGGAGATATCCGAGTAGGATGTGTGATTGCAGGCAAACAGGACCGGTCCCTTGTCCACCATCTCGCCATACGTGCGGATCTGGAAGCCGAGAATCCGGACGCAGAGCCCATGATAGAAAAGCGGCAGCCGGATCGAAAGTCTCCGATTGAACCGGACGGCAAAAGCCTGAACGGGCAGAAGTGCGGCCGTTACGGCGAGATAGGCGACGATCCGGACAAAGGCTCGCAGCGGCGATCCCATTGACTAGAGTCCCTCGTCGTCGCCGTCTCGCCGGCTCTTGCGGTCGTAGTGTTTCATGTATTTTTCCGTCACCAGATCCGTCTTCACGATGATGCTGACATCCGTGGTGTTGAACTGGTGATCAACCACCGCCCCATCCCCGACAAAGCCGCCGAGACGGAGATAGCCCTTTATCAGCGGCGGCAGTTCCGCGAGCGCCTGGCGCTGGTCAATCTGATCTTCCGGCAGGAGCCGCATGTCGACATAGCGCTCTTCGAGAGCGACCGGGCGAAGCGCCGGGGGCGCAAGGTGGTAATGATAAAGATAGGACAGGGGCAGGGCGAGGGTCTTCGGGTCCGTGCCGGGCATGCTCGCACAGCCGAACATGATGGCGATATCATAGTGAAAGATGTATGCGGCAATGCTCTGCCAGAGCAGCTGCATCGTCGGGCGGTTCCGGTATTCCTCCTCGACGCAGGAACGCCCGAGCTCAAGCGTGGGACCCTGCCCGGTGACAATCCGCCCGATTTCATATTCATCTGCGGTGTAGAACCCGCCATTCTTCTCAGCGACCGTGCTGCGCAACAGCCGGTACGTGCCGACGACACCACCGGGCAGATCGGCACGCTTGGTATCGATCACCAGAAGATGGTCGCAAATCTCGTCGAAACGGTCGAAGTCACGTCGCGCCGCCTTCACCGCAGGTGACGGGATCGCAGACATCTCGTCATAGAAAACCCGATAGCGCAGGGATTGCGCCGCCTCTATCTCCTCGGCGGTGTTCGCCAGGCGGGCGACAAGATTGCCGACATGTATCGGCTCAAACGCGTCAAACGGAACCTCCGCGCCATCCATCAGTTGTTTGCCTTGGGACCGCCTGACGGCGCCCTCACTTTTCGACCTCGTCGTCATCGCCGATCGGCACGCAATATAATTCGAGCCGTTCGCCGACGATCTTGAAACCGAGGTCCGCCGCAATCCTGCGTTTCAGCGCTTCGAGCGATTCGTCCTCGAACTCGACGACCTCACCGGTGCGGACATTTATAATGTGATGGTGATGTCCATCGCCGTCTTCCGCGGTTTCAAACCGCGCACGTCCGTCCCGAAAATCATGCCGTTCCAGAATCTGCGCTTCTTCGAACAGGCGTACCGTCCGGTAAACCGTTGCGAGACTTATTCTGTCATCGATGGAGGCCGCACGTTTGTGAAGCTGCTCCGCGTCGGGATGATCCTCCGCAGCAGACAGCACCTGCGCGATGACCCGCCGCTGGCCGGTCATCTTGAGGCCTTTGTCTTTGCAAAGCTGTTCTATTCGTGAGGGCATTGACGTTTCCACGCCTCTGAAATTAGGCAATGGGAACAGTATAGTCAAAAAATTGCGGTCAGAACATGGCTTCGGATAAATACAGGGAATCGGCTATTCGCCGCCCCGGCGTTTGCCAAGCCCGATCTTTTGCGCGAGGGAACTGCGTTGTTTCGCATAGTTCGGCGCGACCATCGGATAGTCTGCCGGCAATCCCCACTTTTCGCGATATTCTTCCGGAGACATGCCATAGGCAGTGGACAGATGCCGTTTCAGCATCTTGAGTTTCCGGCCATCTTCCAGACAGATGATATAGTCCGGCGTTACCGAGCGGCGAACAGAGACGGCGGGCTGCGGTTTTTCGGCCATCGTCTCACCACCGAGACCCGCGAGGGACTCATGAACCGTCTTGATTAGGGTGGGCAGATCGCTTATCGCGACGCTGTTGTTTTGAACATGGGATGCGACTATATCCGCTGTCCAAGCAATGATGTCGTTGCCATCAGAAGAAGAATTCTCACTCATTCGTCGCGCCTTTGATCAGTAGAAACGGCGACTTTATAAGATTGAATCTACAGTTTCGCAATGTTTTTTTAATACTTGATAGATGAATAGAAAAAACAAGTCGGCTGACTATTTTATCGACATCACGCAAGAAGTGTGTCCGATGACGTTCGTTAAAACTCGGCTGCAGATAGAAAATATGAATTCAGGAGAAATGCTGGTAATCCGCCTTCTCGGCGACGAACCGTTGAAAAACGTTCCCGATTCTCTGACGGAACTCGGTCATCGGGTTATCAGAATAGAGCGCGAACGCCAAGACGCCGATCTATATACGCTGATAATAGAAAAAAAGTAGTCGCGGACACTTGTTACAGGAAAAATCCCGCCGGCCGCCATTGACACGGCTCATCCGGGGGCTTGCATAGCCTGTATCTCAAGCTGGCAGGACATCGTCAGCGCGGCGGCGGTCGTGCCATCCTTGCGGGTATAGTAATCCGGCCTTCTTCCAACCGGCTCCAGTCCCCGCCCGGAATAAAGACGGCGGGCGATGTCGTTATCTTCCGCGACTTCCAGAAAGAGCTTCGTTGCGCCACCCGCAGAAGCGTATTCGATGGCGCCATCGAGCAGAAAACCGCCAAGGCCGTCGCCCCGCAGTTCCGGTGAAACGGCAAGTGACAATACTTCGCATTCGTCGGCGGCGTGGCGCAGCAAGGTAAAGCCCGCCACGGTCCGTTTGCGTTCATGTCGCGCGACAATGCCATGCGCCCCGGGCATCGCCAGGATGCGCCGTATCATCGCCCCGGTCCAGGCATCGTCGAAGGACAACGCATGAATGCGTGCCATCTTGCCTATGTCCGGCTCCTCGACCAGGGACAGTTCATAGCCCGTCATTGCTTCAGACGTCCTCCGTTCACGGGGATTTTTGCTTCCGGTACCCTGAGATATAAGGGAGAGAGCGTATCCGGCGCCACCCCCTGTTTTTCGAAAATTGTCCGGGCTAGTGCGGCCACGTCAACCGGATGGGGGTTGCTGGACCCCGGATCGCGCCGCAGAAGACCCGGATCCCCGTCATAGGACGACAGCAATCTGTCGACCGCATTGCCCGCCAGAACAGGTTGCATCGATCCAATCAGCAGAAACAGATCTTGCGCCGTCATGACTTCGGGCGCGCCGTGCGGCGCGCCGTCGGAACCGAATATCTGGGCGAAGAAATCTGCGCGCCGCGTCTCCAGCACGCAGAGGACGGGATGGGGCGATGCCGCACCGCCGCCGACGACGCCACGTGCAACGGCCTGCAGGGAAGACACCCCGATCGCCGTCGCCCCCGACGCAATCGCGAACCCGCGCGCGGCCGCAATGCCGGTCCTGACGCCGGTGAAGGAGCCGGGGCCGCGCGTCACGCCGATCAGGTCGACATTCGTCAGCGCAATCCCTGCCGTCCCTGCCAGTTCCTGCACCATGGGCACCAGGGCTTCGGCGTGGCCGCGGCTCATCGCCGCCTGGCGCACACCGAGTATGTCACCATCCTCGACAAGAGCCGCAGCGCAGATATCGGCGCTGGTCTCCAGCGCCAGAATCAGGGTCATATCAGGGTCATGGCACGAAACTGCCTGTCTTATGATTCGATCCAGCCATGATAGCTTTATGATCCGTCTCTGGCACGAGAAACAGCGGGCGCAACCCGCAGGAGCAAAACATGGCACTGATCGATATCCGCAATCCGGACTTCGATGTCGAGATCAAGATCGCCTATGCGACCGCCAACAACTTCACCGGGGTGCCGGTTTATGCGCGGCCCGGCTGTTATCTGCATGAGGACGCGGCAACCGCCCTGTCGGAAGCCATCCGGCTGGCCAGCGTCCTGGATCTCCGGTTTCGCATTTTCGATGCGCTCCGCCCCAGCGAAGCCCAGTGGACCCTGTGGAATCATACGCCTGACCCGGAGTTCCTCGCAGACCCCAATCGCGGCTCGCCGCATTCGCGCGGCGTCGCCATCGACCTGACGTTGATCGATGATCGCGGCAACGACCTCGACATGGGGACCGGCTTCGACGCTTTCACCCCGCTTTCGCATCATGGCAATCCCGGCGTCAGCGCCGAGGCGCAACGGAACCGTCACCTGCTGATGGGCATCATGACGACCGCGGGCTGGGATTTTTACCGCAATGAATGGTGGCACTATCAGTTGTTCAATGCGCGTGACTACGATCTGGTGCAGGATGCCGATCTTCCCGAACCGATGATGCCGCCCTGCGCCCTGAACGGCCCGCCCGGCAATCCCGTCTCATAACCACAGATGCCACAGGCAACGGGCCGCAGACTGCAATATGACGGCTGTTTTATCCGTAAATCTTTTGATAACAGGCTTGTGAACAGAATTATTGACGCACTACAGTGCGAATTCTGGGTGGGTTTATGGAAATCAAGATGAAAAAGATCGTTCGCAACCGGATAGCGGCACTCTCATTTGCCATTGGGATGGCGGCAGGCCTGCCGCTGCCAACCCAGGCCGCAGAGCAGGCGGATTCTGCCGTCGTCGTGATGTATCACCGTTTCGGAGAGAGCGTCCATCCATCGACGAATATCCGTCTCGACCAGTTTGAAGCCCATCTGGCGGAGCTCGCAAAGCCCGAATATACCGTCCTGACG
>JAYOMI010000059.1:0-3420 GCA_038120765.1 Rhodospirillaceae bacterium
CGAGCCATCGCATCCTCCCTCAGCCTCTAAAAATAATGGCCCAGTCTTAGGGGGGAAGGACAGATGCGCCAGATGGTATCGACGTTAACTCTGGCGCAGCCGTCGAAGTGGCCGGCGACGCTCTGCAGCCAATACCTAATGGATGGCTCGTCTACTTCAATCGACTGTATGGCAGCAGTCACCAAGACGGAAATGCTAAAGAAGCGGTTGGTAGCCTGTGCGTGGTGAAGGTCACGGATGCTCCGCAGATGCTTGTTCGACGGGTCGGACAGGGGAGCAAGCCGCCTCTCTATAATCTTTTTAGTCCTCATTTGACCGAAATGCTTGATGTCGCGCTTGACTGGGCTTCGCCGGTTGTCTGTATCCGTCCGATGCCCGAAGAGCCGAACTAGATTTACGGCTGCAGGGCGCAAAACCGGGGTTGGTATCGGCCGCCGAGGGAACCAGGGCCGAATACAACTTTATTTTATAAAGTTTCTGTTTCGCAACCTAGGATTATGTTCCCTATTATGCCCGCGATCGTTCAGTGACCTGGGAAATCGCAGATCAGGGAGTCCATCGATAGCACCTTCGGGCGCTATCGATGGTCACATGTGGGGAGTGGCGTACCACCTGAACGGTCGCCCCAATCGTCAACTCAAAGTGTGACAATCAGACCTCAATACGTCCTGCAAAGCGGCGCTGCATCGTCGGGATTCTTTACAATTAGAAACACTCTTAACGATTGAAGCCTCCTAACCCTCTGTAATTACGAGATTCTGATTACTGGCACGGAAATTGCCTTCATCATTGCAGGCGCTCTCCAGCCAGAGATCGCCGACGGGTAAACTGGTAGGAGGCAGGTAAAATGATCGGAATCGTGTTCAGACTGTATTGCGTCACCGTACTGGCAGTGGTGATCGCGGTGGCCTGGGGTCCGCTCGGGATCGGCGGCTGAAAACAGCTCGTCTGCGCCGCGACCCGGACACCTTTCCGGGCGCCGCCGCGATACAGAATTGAAAAAGGGCGGGGAATTATCCCGCCCTTCGCCGTTTTTAGCCGATAATCCGGAAGCTAAAGGTGCTCTTCGATCCAGTCGAAGATCGCCGGACTCTGATGTACCCAGCAGTCGTGTGAACAATGCACGGTGCCACCGACCTTCGGGTCGTCATATAGGATCAGCGTCTTGTCCTCGGCGCCGATCTCGTCGAACAGCTTCTTGGCGCCTTCCCAGTTCATCAGCTTGTCATGGGTGCCGTGGGTCATCAGCGTCGGCACCTTGATGTTGCCGGCGATGCCTTCCATCGTGAACGCCTTCAGCTGTTCGCGCGCCTCTTCGTGAGAGACGCCGCCCAGCAGGCGTTGTACGACCGGCTGCAGGTGCTCGTAGAAGTCATAGAGATCGTCGAGAATCGAATAACAGCCGGCCCAGGACACCAGGCACTTAATACGGTCCTCGAAGGCCGCAACACGGGGCGCGTAATATCCCGCCATGGAAATGCCCATCAGCCCGACACGGTTCGGGTCGATTTCCGGGCGGCTTAACAGATAATCGAAGCATGCCTTGCCCGGCACTTCGTAATCGGCCCGGGTGGGACTGTTTTTCAGGTACATCGACGAGCCACGGCCGGGGGTGTCGACGAGCAGCATGGCATAGCCACGCTCGACCATTTCCTTGCCGCTGAAATAGATTTCCTCGGCAAAGGCGTCCGCCCCACCGATGAAGAACATCGCCGGCCATTTGCCCGGTTTCGGGTTTTTCGGATGGCATAAATAGCCGTCATAGGTCTCGTCGCCTCTTTTGACCTGGATCACCTCCGGGGGGGGAGCGGGCCGCGCGCCACCGGCCCGGAAGTTTTCTTGGCTCTTCCTGAAATAGGCCGCTTTTTCGTCATTCCGGTCATAGCGTAGAAAAACATCGGCCATGCGCCAGTACTGGTTGGCAGCGAAGAAATACTTCATGGCAGACCGTTCATGACCGTCGGCCAGACATTTCTTCGCCCGGGCTTCGGTATCCTCGGCTTTCTCAATCCAGGCTTTTTCCCAGCTTTGTAGGTTCCCGGGTTCTATTTCGCGACAGACGCGGGCAATCTCGAAGACATCGCCGCCGCCTTCACCCGCTTCTGCAACAAGGCGGAGGGTTTGAGAGCCCATACCCTCGGTCGGAAAGAAAAAATCGAACATACTTACGGCCCTCCTGGTGCCAATAATCTTATTATCGTACTCACGGACTTATAAAGGAGGAGCGGGTGATCTGATAGACAGGTTTCCAAACATTTAGAGCTAAAGTCACCGCTATCGAGCGAACATGAAACATTGCCGAATGGTTCGCTACGGTAATCAAAGTGTAGATCGTCATCAGGCGATTGCTCAGAGAAGACAACCACGTATGACGACATATGGTACTGTACATGCGGCCGCCAGTACCAGAAACCCTGATATGGAATACCACAGGCCTCGGAAGCTAGACACAAAGGATTGTCTGTGGATTTTCCGGCAGTTTATCAGGCAAGCTCCGTTCCGCGCAGGCGACGATTCCGCTAGATTGACGCGACACAGTTTCAGGAAACCCGCCGTGCCCGATACGCTGACCATCCGCCGACCCGACGACTGGCACCTTCACTTGCGGGATGACGAGATGCTGCGCGCCGTTCTGCCGTTTACGGCGAACGTGTTCGGGCGCGCGATTGTCATGCCCAACCTTACGCCGCCGGTGGCCTGTGCCGCCGATGCCGCCGCCTATCGCGACCGTATACTGGCGGCACTGCCCGCAGGTGCCGGCTTCGAGCCGTTGATGACGGCCTACCTGACCGACGGCACAGACGCGGAAGATCTCGCACAGGGCCATGCGGACGGCATTTTCACCGCGGCGAAGCTCTATCCCGCCGGGGCGACGACCAATTCGGACAATGGCGTCACCGATATTGCCAATATCCAGGGCGTGCTGGCGACGATGGAGTGCATTGGCATGCCGCTGCTGGTTCACGGCGAAGTCACCGACCCGGCGGTGGATATCTTCGACCGCGAGAAGGTCTTTATCGACCGGGTGCTCAAGCCTGCGCTGGAAAAGTTCAGCGCATTGAAAGTGGTTTTCGAACACATCACGACAGCGGACGGCGTGGCTTTCGTGCGGAGCGCCGGCGCCAATGTAGCGGCGACCATCACGCCGCACCATCTGGTGATCAACCGCAATGCGCTGTTCGCCGGCGGGATGCGTCCGCACATGTTCTGCCTGCCCGTCGCCAAGCGCGAACGCCACCGCCTGGCGCTGCGCGATGCCGCAACATCGGGCGAGGCGGCGTTCTTTCTCGGTACCGATTCTGCGCCTCATCCGGTATCGGCGAAAGAGAGCGATTGCGGCTGCGCCGGCATCTTCAATGCGCCGTACGCGCTGGAAGTCTATGCGCAGGTCTTTGACGACGAGGGCGCGCTGGACAGGCT
>JAYOMI010000059.1:3430-6442 GCA_038120765.1 Rhodospirillaceae bacterium
GCTTGAGGCCTTCGCGTCACTGAACGGTCCGGCGTTCTACGGATTGCCGGCGAACGAGGACACCGTGACGCTGTCGCGGGGGGAACGCGCGACCGATCCGTTGCTCAGGGTTGGCGATGACGATGTGTTGCCGTTCGATACCGGCGCTGCTTTGGGGTGGCGTCTTGCCAGTTCTGTCCTTTCCTGAAGGACACGTTCCGGCCTGACACGGTGAACGCGGGCAACGGACGAAGTGCACGGCACCCGGAAGGTGTCTTTTTAAAGAAAACGATAACGGCACGGCGGCAGGCGTCCGACAGGCCCGATTACCGACGTTAGCCGCCTCAACGAGATTTGCTTTGACACCGCACCCTTGTATTGTATCCGCGGGAAAGATCATTCCTGACGCAGACTTTTCGGGAGCTATTCATGTCTCAAGCACGTCCACGGGTCGCCATCATCGGGGGAGGCATCGGTGGTTTGTTCGCCGCCAATGCCATGATTGCCCATGGACTTGACGTATCCGTCTATGAGCAGGCGCCGGAGCTCGGAGAGATTGGCGCGGGTTTCTACGTCACGCCGAACAGTGTCCGGCATCTTCAACGGGTCGGCCTGGGGGACGAGGTGGAGAAATGGGGGGCTCTCGTCGGCGAGGGATCGCAATATCTTCGGCATGACGGTTCGCCGATCGCGCCGGTGCAGGTTACGGATGCCGCCGGCTGGAATGCGACATACGGGATGCACCGCGCCGACTTCGTTGACCTGCTGGCGGCAGGGCTTCCTGACGGTGTGGTCCATTGCGGATATCGGGGGGCAGGCTTCGATCAGAGCGACGATACCGCCCGCGTGACGTTCGAGAACGGCGAAGAGGTCGAGGCCGATGTCATCGTCGCGGCCGACGGCATCCATTCCACCCTCCGGCCGAATGTTTATCCGCCGTCGACGCCTGTGTTCCACGGGACCATCAGCTACCGGGGCCTTGTCGCCCGCGAGAAGATCCCCGACTGGCCGGTAGACCGCTGGCTGATGTGGACGGGTCCCTCGAAGCATTTTCTTGTCTTTCCCGTACGTCACGGGGAAATTGTGAACTATGTCGGCTTCGTGCCCACGGACGAGGAGATGAGGGAATCCTGGTCCGCGCCGGGCGATCCAGACAGGCTGCGGGCCGAGTTCAAGGGCTGGGACCCGCGCATCGAGGACCTGCTGGAAAAGGTCGAGCATACATTCCGCTGGGCGCTCTATGACCGCGAACCCCTGCCTACGTGGACCAGGGGCCGCCTGACGCTGCTGGGCGATGCGGCCCATCCCATGCTGCCGCATCTCGGCCAGGGGGCCAATCAGGCGATCGAAGACGGAATGGCGCTGGCGGTGATCCTGTCGCAAATGGATAAGTCGTCCGCGCCGGCGGCCCTGCTGGCTTATGAAAAACTGCGGAGAGAGCGTGTTGCGGAGGTCCAGCTTGGTGCCCGGCAGAACGGGCTACGGGTGGATTCCATGTCGGAATATGCCGATCTTGGATTGCGCGACGCTGAACTCACCAACCACGCCGAATTCCGGAAACATCTCTACGCCTATGACGTTCTTCCGGAGGCGGAGGCCGTCGCGGCGTCGCTTTAGCCGCCGTCAGCGTTGATCGAGATTGTGCTATGCACGATTGCCGAGCGATGCTTCCGCTAGGGGACTCTAACCCTCGGCGCATTCCGTGATTTGCCCGCCCGGGTTCTCCAAAATGAGAAAACAGTCATAGCGCTCGAGCGTCGGCCGATTGCCCCAATGGGCCTCGGCGCGCTCCAGCCAGGCTGCGTCGTGGCCCCGGTCGGCGTCTTCCAGCGTTTCCCAAAGATAGATTCCCTTGGTCGCCAGCGTCTCCGGATCACGTACGAACATCTTGCGGACCAGTCCCGGGAAGTCGGTCCAGCGGTCGAAAGTGCCGGCAGCATCTCGCACCATGTCGGCACGGTCCATACCCGGGTGGCGGTCAAAGGTGACTATTTCGGTGATCATGGGGCTTGTCCTGCAGAATTTTCGATGCGGGCAAGTCTAGCGAAGGGTGCGGTATCGGGGCAATATGACCCCGATTTGCTGGTCTCACGCGGCCGTGTCGCGTAAACCTGTGCATACCGAGGAAAAGCGACAACGGAGAAGATGATGGCCAACCTGACCCACTGGATAAATGGCAGGCACGTAGAGGGTACATCGGGCCGGTTCGGCGATGTCTACAACCCGGCAACGGGCGAAATCGCGTGTCAGGTGCCGCTGGCCTCCGCCGCCGAGTTGAACGCCGCCGTCGCCGCCGCAAAGGCCGCGTTTCCGGACTGGGCGGCGACGCCACCGCTGACCCGCGCGCGGATCATGTTCAAGTACAAAACCCTTATCGAGGACAACGCCGACCGGCTGGCCGCTGTGATCACCGCCGAGCATGGCAAGGTGTTGTCCGACGCGGGCGGATCGCTGACCCGCGGGCTTGAGGTGGTCGAATTCGCCTGCGGTATCCCGCAGCTTCTCAAAGGGGAATACACCGAACAGGTGGGCCGCGGGATCGATGCGTGGACAACGCGCCAGCCGCTGGGCGTTTGCGCCGGTATCACGCCGTTCAATTTCCCGGCCATGGTGCCGATGTGGATGTATCCGATGGCGATCGCCTGCGGCAACACGTTCATCCTGAAACCGTCCGAAAAAGATCCCTCCTGCGCGCTGCTGCTGGCGGAACTCGCGACGGAAGCAGGGCTGCCCGATGGTGTGCTCAATGTCGTCAATGGCGACAAGGAAGCGGTCGATGCCATTCTGGACCACCCGGACGTGCCGGCGATCAGCTTCGTCGGTTCCACACCGATTGCGCAATACATCTATTCGACGGGGGCGGCGAAGGGCAAACGCGTCCAGGCGCTGGGCGGGGCGAAGAACCACATGGTGGTGATGCCCGATGCGGACATGGAACAGGCGGCGGACGCCCTGATGGGGGCGGCTTACGGGTCGGCCGGCGAACGCTGCATGGCGATTTCGGTCGTGGTGGCCGTGGGCGATGCCGGCGAC
>JAYOMI010000059.1:6452-16440 GCA_038120765.1 Rhodospirillaceae bacterium
CGGTACCGACAACGAGATGGATATGGGGCCACTGGTCACCGGCGAGCATCTCGCCAAGGTGAAGGGCTATGTCGATATCGGTGTCGGCGAAGGGGCGGATCTCGTGGTCGACGGCCGCGATTACTCGCTGCAGGGCTACGAAAAGGGCTTTTTCATCGGCGGCTGCCTGTTCGACAACGTGACCACCGATATGCGCATCTACAAGGAAGAGATCTTCGGGCCCGTGCTCTCGGTCGTACGGTCGGACAGGTTCGATGATGCGGTGCAGATGATCAACGATCATGAATTCGGCAATGGCGTGTCGATATTCACCCGCGACGGCGATGCGGCGCGGGAATTCACCAACCGGATCCAGGTCGGCATGGTCGGCGTGAACGTGCCGATCCCGGTGCCGATGGCGTTCCATTCCTTCGGCGGCTGGAAAAGCTCTCTCTTCGGGGATATCCACATGCATGGTCCGGAAGGCGTGCGGTTCTATACCCGCCAGAAAGCAATCACGTCGCGCTGGCCCACCGGGCTGCGCGCCGGCGCGGAATTTACAATGCCGACAATGAAGTAGGTATTACCCGGATCGCAGATCGAGGCTTACACGGGTAACCGTATCGTCTTCGGACAGGCGGGCATGCGCGAAACCCAGCCTGGCGCACAGATCGAGCATCTGACGGCTTTCAGACATCACATAGCCAAAGATCGATCCCGTTCCGCGGCCCCGGGCATAGTCGATGATGCGCGTCATAAGAAGGGTGCCATACCCGTTTCCGGATTCGTCTTCGCGGATGTCGAGCGCGAATTCAGCCTGTTCGTTGTTCGGGTCGGCATGCAGGCGCACGACGCCTAGGATATCGGTCAGTCCCGGTGTCCCCGGCTCCGTCAGCACGAGCGCCATTTCCCGGTCGTAATCGATTTGTGTGTATCGGGCGGCATCGACATGCGGCAGGGATCCCGACTGGCTTCCGGATCTCTCCTGTGCCGCCGCCGGTGACAATCCGGTAAATGCCCTGTGGAGCGCAGGCTCATCCTCCGGAACAATGGGCCGCAGCAGCAGGGAGGCCTCTCCCTGTCTGTCAATCTTCTCTTCAAGCCCGGCCGGATAGGGGCGGATCGCAAGACGCTCCTCACCGGCGAGATCGGTTGCAGCGACCCGCACTCGGGCATCCAGGGCAATGACACCGTTCGCGTCGGCGAGCAGCGGGTTGATGTCAATCTCGCGAATATGGGGGAAGTCGACGATCATCCGGGACAGCCGGATAAGCGTCACCGCAATGGCATCGAGATCGACCGGCGGCAGGCCGCGATAGCCTTTCAGCAGGTGCCATATCCGCGTCTGCCGGATCATGTCTGTCGCAAGATGCAGGTTCAGCGGCGGCAGTCCAAGAGCCTTGTCGTTCGTTACCTCTACCGACGTGCCTCCCTGACCGAACAGGATCACGGGGCCGAACTGGTCGTCAGTCGACATGCCGGCAATCAGTTCGTAGGCGCCGGGTCGACGGATCATTTCCTCGATCATGAAGCCATCGATCCGCGCATCCGGGCGCGCTTTTCGAACCTGTTCCAGCATTGCAGCCGCTGCGGCCTCGACAGCGTCAGCTCCGTCCAGGCCGAGGATGACACCGCCGACATCGGTCTTGTGCGTAATGTCCGGGGACAGGATTTTGAGGGCGACCGGCGCATCGATCTTGACTGCGGCAGCGGCAGCTTCTTCCGGGGTCCTTGCCGCCAGGGTCGCCGCGACGGGCACGCCATAGGCCGCCAGCATCTGCTTTGCCTCGATCGCCGACATCCAGCCACGCTCTTCCGACAACGTCGTCTCGACGAGTTGACGGGCGCGCCCGATATCGGGGGCGATATCTGCCGGAGCGGCAGGTGGCGTTTCCATCAGGTTTTCCTGATTTCGCCGGTAGGTCACGAGATGCATGAACGCGGCGACTGCCTGAGACGGGGTCTCGTATGTTGGCACCTTGTGCGCAGAAAACAGCTCGCGCGCCGACCGGGTGGATTCGCCGCCGATCCAGCTTGTCAGCACGGTTTCTTCCTTATACCCGCCCAGCGTGTCTATCACGGCTTTCGCCGCCTCGGTTGCCGAGGCGACGGCGGTAGGCGAATTGAGGATCAGCAACGCATCCTGATCGCCGTCTTCCATCAGGATGCGCAGCGCATCGGCGTACCGGCTGCCTGGCGCATCGCCGATGATATCAACCGGATTTGCGCGGGACCACGTGGGTGGCAGGACCCTGTCGAGGGCTGCGACCACGCTTTCCGGCAGTTCTGCAAGGTGTCCTCCGGTTGCCATCAGGGTATCCGTTGCGATAACGCCCATCCCGCCGCCATTTGTCAGAATGGTCAATCGGTCGCTTTTCCGCAGGCCGGCCTTGCTGAGGGTTTCTGCCGCGTCGAAAAGTTCTTCGAGCTGGAACACGCGCAACATTCCCGCACGACGGAACGCGGCATCTTATACCGCGTCTGCGCCGGCGATCGCGCCGGTGTGGGACGCGGCGGCTTTCGCGCTTTCGGCGAAGCGACCTGATTTGATGACAATGACCGGTTTCGACCGGGCGGCTGCGCGCGCAGCCGACATGAACTTGCGCGGGTGGGTTACCGCCTCAATATAGAGCAGTATCGCATCCGTGCCGTCGTCATTGGCGAGATAATCGAGCATGTCGCCGAAATCCACAACGCTCATGTCGCCGAGCGAAACGATATGTGAAAAGCCGATGTCGCGAACCGTGGCCCAGTCGATGATGGAGGTCACGATCGCACCGGACTGCGTCACAAAAGCGATATTGCCTGCTCGCGCCGGGATGTGACTGAAACTTGCATTCAGTCCGCTGGGCGGCGCCATGACGCCGAGGCAGTTGGGGCCGACCACCCGTAAAAGGTGGGGGCGGGCCGCCTCCAGCATGGCCTGCTTCAGCCTTTCCGCTTCGGGACTGCCGCTGAAACCGGCAGAAATGACAATCGCCGACCGTGTGCCGCGGGCGCCGAGGTCGCCGATCAACTGGGGGACACTGGCGGGAGGCGTTGCAATCACGGCAAGGTCGGGGGCGACCGGCAGGGACGCAATATTAGGATAGGCGGCCGTGCTCATTACATGCGTGTATTTCGGGTTGACCGGCATTACGGGTCCGTCCAGCCCGCCCTGAAGAAGGTTTTCCGTCAGAACGGCGCCGAGGGAGCCCTTTCGGTTGCTGGCGCCGATGACAGCGACGGATTTTGGCCGGAACAGATAGTCGATGTTTCTAATGGTCACGTAACAGCCTGCATTCTCATTGATCCGTTCTTGCCCAAGCTTGGCGACACTATCATGACAGATTGAAAGCGACTTTGATCTGTATGTATCCGAGGGAAGACTGGAACGGGTAATGTGGGCGGGCAGGGGAGCGCACAAAAGCTGAAAAGACTGTGAGCGGGTCGTGCTTGTTGCGTTCCGTCACAATTCTTCGGCTGTTGAAGTTCGCGGACAAGCCGCGTCATCGTCGCTGGAAAGGAGTGTCCGGAATATCAAGTGTCCGGTTACCGGGGTGCGAGCCGATGGGGGCCTGCCGTGGTCCTCGCGCCCGATGACGCCGGTGGGGCCGAGAATAGCGGGAACTTCTGCGCGTGATCCACCGTCGATGGCCGGCCGGGCTGGAAGCGGAATGCAGTATCCTTAAAAAAAGACGCTTGCCGGCGACGCCCCCACGTCGCCGGCAAACAGAACCCGGTCGGGCACACACATCCGACCGGATTCGGGCGTCAGCTCCCCGCGCCGTAAATCAGCTTGCGGGCATGCGCCACGACGTCAGGCGAGGCGTTCTTGACGGCCTTGGCGACGACTTCGTTGATCTGCTCTCCGGTGGCGGGGATCAGGCGCAATCCCTGCTTCTTGAGATCGGCTGCGAAGGCCGGATCGGTATTCATCTTGGCATAGGCCGTCCGCAGGACCGCGGCTGTTTCCGCGTCGACACCCGGCGGCAGCGCAAGGCCACGGCCCAGAAGCCCGAGCACCGCGATAAAGTCGACGGCTTTCTTGTCCATCTCGTCGGTAACGAGATCGGAGATCATCGGCACCGTGTCGGGCAGGTCCGGATCCTTGAAGACGCCGATCTGGGCGATGGCGGCACCGAAGGGTTTTTCCTTGGTGAACCAGTGCGGCACTTTCGAGGACCATGCGAGCCAGTTATAGGCGGACGCCTGACCTTCGCCCTGTTCAATCGCGAGGATCGATCCGGAAGAGCCCTTGTAGCCCTGGACGATCTTGATCTTGTAGCCGAAAAGGCCGTTCAGCAGGGCGGGGATCATGTAACCGGTGAACGCCTTGCCCGAGGTGGCCACTATCAGCGGCTTGGTTTCCAGATCCTTGAGTTTCGTGACGCCGGAATCGGTGCGGGCGACCATGACCACATTGGTCTGGTTGCTGGAGCCGAGCCAGGTGAACTCCTCTGACTTGTAGCGCATTTTCTCCGGCCGCATCAGCTGGTTCAGCACGCTGTTGTCGAGCGGCGTGATCAGGTTCAGACCATCCTTGGGCATCACGTTATAGGCCCAGTTCATCGCCTTCGCACCGCCGGCGCCCGGCATATGCTGGAGGATAAGCGTGGGGTTTCCGGGAATGTACTTGCCGAGGTGATTGGTGAACGCGACGCCGAACTTGTCGTAGGTAACGCCGGGACCATAGGGGATCACAATCTTGATGGTCTTGCCGGCGAAGTCCATCGCCACGGCGTTTTGCGTAGCGGCTGCAAGCCCCGCGCTTGCGAGTACCGCCATGCCGGCCACGACGGACCGGCGCATTACAGAACTCTTCATCTCAAACCTCCTGTTTACAATTCATCTGTCAGGAGAAGCGCAAAACCTGTGCCAGTCAGCGAGGTATTGGCGGAATTAAAAAAATATCCCAAAAATCTGGGCAACAGAACAAACGGAATTCGGGATATGGCGTATTTCAGACAATCGGCAGTAGATTTCTTCTCGCGAACGCCGGATCCGTATACTGGCGAAGACCGGGGTTCACGCCTGCAATGCTGCTTTTTTAGCCGCGGTGCAAAAAAAAGCGGAGTTACCTTGCCTGCAAATTTGTCGGATCGACCTGCCGCCGGTACCGGAGCCGGGCAAAGCCGATCAGCGTCAGTCCAAGCAGCGCGGGAACCGTCGGTTCGGGCAGCGGGGTACTGGCGACATCGAATGTGAATGTGTCGAAGACGATCATGTCCGTACCACTCAGGTCGGTATCGAAATACAGGGACGTGATACCGGTGAATGCTGAAAGATCCCGCAAGTCTGCGTCGAGAGAATTGCCGTCGAACGGAAAGACAAGGCTGGTCATGCCGCCTTGATGAGAGACATCGATCCCGAAAGACGCCGTGTTTTCGCCGCCCGATGTAAAGGTGAGATTGTCCACGGCGGAGGTGAAGTCGATCGAAAAGTCGCCGCTCCGGTTCACGATGCCGTTCGGCGCCGAGGAGCCGAGGCTTCCGCCGATGACGACGTCAACGACCGTGCCCGCCGCCGGCGTGACGGTAAATTCCGGAATCTGGTTCGTGATGACGGTTCCGAGAGCGAATGCGTCGAAATCGATAACGATGGCGTTGGCCGGGGAAGCCAGGCCGGTCAGCAGGCCGCTGAACAGCATCCCGGCAATACGCGTTTTGACCTTTTTCATTTTTTCGCCGGTTTTCTGGCAGCCATAAAGCCTGTTTCCCGGCAGTTTTACCGGCCTGCCCCGATCATGTCAAAAACCGGCACGGATTACGCCAATGAGGCCTTACGACGCGGGAGCAATCTGCAAAATACGACCGTCTCCCGCATCGGTAATCGCATAGACCGCGCCATCCGGGCCGACGGCGACGTCGCGGATACGGTCGCCGATCTGGCGAAGCAGACGTTCTTCATGGACCACCTTTTCGCCATCGAGTTCGAGACGGACCAGCGCGCCGGCGCGGAGCCCGCCGATCAGCAGGTTGCCGTTCCATGCCGGAAACAGATCGCCGGTATAGAACGTCATCCCGCCCGGAGCGATGACCGGCGTCCAGGTGTAAATCGGATCGGCCATCCCGGCCTTGGTTTTCAGCCCGTCGCCGATGGTGCCGCCCGAATATTCAATCCCGTGGGTGACGACCGGCCAGCCGTGATTGACGCCTGGGGCGGGGATATTGATCTCGTCGCCACCGCGCGGGCCGTGTTCGATCGTCCACAGTTTCCCGGTGGCCGGGTTGATAGCGGCACCCTGGATGTTGCGGTGGCCGTAGGACCAGATTTCCGGCAGTGCGTCCGATTTGCCGACGAACGGATTGTCGGACGGCACGCGGCCGTCGGGTGTCAGGCGGATGACCTTGCCGATATGTCCGTCGAGCTTCTGCGCATTGTGTCGTGCGCCGCGGTCGCCGGTAGTCAGGAAGACGTTGCCGTCCGGCGCGAAAACCACGCGGGATCCGAAATGACGTCCGCCTCGGATTTTCGGCCGCTGGCTGAAAAGGACCCTGACGTCTTCCAGCGCGGTGCCGTCATTCGTCAGCCTGCCGCGCGCCATAGCGGTTGATACGCCACCCGGTCCGGCTTCGGAGAAGGATAGAAACACCAGACGGTTGGAAGCGAAATCCGGGTGCAGGGTGACATCCAGCAGGCCGCCTTGGCCGCCGTCGTCGACCTTCGGTACGCTGCTGATCGGGTCCGATACCTTGCCGTCGGCTGAAACGATCCGAAGCTGTCCCGATTTTTCAGTCACAATCATGCGCCCATCGGGCAGAAAATCGATTCCCCAGGGCTGGTCCAGGCCACCGGCCACGGTGCTGACAGAGATACGGCCTTTTTCGGTGTCGAAGGTCTGCGCACTGAGAGGCGTGGCAACGACAAGGGCGATGGCGGCGAGCAGCATTCTGAATGGCATTCTGCGGTCTCCAATGTGGTGGCGTATTTCACCCTTAACTGGGTTGTCTTTGCACGTTCGTCCAGCCCTGTTCCGTCTGTTCCGGCCGGAAGAACGGCTTTTAGCACTGGACGGGGGACAATCGATTTCTGACACTGCGCATCAGATAAAAACGCTATCAAACGAGGGAGAAGATTATGTCGGCCATTGTTCTTCACGTCGAACTGACGCTGCATCCGGAGCACCGCGATGCCTACATCGCCCGCGCGCTCACGCACAGGGCCAACGTGAACGCGAATGAACCGGCATGTCAGCGGTTCGAAATATCGGTGGAAGAGGACAATGCCAATGTTGTCCGTCTGTATGAGGTCTACGACGATGAAGCTGCCGTCCAGCACCACATGCAAACGCCCTATATGAATGCCTATCGCGAGGAAACCGCGCCGATGATCGCAGAGCGAAAGCTGACCCGGGCCGTCATGGCGCATGCCTGACCTATCGGGAAAGTAAAATGGCTGCTCCGGAAAACCGGTGTGTCGTCCTGAACGCGCGCCCGGTCGGTGTGCCGGGGCCGGAATTTTTCGATGTCGTCTCGCGTGCCGTGCCCGAACCGGGTGACGGTGAATTCCTGGTCAGGAACCTGTATCTGTCGGTCGATCCGGCCATGCGCGGCTGGGTGAACGACGCGCCGAACTATTCGCCGCCGGTGCCCGTGGGCGAAGTGATGCGCGCGATTGCGGTCGGTGATGTCACAGACTCACGGCACCCGGGCTACACGCCGGGCGACCGCGTCTGCGGTACGTTCGGCTGGCAGCGCTATGCAATCAGCGACGGCGCCAACGTGATGCGCAAACTGGGTGCGGATGAAGAGCGCCCGTCCCTGGCTCTCGGCGTGCTTGGCCTGAACGGATTAACGGCCTATTTCGGCCTGCTGGATACCTGCAGTCCGCAGGCGGGGGAGACCGTCGTTGTCTCTACCGCCGCCGGCGCTGTCGGTTCCTGCGTCGGCCAGATCGCCAAAATCAGGGGATGCCGCACGGTGGGCATCGCGGGCGGGCCGGACAAGGTCGCGATGTGCCTGGACCAGTTCGGATATGACGCGGCGATCGACTATCGCAATACAACCGATCTGGGGGCCGCGCTGTCGGCCGCCTGTCCCGATGGCGTGAATGTCTATTTCGACAATACCTGCGGGCCGATCAGCGATGCGGTTTTCGAACGTCTGGCGCTTCACGCACGGATAACCGTCTGTGGGACCGCCAGTCTGCAGGCGTGGGAGCCGATTCCCGTCGGCCCGCGCGTTCACCGTCAGTTGCTCGTCGCCCGGGCGCGGATGACCGGTTTCCTCGTTCACGACTACAAAGACCGGTTCGGCGAGGCCATCTCGCAGCTGTCGGCGTGGATCGAAGCCGGCGATCTCGTCAGCCGGGAACATGTTCTGGAGGGGATAGAGCATGCGCCCGGGGCGATTCAGATGCTCTATCGCGGCGAAAACACGGGCAAGCTGATCATCAGGCTCGACTAGGGGCGTCAGACCCCGGTGGCGAATTTCACCATGATCATGATGATCAGTACCTGAAAGATGCCCTGGGATGCGAGGGTGACGAAATACGTCCGCATGACCCGGCGGACCTTTTCGGGGTCGGGGTTGTCTTTGCGCAATTCCAGATAGGCCCGCAGGTTTGCGGGCAGCAACAGGCCCAGCCCCTGAACCGCCAGGATGGTGGCGATCACCAGCGCGGCGATGACCCACCAGAATTCGGGATATCCGAGGTCGAGATAACCCATGCGTACGGCGAGATACCACCCCGATGTCGGCGCCATGATGCCGAGGGTCTGCATGATGAACAGCGTCCTGGGCAGCATTCGGAGCGAATAGGCGCGGCGCGCCTCGAAGGGCATCGACCGCAGGACCGGTCCGACGACGAACCCGAACAGGATATCCGCGCCGGTCAGAAGGATCCCGCTTGCCACATGGACGTAGCGCAATGCCCAGTTATTGCCCCAGACGATGGCCGCGACCATGATTCCGAGGGCAAGAAACACCCAGAACAGATTGCGGAATTCGATCCCTTCCCAGACCCAGCGTGACGTCGTTGGTGCGATTGTTGCCATCTTGTCCCCGTTTCGCGGTGTTTACCGGCGCATTTATTGGTTGACGCATTATCCCCGCGATTAGCGCGAAGCAAAACCGCGAACTTCGATCAGCGCCAGGGCGGTCAGCGAAAGGCGGGACTGTGTACCCAGGCCACAAGTGCATAGCGGGTGCCCGAGATGAGCGGTGCGACGCTATGGCGAACGAAACTGGGAAACAGAATGACGGTGCCCGGTTCCCGCGGGGCCGCCCAGATTTCCGTATCGTCGCCGATCAGCAGCCCGCCGCCGGTATAATTGTCCGGCGGGCTGAGCTGTATGGACACGGAGAGTTTGCGGGTCGCGCTGTGACCGCCCGGGCCGATATCGATATGTCTGTCGTAATGCCCTGCCGCGGTTGTACCCAGTGGCGAGGCGACGGGCGCTGCGTATCTGAGTATCTGGGCGCTTTCGCGGAATTCCTCGAGGTCGAAGTGAAAATTCTCGCGGTTGACCTCCGCGACGAGTCCCGCGAGCCGGACAAACAGCCAGGATGTTTCATTGGTGTCGTCCAGCCAGAGCGTGTCGCAGATGCGGGTATCGGTCACAGCCCCGCCCGATAGGCGGCCCGCGGTTGTTGCCGCCGAGGCATCGAAGATGCCGATCAGGCGGATGCATTCATCGGGCGAAAGGGCGCCCGGGCGGAGGCAGGGATCGGTCATCAGAAACATGGGGTGCGGCACCCTTATATCGAAGAAAACGAAGCAATCGGTCCGTATCGAAATCGAATAGAGAGCGGCGTGAGTGGATTTTACGCCTGAAGGGCGGCGGGTGCTACGGAGAAATTTGGCTCGGCAGAACCGCCTTGCGGAAGCGGCGGTCGCGTTTCAGGTGCCATTCCCGGCTCATCGCTTCGCCCCGGGTATTATGCCGCTCGGCATAGAGCAGGATCCAGGTCCGCCCGCGCGTCGATTTCGCCCCGGTCCCGGCATTATGCGCGGCGAGACGGGCGTCCAGGTCGGTTGTCCAGCCGACATAGGTGCGCCAGCCGGTCGGTGTTTCGCTCCCCAGTAT
>JAYOMI010000059.1:16450-17727 GCA_038120765.1 Rhodospirillaceae bacterium
TGAAATCGCTCATGCCGCCCTAGTTTAGCGCAGGCTCAGGCGAATCCGGCAGAAGACAGAATGCCCTGTCAGACCTGAACAAATCGACTCGCTCATGCTGGCAAAAGCGGCCGTCAGGCGCTACCCATAATGGATGGCAGGATATGAAATCTGGGCGCTTTGCGCCGTTGCGGTGGTGTTTCTGGCTGGCGGCGTCGTGAAGGGCGGAATCGGGCTTGGCCTGCCGACCGTCAGCATCGGATTGATGGCAATCTGGATGCCGGTAAGCGAGGCCGCCGCCATCCTGATTCTGCCGGTCATTCTGACCAATATCTGGCAGTCGTTTTTTGGCACGGCGCTGAAACTGATCCTGACCCGGCTCTGGACGATGCTGATCGCCCTTGTGATCGGTTCCGCGGCGGCGGCGATACTGATCGCCTCGGCGAATCAGGCGCTGGCCGACGGGTTGCTGGGGACCATGCTGATCCTTTATGCCGGCCTCGCCCTGAGCGGCGCGCGGTTCAGCGTGCCGGTTCGGGCCGAGCCTGTATTGAGCCCGATTATCGGGCTGGCGACCGGGTTGATCTCGGGCGCGACGGCGATATTCGTTATTCCTGCCGTGCCGTATCTCCAGTCGCTGAACTTCGCGAGCGGCCGGCCGGGCCGGGAAGACGATCCTACAGACCCGACACTTGCGACCGATGAGACGATGATCAAGGACGCGCTTATACAGTCCCTCGGTATCACCGTACTGGTCGCATCGGCAGGACTCGCGCTCGGGCTCGGCGCCAAGGGCAATCTGCCGCTCGAGGTTGTCGTCCCCGGGCTGATCGGCACGTCGACCGCGATCCTCGGCATGGTTGCCGGTCGGAAAATACGGAACCGTCTGTCGCTCGAGGTCTTTCGCCGCTGGGTGCTGTCCGCGCTGATCGTTCTGGGGCTGGTGATGGTTTCCCGTGCGGCAGGGCTGACCTAGCTCGCCTTGTCCTTTTTGGGGATACCCATATAGGCCTTGTCGCCCCAGAGCTGTTCGACTTTCTGATTTCGCCCGCAGTTCCAGCGGTAGTACTTGTACCGAAGCGGATTCTTGTTGTGATAGTCCTGATGGTATTCTTCGGCCTTGTAGAACGTGGCCGCAGTCTCGACCGGCGTGAATATCTTTTTGCCCAGGTCTTTCATGGCCTGCGCCTTTGATGCTTCCGCCAGTTTGCGCTGTTCTTCGTTATGGACGAAAACCGCCGTCTCGTAGGGTTCGCCGCGGTCGCAGAACTGGCCGCCTGAATCGACCGGATCGACGG
>JAYOMI010000059.1:17737-22070 GCA_038120765.1 Rhodospirillaceae bacterium
CGGAGTGCCAGAAAACGGTCAGGAGCTGCGCGTAAGAGATTTTCTGCGGATCATAGGTTATCTGCAGCGCTTCGCGATGGCCGGTATTGCCGCGCGATACCTCCCGATAGGTCGGGTTGTCGGTTTTGCCGCCGGTATAGCCGGACACGGTCGCCAGAACGCCGGGCACCCGGTCAAAATCGGCCTCGATGCACCAGAAGCAACCTCCGGCGAATGTCGCAATCTCGGTGTTTTGCGTGGTGCCCTGGGCGATTGCGCCCGATACGCTGAAGGTCAGGCCAATGGCGGCAAGGGCGGCGAGGATCGGTTTCTTCATGGGGGCTCTCCTGAAGCTGACCCGCTGAATATGGGCGATCGCGTCAGAAGGCACAGTAACAATGCCGTTACCGATGGCGGATCACATCTGTCAGAAGCTGCTATTCCAGCGGCAATCCTGCCATCGAGAAACGCTCTGTCCGGGGGGTGTTCCCGTCGCCGAGCACGAGGTCGGAAACCGGAATTTCGCCCGCTGGATCGGAAATGGCGGCGATTGCCGCCGGTGTGACAGGGGGCGCGACGGTGTTTGAAGTGGCGAGGTGCAGCATGGTTGCTGCGCCAACGGCCATTAGGAGCGCTGCGGCAACCGCCCGCCGGGTTGTCATGAAAACCTTTTGCGGGGCAGGCGCCATGAGATGGACGCGACGGACCAGCATGTCTGACGGCACCGGCGGCCGCAATGCGTCAAGCGCGGCATTGAGCTGGTCGTCGTTCATCTGGCCGTTCGGCGTTGTCATGTTCCTGTTCCTATCAGGTCTTCCTTGTCGGGCTCAAGGGCCGCGCGCATCGATTTCCGGGCCCGCGCCAGCAGCGATTCCGCCGCATGTTCGCTGACGGCCAGCATTCCGGCCGCTTCCTTTACGGTATACCCCTGATAATAAACAAGGATTAAGATTACCTGCTGACGGGCCGGCAACGCGATCAGTGCCTTGTGTACTACACGTCGGGTATCGAGCTTTCCGTCGAGATGCGGCTGTATATCGATGATAGATGTTTCTTCGATATCCTCTATGGGCGATACAGGTTTGCGCGCGCGCTGGCGGTCGATCACCAGGTTGCCGGCCACGCGATAGAGCCATGTGCGGACCTTCGCGCCGTCAGGCTCCCATGTCAGGGCTTTTTTCGCGAATCTCAGCAGCGTTTCCTGCGCGATATCCTCCGCCTCGACCCGGTCTCCCAGCCGGTACCAGGCAAATGCCACGACGGAAGCAAGATGACGGTCGGCGAGCGCCGCCCAGGCCGATTGATCCCCCTTGGCGGCGCGCCGTACCAGTTCGTCATCCCTAATATCGCTCAGATCGTCGGCCATGACCTATATACGCGGCCTTTCGGGATTTGGGTTAGCGGTGATTGTGGTATCCGCGTCCGCCCCGGCTGAAATGCGGAACTTCCTCAACCGTGACGCCTCCGTCGGTGTCCTTGTCATACCGCTTGAACCAGCGTGCGGACGGATTGGCGATTTCTTCGGGGCTCAGGCTCTGGTCGCCATCGGCATCCATGAGGTCGAAGAGAGTGGTTGTCTGCAGTTTCTGGAACCACCAGCCACGGCGGCGGAATTCATCGACAGACAGTTTGCCGTCACCATTGAGGTCGGCGGCGGCAATGAGCCGCGCCTGTTCCGCACGTATTTCGGCGAGTGAGATTTTACCGTCGCCGTCCGTGTCGAGCAGGCTGAACGTGCGCGACACGCTGGCGTCATCGCCACCGGTCATTGCGCTGTTCGCCGATTGCGCAATTGCGGGACCGCTGATCAGAAGAGCGGCGAGACTGCCTGTCAGTGCAAGTTTCAGTGATTTCCGGGGTGCCATCGTATGTTCCTCTGCTGAAGACGTTTTATACTCCTTTTCACGCGGCCTTTCAGAAATTCCCGTCGCGGGTATGACAGTTTTGGGGAAACGCCGCCGGGGCAAGGATCGGACCGGGACAAGCATTGCGGTCATGACCTTGTAAAACGGCGCCAATTCGCGTTTTCTCCGGCGATAACAACAAGGATCGGTTCTATGGCGTATGAAAGTCTTCGTCCCTGGCTGCAGGTGCTGGAGCAGCAGGGCATGTTCAAATGGGTCGACAAGGAGGTCGACAAGGATTGGGAGGTCGGCGCGATCATGCGCATGATTTTCCGCGCCATGGACGAGGATAACCGTTACGGCATCGGCTTTCGCAATATCAAGGGCCATGACGGCGGCAGAATCGTCGGCGGCGTTGTCGCCGCCTCGCGCAAGATGATTGCCACCGCGCTGGACTGTGCGCCCACCCTGGAAGCCATCCATAATCGTGTCACCAGCGGTATGAACGCCCCGATCGAGCCGGTGGTGGTCGAAACCGGTCCGGTGAAGGATGTCATCATCAAGGGCGACGATATCGACCTGAACAAACTGCCGGTCCCGATCTGGACGCCGGAAAAGGACGCAGGCCCCTATCTGACGCCGCTCTGGGTCACCAAGGACCCGGATACAGGACGCCGGAATATCGGCATCCGCCGTTGCCAGATCAAAAGCAGGAACACCACCGGCATCCTGTTCGGTGCCCCCGACCGGGGCGGCGCGATCCATCACGCAAAATACAAGGCGCGTGGCGAGCACATGCCGGCGGCGATCTTTATCGGCGGCGATCCCGTGCAGTACCTGGTCGCGCCGGCGCGATACGGCGCCGACGAGCTGGCGGTGGCAGGCGGCATCCGGGGCGAGGCGATCGAGATGGTCAAATGCGAGACCGTCGATCTAGAAGTGCCGGCCCATGCGGAGATCGTGATCGAGGGCGAAGTGCTGATGGATTACACGGAGCCTGAAGGCCCGTTCGGCGAGTTTACCGGCTACATGGCGGGCGGGCGCGAGGGGCCGGTCTTCCGGGTCACCTGCATTACCCATCGCAAGGACCCCATCGTCATGGGCGTGATCAGCCAGTTTCCGCCGTCGGAATCGTCGATGATCAAGCGGGCGCTGCTTGAAGCCGGGCTGAAAAAGCACCTCACGGAAGACCTGAACCTGCCGGGCATCCACGACGTGCATGCGCTGGAAGCCGGTGGCGGCACGGCGACGCTGTGGATCAGCATGAAGAACATGTATTCCGGCCATGTCGACCAGACCGCTTTCGGAACGATGGGCCATTTCGGCATGAGCTATTTCAAATGGATCGTCATCTGCGACGACGATATCGATATCAACGATCCGTTCATGCGCGACTGGGTGATGGCGTGGCGCGTCCGGCCGGACAAGGACATCAAACTGATTCCCAACACGGCCTCGGTCGAACTCGACCCGTCATCCTTCGAGCCGGGCAAGACCCAGGCCGATATCACCGGTGCGAAGATGGTGATCGATGCCACCCGGAAATGGGATTACCCGTCGGTATCGCTGCCGCCGCTGGAGCAGATGCGCGACGTTGCCGACAACTGGGCCGATTACGGCCTGCCCCCGCTGGATGAGCTGAAATTGCCGCGGGAGGAGTAGTACACGAATCCGCATTCGCAGCGGTTCTTCCGAATAATTGCAAATCTTTGCCCCCGGTCTTGAACCGGGGGTCCATTTCATCCGTTCAGACGATATCTGCCATGGATCCCCGGCTATGGGTCGGGGAAGTATTCTTTTCCGGTTTCCGACAGGCGGTTATTTACCGACAGCCCCGAGAAACGCATTCACCGTCTTCAAAAACGCTTCCGGCCGATCGGCATGGACCCAGTGGTTCGCGTCCTTGATCGTCACCGTGCGGGATTTCGGGAACAGTTCCATGATCCGGTCGCGATGCTCGCCACGGATGTAGGTGGAGGCCGACCCGGCGATAAAGACCGTCGGGCGATCGTAAATGGCGTCCGGCGGCGGGGTGAATGCGGTAATGGCGCTCATGCCTGCGGAAATCGCGGTCAGGTTTATGCGCCACTGGAACCCGCCATTGGCGCGTTCGAGGTTGGTCATCAGGAAGGCGGAAATACCGGGATCTTCGACCTCGTCGCGGAGTTCCTCTTCCAGCTCGCCGCGCCGCTGTTCGCCGGACAGGTCCAGCGCCTGCATGGCGGCGATGTAGTCGAGCATGTCGTGCCCGTAGGAAACGGGTGCGATATCCACCACGATCAGGGCGCTGACGGAATCCGGGTCGGAAAGGGCGAGCTGCATGGCGACCTTGCCACCCATGGAGTGGCCCATGACGATGGGCTCGGAAATGCCCTGTTCGGCGATGAATCCGGCGACGTCTTCGGCCATTTCCGCGTAGGTCATGGTCGCCGCGCGCTCCGACGATCCGTGATTGCGCAGGTCCAGCGCGTAGACGTGATGCGTCTCGGAAAGATTGCGGGCATGTCCCG
>JAYOMI010000060.1:0-1597 GCA_038120765.1 Rhodospirillaceae bacterium
GCCTGTGGCGCGGGTCGACAACGAATACGTCATAGAAATCGTCCGGCAGATCGTCGCTTTCGCGCAGAAAATCGATCACTTCACCGACGCTCCAGAACGCCGGGACTGCGACGAATTCCCGCTGCATGAGGCGGCCGGCACTTTCCTCCGGGAAAGCGAGGCCTTCCTCGAGCATCGACCGTAGCGCAAAGGAAATCGCATGCAGGACCCGCCGCTGCTTGGTCTCTTCCAGCGCGGAAATCAGGTTTAGGGCATCATCGGAATCGAGAGCCGCTATGGCTTTTGCGATGGTCTCGGTTCCGAGCTGTTCGGCGACTTCATCGCGAACGGTTTCGTCCAGCTCGGCGAGAATCTCGGGATCGAACTTCGGCCGGAGTAATTCGACAAGCTGGGTCCGCATCGGACCGCGCAGCATTTCGATAAGATCGGCGATTTCGGCAGGGTGCAGCGGTTCGACAATTTCATGGATCGCAGCGCCATCGTCGGAATCGAGGGCCATGATGGCATCCCGGATGACATCCGGGTTAAGGCCGAGCAAATCCGATGCCTGAACCGGCAGGACATCCTCGCCAACCTCTATTTCGGCTGCAGTCTCCGCCATGTTCGTCTTCTTTTTTCAGTCTGCGGCTTGAGTTATAGGACCTATATGATACCGGCAGACGTTAAAAACAAACCAGGCCCGCTGGATAGCCGGCGGGCCTGGGTTAATCTGGTGCGGTCGAGAAGACTCGAACTTCCACGGGATCTCTCCCACAGCGACCTCAACGCTGCGCGTCTACCAATTCCGCCACGACCGCAATCTGATTAAACATTCCGAATTTCTTGCTTTTTCAAGGCGATGTGACATACCAAATTGGAGATACGACTGCAAGGGCACTGCAACAATGAATACCCTGGCGCCGGTAGATTGGCGCATTTCCGACGATTTGACCGACTATCCCGAGGCCGTTTCAGAGATGGAAGCGCGGGTTGCCGGCATTTCGTCGGGTGACGCGGTCGAGCAGGTCTGGCTGGTACAACACCCCCCCCTCTATACCGCCGGGACAAGTGCCGATGACGACGACCTGCTCGATGCCGGTAAATTCCCCGTTTTCCGCGCGGGACGGGGCGGCGAGTTCACCTATCACGGACCAGGCCAAAGGGTCGGATACGTGATGCTGGATATCGATCAACGCGGACGCGATATACGACGCTACGTGCGCGACCTCGAAGAATGGATGATTGTCACCCTTGCGGCCTTCGGCGTGGACGGAGAACGTCGGGACGGCCGCGTTGGTATCTGGGTCGACCGGGGCCGGCATGGCGGTTCTCCCGGCAAGGAAGATAAGATCGCCGCGATCGGCGTGCGACTTCGGCGCTGGGTCAGCTTCCACGGGGTATCGCTCAATATCTGTCCCGATCTCAGCCATTATGACGGGATCGTTCCCTGCGGCATCAGCCAGCACGGCGTGACCTCTCTCCGCGACCTTGGCATAGATGTGACGGTCGCCGAGGTCGATGTAGCGCTGAGGGACTCATTTGAAAGCGTATTCGGACGATCGACCGTTATTTCGACGCCCGCATAGCAAAGCCGTCATCCGGAGGATCGCACGGCTCA
>JAYOMI010000060.1:1607-21381 GCA_038120765.1 Rhodospirillaceae bacterium
GGGACCCGTGTAGCAGGCTTGCACCATTTCATCGACGGCGGCCTCGTAGCCGCTGAAAACCGCCTCGACGGTGCCGTCGGACAGATTGCGCACCCATCCGTTGAGGCCCAGCGCTGTTGCTCCCTTTTCTGTCCAGGCCCTGTACCAGACCCCCTGGACGTGACCGGAAATAATCACCCGGACGGACTTCAATGGACTGCCCTGCACAGGCGAAGGTACCGGTCCGCCGCCGTAATATCGTCCAGCAGTCCGGCACGGCGCTTTGTCGTTTCCGGATCCTCGCCCCAATTCTCTATCTGGAATGTCTCATCCATCAGCGATAACTCCCATGCGGACGCCCCATCTATCCGGCCATCGGCCACCGCCAGCCCGAGAACGACCGAGCCGCATGCAGAGGTAACCAGATGCAAACCTGCCAGAGAAAAGGCGTTAAATGACTCAACGACTGTCACCACAGCCTTCATCGAGTCCGCGCTTTGCGCGACCGGCAGCAGGCCTGTGGTCGTGTTGAGGGCAATTCCGTAGCGATCGGCCACCCAGGACACCATCGGCCCCCACCCCGCTTCCTGGCGTTCCGCAAGCGGAACAGGTTCGGCGGCGCGGTAACATACCAGGTCCGTATCGGCAAAACCTGCAACCTCGCCGACAACGGCATCCCTGTGTTCGGCGACCCGGTCGATTGCGCTGTTCGCAAGCCGCGTCAGCCGCATTTTATAGGTATCGATTTCTTCCGGCTGTTCATCCCACTCATCCGCGACGGCTTCCGCCAGCGAACGGTTTGGCAACATAAGGGGCTTCTTTGCCGGGGTCTTAACGGGGCGGTTGTCGAGCCGGACCGAAAAGCCGTTTCCCTCCTCGGCGATGCCGACGGATTTGTAAAACCTTTTCACGCCTCGAACCCGCCATTGGTCAGCCCTTCGATAATATCGTGCAGGTCCTCAAAGGCGTCTGTGACGTGATGCGCGCCGGCGCCGTGCAGTTCCTCCGCGGGATGGACGCCCCAGGTCACGCCAACCGCGCCCGTGCCGGCGTTGCGCGCGGTGAGGACGTCATAGGTCGTATCGCCGATCATCACTGTATCCTCACGCTCGACACCCGCCTCACGCATCGCCTCGTTGAGCAGAAAGGGATTTGGTTTTCCCGGTCCCTGATCCGCAGTCTTCACCGACACGAAACGTCCCGCAAGGCCGGCATTGTCGATCAGGTCCTGAAAACGCCGGTTGGAACGGCTTGTGACGATCGCCAGAACGTAGCCATTGGCTTCCAGCCGGTCGAGAACGTCGATCGCACCCGGAAAGATCGTTTCCGGCGGGCGCTCGGGCGCGGCGCGCTCTCCGCGGGCGATCTCGGCGTGATATTCCTTGATCATCGCGACTTCGCGCTCGCCCGCGCCCGGGTTCAGAATCTCGATGCTCTGTTCCCACGGGAGACCGATAATATTGCGTATCTGGTCCGGCGTTACCTCGGGAAAGCCCAGCGCCTCCCAGCAGGCGGTCACGCCGACCACGATCGACGGGATGCTGTTCAGCAGCGTGCCATCGAGATCGAACGCGGCCAGCTTCAGTCTGTCACTCATTTACTTGGATTCTCTCATGCTTGGATCGAAACCCAGGAACTCCCAGGTCTTTCTCATCTCCTTCGGCAGCGGTGCCGTTATCGTCAGATCGCCTCCGGACGGCTGCGGAAAGGTGATCTCCCGCGCGTGGAGGTGCAGCTTGTCGGAACGGGGCACGCCGTCGAGACGTGAGTCTGCACCGCCGTACTTGCCATCGCCCAGGATGGGGGTTCCGATCGCCGCGCAATGAACGCGCAGCTGATGGGTACGCCCGGTATGCGGATGCAGGGCCAGCCACGCGGCCCTTCGCGCGGCATTCTCGATCACTTCGTAATCGGTCGTCGCAGATTTTCCGGCCTCGAGGTCGACGACCATTAATTCACGTCCCTGATTGTCCGCCTGTTTCGCCAGCGGCGCATCGATCATCCCCTCGCGGGGACGGGGCACGCCGGCGACCAGCGCCCAATACGTTTTCTTCGCGCGCCTGCTATGAAAGACCTCACCAAGTCTTGCGGCAATATCCGCCCGGCGGGCGACCAGCAAAACGCCACTTGTATCACGGTCCAGCCGGTGGACGAGTTTGGGTCGTCCGTCACCCTCGTTCGCCAGCGCGCCCAGCAATCCATCAATGTGACGGGCCACCTTCCGCCCGCCCTGCACGGCAATCCCGGGAGGCTTGTTCAGGGCGATGATATCGTCATCGGAATACAGCACGAGAGACCTTATCCAGGCGGCATCTTCCGGGCTGACGTCAGCCCGGTCTGCCGGGCGCGCTGCCCGGTCTTCTTCCGGCATAGGGGGAATTCTGATGGCCTGACCTTCCACCAACCGCGTCGATGCCTTTACCCGGCCGCCGTCTACCCTTATCTGGCCTGTCCGGAGCATCTTTTCCAGACGGCCGTGTTTCAATGCCGGGAAATGCCGCCTGAACCAGCGATCGACCCGGATATCGGACTCGTTCTGGCCGACGTGCCGCGTTTCGACATTGCTCATGTAACCACCATCCGCGTGAGACGCATCCCGGCAAACAATCCACCGACCGAGAGTGCCACTGTCCCTATCAAATAGAGGGCAGCCAGCGAAAGCCGCCCCCTCTCGATGAGCAGGACGACATCAAGCGAGAATGCGGAAAATGTTGTGAATCCGCCAAGGACCCCGACGACGATAAAGGCGCGCAGCTCAGGAGACGGCGACCAGGAGAATGTCATCACCGCGACGAGGACCCCGAGGATGAACGAGCCGATGACATTCACCGAAAATGTCCCCCACGGGAAATGACCGCTGCCGAGATGCGTTGCGGCGACGCCGATCCCGTATCGGCAGGAAGCCCCGAGGGCGCCGCCAAGCGCGACAATTAGAAGTGTTTTCATCGTTGATCAGCACTCATCGGAGGAGACACGGTCGCGCAGTTTCTGCCAGTATTCCAGACGCTTCTTTACATCACGTTCGAAGCCTCTGTCAGCAGGCTGATAGAATCCGGCGCGGGCCATTTCGTCGGGAAAGTAGTTCTGGCCGGAGAATCCCTCTGCGGTGTCGTGGTCGTATTTGTATCCGTCGCCGTAGCCGAGATCTTTCATCAGCGAAGTCGGCGCATTCAGGATGTGTTTCGGCGGCGCCAGTGACCCGGTGTCCGACGCCGATTTTTTCGCCCGGGAGAGCGCCCGGTAGACGGCGTTCGATTTCGGCGCCGTCGCGAGATACAGCACGCATTGCGCGATCGCAAGCTCGCCCTCCGGGGAGCCTATCCGCTCGTAAGCCTCCCAGGCTGCGAGGGATTGCGGCAATGCATCCGGATCGGCAAGCCCGATATCCTCAACCGCGAACCGTGCCAGACGACGCGCTATGTAGCGTGGGTCTTCCCCGCCGGTCAGCATGCGGGCCAGCCAGTAGAGCGCCGCATCCGCATCGGAGCCGCGCAATGATTTATGCAGCGCGCTTATCAGGTTGTAATGGGCTTCCTGATACTTGTCATATAGAGGCGCCCGTTTCTGAATCGCTTTTGTCAGATCGGTGACATCCAGCGTATGGTCCGGATCCAGCGAGACGATTTCTTCGGCGAGGTTCAGCAGGTATCTGCCGTCGCCGTCCGCCATCGCGCAAACCGCGCTTCGGGCGTCCGCGGTCAGCGGCAACACCCTGCCGATCACGGCCTCCGCCCGCGCAAGCAGCGCTTCCAGCGCGTCATGACCAAGCCGGTTGAGTACGAACACCTGACTGCGGGACAGAAGCGCGCCGTTGAGCTCAAAAGAAGGATTCTCCGTTGTCGCGCCTACCAGAATTACGGTCCCGTCTTCGACATATGGCAGAAAGCCGTCCTGCTGGGCCCTGTTGAACCGGTGTATCTCATCCACGAATAGCAGGGTTCCCTGCCCGCCGACGCGCCTTTCCTTTGCCCGCTCAAAGACCTTGCGCAGATCCGCGACGCCCGAGAAAACGGCGGATAGCGGTTCGAAATGTAGATTGGTTCGTCCCGCCAGAAGACGCGCAATCGTGGTTTTCCCCGTGCCCGGCGGTCCCCAGAGTATCATGGAGGTCAGCCGCCCATCTCTGGTCATACGACCGAGCGGGGCGTCCGCCCCCAGCAAGTGGTCCTGGCCGAGGACGTCTCCGAGAGATGCCGGCCGCAATATATCCGCAAGCGGCCGCGGCGCATCCGTCTCAAAAAGGCTGCCGGTGCCTGCGGCCATTCGGCTAGCCCCGGATAACCAGTTGAAGCGTGCGGCCGCCGCGAACGATTTCAATACGCCAGTTCGAGTACCCCCGCCTCACCATCTCCCTCAACTTGGAAACAGAGTCAATTTCAGTCCCGTTCAGCCGAAGCAGGATATCGCCCGGCTCCAGACCGATCCGGTCAGCGGGCGAGCCACGCTTGACGCGCATCACCACAACCCCGGAATCATCTGTATCAAACGAGATTTCCTCCGCAAGAGCAGGCGAAAGATTGGCGACCTCGGCGCCTGCATAAGGATTCGCGCCGGTGATCAGCGACAAATCCCGCGGCGGGACTTCAGGCGCCACGATAAGCGGTACCGAGAGACGAACGCGTTTCCCGCGGCGCATGACGGAAAACGTTGCTTCCGACCCGACGCTGAGGGTAGCGATCCGGAACTTCAGGATGTTGGCGTCAGCGACTTCCTTGTCATTTACCGCAACGACGACGTCGCCCACCCTGAGCCCGGCCTTTGCCGCCGGACCATCCGGATGGACAGAATTGATAAGGACACCGGACGGACGCGGCAAACCGAGAGAACGCGCGATATCCGAATCAACCGTCTGGCCACGGGCACCAAGCCAGGGACGTGCTACCCGCCCGCCTAAAACCGCGCTCTCTATGACCGTTGCGACCATATTCGACGGGATGGCAAATCCGATCCCGTTGGATCCCCCGCCCCGAGAATAAATGGCAGTATTGATGCCTACCAATCCGCCATCCATCGTGATCAGCGCGCCACCTGAATTGCCCGGGTTGATCGCCGCATCTGTCTGAATAAAGAATCCGAAATCGCTGACCCCGCGCGCAGTCCGCGCCAGCGCCGATACGATTCCGCTTGTAACGGTCTGCCCGACACCGAAAGGATTCCCGATCGCGAGGACGAGGTCTCCCACTTCGAGCGTGTCTGAATCATGCAATCTGAGGAACGGCAGTTTCTCGTTATCTGCTTTGATACGAAGCACGGCGAGGTCCGTCCCTTCATCCCGCGTCACCACCTCCGCTTCGAACTCCCGCCGGTCTGTGAGCACGACGGTTATCTCGTCGGCCTGGTCAATCACATGATTGTTCGTGACCACCAGGCCGTCGGCGCTGACAATCACCCCGGATCCGAGAGAATTCTGGACCCGCTGGCTCTGTCGACTGCCGGGTGGGAACTGATCGCCGAAAAACCGGCGAAAGAACGGATCGTTAAAAAGGGGCGATATTTGCCGCGCCCTGACAATGCGTCGGGTATAGATATTGACCACGGCGGGCGCCGCCGCCTTCACCAGAGGCGCAAAAGAAAGGCTGATTTCGGTACGCGAATCCGGGACACGCTTTTCTGCCGCGCCCGCAGACAGAGCGAATCCGATGATCGCTGCGCCCATAATCGCGGCGCAAACCTGGCGGGAAAGAGTTATCTTCATCACCTCAGTTTACCATCTACCAGGATACGTTGTTCAAACGAAAAAGGTTCAAACGAAAAAGGGCGGCCCCAAGGCCGCCCCATATTTCTGCAAATAGGACAGGACTCAGGCCATCACTGCCTGCTCGTCATCCTCACGGGCCTCAACCGGACCGGAATCCTGGCCCTTGGCGTCCGGATCGCGGTCAACCAGTTCGATGATCGCCATCGGAGCGGAATCGCCGTAGCGGAAGCCTGCCCGAAGAACCCGCGTGTACCCGCCGGGGCGGTCCTTGTAGCGCTCCGCGAGCGACGAAAACAGCTTGTCAGCCAGCTCTTTGTCGCCATGCAGGCGCGAAATTGCGATACGGCGGGCGTGAAGATCGCCCCGCTTGCCGAGCGTGATAAGACGATCGACAATCCCGCGCAGTTCCTTTGCCTTCGGCAGCGTCGTCTTGATCTGCTCGTGCTTGATCAGGGCCGCTGCCATATTGCCGAACAGCGCCTTGCGGTGCGAACTGGTTCGATTGAGCTTTCTGCCGCTCATACGATGGCGCATTGTACTTTCCTTTTCTTCTCTTGCTGTCCGGTGCCCTAGTAGGGCTCTTCCAGACGCTTCGCCATGTCCTCGATGTTCTCAGGAGGCCATTCGGTGATTTCCATACCGAGATTGAGACCCATCGTCGTCAGGACCTCTTTGATCTCGTTGAGCGATTTCCGCCCGAAATTCGGTGTGCGGAGCATTTCCTGTTCGGTCTTCTGAACCAGGTCGCCGATGTAGATGATGTTGTCGTTCTTCAGGCAGTTGGCCGACCGAACGGACAGCTCAAGCTCGTCGACCTTGCGAAGAAGGTTACGGTTGAAAGCGGGTTCCGCCGTTTCGACCGTTTCCTGAATCGCGCGCGGCTCTTCGAAGTTGATGAACATCTGGAGCTGGTCCTGAAGGATGCGGGCCGCCAGGGCGACAGCATCTTCCGGCGAAATCGTGCCGTCGGTTTCAACTTCCATGATCAGCTTGTCATAGTCGGTACGCTGCCCGACACGGGCGTTTTCGACCCGGTAAGCCACCCGCCGCACCGGACTGAACACGGCATCTACCGGCACCAGACCGATCGGGGAATCTTCCGCACGGTTATCGGCAGCCGGGACATAGCCCTTGCCGGTATCGACGGTCAGTTCCATGGAGATCTTTGCGCCATCATCCAGCGTGCAGATCACGACGTCGGGATCGATGATCTCGATGTCGTGCGTCGCCTCGATCATGCCGGCGGTGATCTCGCCCGGCCCCGTCGCCGCGAGCGTGATCCGCTTGGGTCCTTCGCCATGCATGCGAAGCGCCAGCGACTTGATGTTCAGGACAATATCGGTGACGTCTTCGCGAACGCCCGGGATGGACGAGAATTCATGAAGAACCTCGTCAATCTGGACAGCCGTGACGGCCGCGCCCTGCAGAGAGGACAAAAGGATACGACGAAGCGAATTACCGAGGGTCGTCGCGAAACCGCGTTCAAGCGGCTCCGCCGTGATGACCGCGAAACGGGAAGCTTCTTCACCAGATTCGATATCAAGCTTCGAAGGCTTGATTAGTTCCTGCCAATTCCTGTGAATGACCGTCATACCGTTATCCTTCAGCGGCATTCGCCGCACTGTGTTTAATCTTCTATCCGGCCGCAATCGGCCGGGATCGCAGTACCGCCCTAGACGCGCCGGCGTTTGCGAGGCCGGCAGCCATTGTGGGGAATGGGTGTAACGTCACGGATCGCCGTGATCGTAAAGCCCACCGCCTGCAACGCGCGGAGAGCCGATTCACGCCCGGAACCGGGGCCTTTCACCTCTACTTCCAGCGTTTTTACACCGTGATCCTGGGCCTTCTTGCCCGCATCCTCGGCTGCCATCTGGGCTGCATAAGGGGTCGATTTACGCGATCCCTTGAAGCCCTGGGCACCGGCGGACGACCAGGCGATCGAGTTGCCCTGGGCGTCGGTGATGGTGATCATCGTGTTGTTGAACGTTGAGTTCACGTGCGCAACACCTGAGGTGATATTCTTGCGCTCGCGTTTACGGACGCGTGCTGTTGCTTGTCTGGCCATGTTCTTTTCCTTTTAACCGGCTATTTCTTTTTGCCGGTAATGGGCCGTGCTTTGCCCTTGCGTGTCCGCGCATTTGTGTGCGTCCGCTGCCCGCGAACCGGAAGACCGCGACGATGGCGCAGCCCGCGATAACAACCCATATCCATCAAACGCTTGATGTTCATCGCCGTTTCGCGGCGAAGATCGCCCTCGATCGTAAAGTCGCGGTCCAGAACGTCGCGGATACGCGACAATTCGTCATCGCCGAGATCGTTTGCACGGACATCCCAGGCGACATTTGCCGCCTCGCAGATTTTAACCGCAGAGGTACGACCGACGCCGTAAATGTAGGTGAGCGCGATGGCCACCGGTTTGTTTGGCAGGTTTACACCCGATATGCGAGCCACTACGCCTTCTCCTTAGCGTTCAAGTCTTTGAAATCATGTAAAATATCCCGAGTCGGCTCTTCAAGCCGAAGGGCCGGGAGTATAGGGGCAAAAAGCGTCAAGTCAACCATTCACCCCGCCTCCAGAACGGCTTTGATCTGACGCGTTACTTCGTCGATTTCGGCCATTCCGTCAACGCCCGCGAGGACGCCTTTTCCGTCATAATACGGCAACAACGGTGCTGTCTGCGTATGATACGCCGCCAGCCGCGATGTCACGGTTTCCGCATTATCGTCCTTACGCCGGCTGAATTCGGTCGATCCGCAGTTATCGCAGACCCCTTCCTTAGCCGGTTTCTGAAATTCATCGTGATATCCCGCGCCGCATTTGGCGCAGCTGTATCTGCCGGTGATCCGCTCCACGAGCGCTTCATCCTCGACCTGCATCTCAACCACGTGGTCCAGCGCCAGTCCCATATCGGCAAGCATCTCGTCCAGCGCCTCGGCCTGGGCAGTGGTACGCGGAAAGCCGTCGAGAATAAAACCGTTCGCACAATCGGGCTGCTGGATCCGATCCTTGATCATCGCGATCATGATGTCGTCGGAGACCAGTCCGCCCTGCTCCATTATGGACTTGACCTGCTTGCCGATTTCACTGCCGGACGCGACCGCTGCACGGAGCATGTCGCCCGTCGACAGCTGTATCAGGCCGCGGCCGTCCTCGAGACGTTTCGCCTGCGTGCCTTTGCCGGCGCCGGGCGGGCCGAGAAGAATCAGGTTCATCCCCTGCGCCCCTTCAAACGGGACTTCTTGACCAGCCCTTCATACTGATGGGCAATAAGATGCGATTGCACCTGGGCGACGGTGTCCATCGTCACCGTGACCACAATCAGCAGACTGGTGCCGCCGAAATAGAATGGCACGCCGTATTGGGAAATCAGGATCTCCGGCATGATACTGATCGCTGTCAGGTAGGCCGCGCCCACGACCGTCAGCCGGGTCAGGATAAAATCCAGGTATTCGGCGGTGTTTTTACCCGGACGGATACCAGGAACGAATCCGCCATACTTTTTCAGGTTGTCCGCCGTCTCGGTCGGATTGAACACGACCGAGGTGTAGAAGAAGGCAAAGAAGATAATCAACCCCGCGTACAGGGCGAGATAAAGCGGCTGCCCCCGCCCGAGGCTGGCGGTTATGGCGCCAAGCCATTCCGGTCCGGAGTTCGCCGAAAAATTCGCGATCGTAATCGGCAGCAACAGCAGCGAACTGGCGAAAATCGGCGGGATGACGCCGGCGGTATTGACCTTCAGCGGTATATGAGAGTTCTCGCCGCCAAACATTTTATTGCCCTGCTGGCGCTTAGGGTACTGAACCAGAACCCTTCGTTGCGCGCGTTCCACGAACACGATGAAGGTGATGACCGCGACCGCCATGATCAGCAGGAACATGATGAACAGAGCGGAGAGCGCACCGGTCCGTCCGAGTTCGAGCGTTCCGACCAGCGACGCCGGCATTTCCGCGACGATACCGGCAAAAATGATAAGCGAGATGCCGTTGCCGACCCCGCGCGCCGTAATCTGCTCACCCAGCCACATCAGGAACATCGTCCCGCCCACGAGGGTGATGACCGTGGTCGCCCGGAAGAAGGCGCCCGGATCCGAGACGGCCGCGCCCTGCGAGCCGGTCATGCCTTCAAGACCGACCGAAATACCGTATCCCTGCGCTGTCGCGAGGATAACGGTGCCATAGCGCGTATACTGATTGAGCTTCTTGCGCCCGACTTCGCCTTCTTTCTTCAGGCCCTCGAAGTGAGGATGAATTGCCTGGAGCAGCTGCATGATAATCGATGCCGAGATATAGGGCATGATATTCAGCGCGAAAATCGTCATCCGGCCGAAGGCGCCGCCGGCGAACATGTCGAACATGCCAAGGATACCGCCGGCCTGCTGCTGGAAGATATCCTGCAGAATCGACGGATCGATCCCCGGAAGGGGGATCCAGGTACCGAGCCGATAGACGATGAGCGCACCCAGTGTGAACCAGATGCGCTTCTTCAGCTCGGTCGCCTTCGCAAAGTTCGAAAAGTTAATCTGCGAGGCAAGTTGTTCGGCGGCTGACGCCATAAACTATTCCTTACCCGACTCCTGAGCGCCGCCCCCGGCTTTCTCGCCTTTTGCCTTCCTCGGCGTCGCTGTGGTCGGTTTAACGACTGTCTTGACGGTGACGCTGCCACCGGCTTTTTCGACAGCCTCGATCGCACCTTTCGACGCGCCCGAGACATCCAGGGTTAATTTGGCGCTGAGTTCGCCCTTTGCAAGGATGCGAACGCCATCTCGCACAGATTTGATCACACCGGCCTCGACCAGCGCCGCTTCCGTCACCGGCTTGCCGGCGTCGAGCTTGCCCGCATCAACGGCCTGCTGCAGACGGCCAAGACTCACGATCCGGTAGTTCTTCCGGAAAATGTTCGTGAAGCCGCCCTTCGGCAAACGCCGATACAGCGGCATCTGACCGCCTTCAAATCCGAGAAGCGAGACGCCGCTGCGCGATTTCTGGCCTTTATGTCCACGCGCTGCCGTCTTGCCGGTGCCCGAACCGATACCCCGGCCGACGCGTTTGCGGGGCGCGCGCGCACCTTGGTTATCGGAAATTTCATTCAATCGCATTTGTCTTACTCCTGCAGGCGCACAATGTTGTACAGCCGCGTTCACATTCCCCGTCGCCGGACAATCAGGCCGCTAAATGCCTAATCTTCGACGCGGACGAGATGTTTCACCTTGTTGATCATTCCGCGCACTGAAGGGGTATCCTCCAGCTCGCTGGTACGATGCATCTTGTTCAGACCGAGACCGACCAGCGTTGCGCGCTGATCCTTCGGGCGTCCGATGGGGCTGCCGATCTGCGTAATCCGGATCGTATTTTTGCTAACGTCTGCCATTTATCAGGCCTCCACCTGCTCCTCGCCGCGGCGGCTGACGATTTCGCCCACCTTCCGGCCACGCCGGGATGCCACCATGCGAGGGGATTGAAGGTGCGACAGAGCGTCAAACGTCGCTTTGATCATGTTATGCGGGTTCTGGGTGCCGATCGACTTGGCCACCACATCCTGAAGACCGAGCGTCTCGAAGATTGCGCGCATAGGGCCACCCGCGATGATGCCCGTTCCGGGAGGCGCCGCACGCAGCACGACCCTGCCGGCGCCGTAGCGACCGAGCACATCGTGATGCAGCGTACGGCCTTCGCGCAACGGAACACGGATCATGTTCTTCTTGGCCTGCTCCGTGCCCTTGCGGATCGCTTCCGGCACTTCGCGCGCCTTGCCCGACCCGAAGCCAACGCGGCCTTTCTGGTCGCCAACGACGACCAGGGCGGCGAAGCCGAACCGGCGTCCGCCCTTCACGACCTTGGCTGTACGATTGATATCGACAAGCTTGTCGATAATGTCGGTCTGCTCCTGACGTTCAGGCCTGTTGTCGCGTCTCGGATTCCGTGCCATGCGATGCTCTCCTAAAATTCCAGCCCGCCTTCGCGGGCGGCATCGGCCAGCGCTTTCACGCGGCCGTGATAGAGATAGGGCCCGCGATCGAACACTACCGATTTGATTCCTTTTTCAGACGCACGCTGCGCAACCAGTTTACCGACCTCGGTGGCCGCGTTCTGGCTGGCGCCGCTTGTCACGTCTTTCTCGATGCTCGAAGCAGCGGCGACCGTCACACCGGTCGCGTCATCGATGACCTGAGCATAGATGTATTTGTTCGAACGGAACACGGACAAGCGCGGACGTCCATTCGCCTTCCGCTTTACCTGCTTCCGGACCCGCGCCCGGCGCCGTTTCTCGAGACTCGCTGTATTCGCCATGACTATTTCTTCTTACCTTCTTTGCGGATGATAATTTCATCTGCATATCGTACGCCCTTGCCCTTGTAGGGTTCGGGTTTGCGATAGCCACGGATTTCCGCGGCCACCTGGCCGACGACCTGGTTGTTCGAACCGGAGATCACGATCTCCGTCTGGTTCGGCACATCGACGCTGATCCCTTCCGGAAGCGGATAGCGGATTTCGTGGCTGTGACCGAGCTGAAGGACCAACTCCTTGCCCTGCATCGCCGCACGATAACCGACACCCGTGATCAGGAGCCGTTTGGTGAATCCATCGGATACACCCGTGACAAGGTTGCTCAACAGGCTGCGGGTCGTGCCCCACATCATGCGGGCGCGTTTTCCGTCATTCGCGGGCTTGACCCAAACCAGGTTGTCTTCACGGGAGATTTCGACATCATCCACAACCTGCATGGACAATTCGCCCAATTTACCTTTCGCGGTGATCTGCCCTGCGGCGATCACAACATCTACCCCACTGGGAACTTCAACCGGCACCATTCCGACGCGTGACATAATATTGCTCCTGCGTCCCTAAAAGACTTCGCAGATTACCTCGCCGCCGACATTGGCAGCGCGGGCTTCGTTATCAGACATGACACCCTGGGGTGTCGACAGGATCGAGATTCCGAGGCCGTTATACACCGACGGGAGATCCTTGATCTTCGAATAGACACGACGGCCGGGCTTCGATACCCGCTGGATATGCCGGATAACCGGCGCGCCTTCGTGGTATTTCAGTTCCACACGCAACTGGTTCAGACCATCGCGAAACTCTTCGGTCTCGTAACCGCGAATATAGCCTTCGCGCTTGAGAACTTCGAGCACGCCTGCCCGGAGCTTCGAACTCGGCGCGGTCACGGCGCTTTTATTTGCCCGTTGTCCGTTACGGATACGGGTCAAAAGATCGCCGACGGGATCAGTCATTGTCATCGTTGTGTTCCCCTACCAGCTCGACTTGACCATACCGGGGATATGCCCGGAGGAGGCCAGATCACGAAGTGAGATTCGCGACATTTTGAACTTCTTGTAGACGCCACGCGGACGACCGGTGAGTTCGCAACGGCTCTGGATCCGGACCTTTGCGGAATTGCGCGGCAACTCCGCGAGTTTCAACCGGGCCTGAAACTGCTGTTCCATCGGAAGGTCGCGGTTATTCGCAATCGCCTTCAGGCGTTCGCGCTTCCCGTTAAACTTCTTGACCATGCGGCGACGTTTTTCGTTACGTTCAATGGCGCTTTTCTTTGCCATGTCTTCCTCCCAATCCCGTCAGACAGCAAACGGGAAATTGAAACCCTTGAGCAAGGCACGTGCCTGATCATCGTCGGGTGCCGTCGTACAAACGACGATGTCCATACCCCGGAATTCATCGACTGTGTCGTAATCGATTTCCGGGAAAATGATCTGCTCTGTGATGCCCGTGGCGTAGTTGCCACGACCATCGAAACTCTTGTCCGACAGCCCGCGGAAGTCGCGAACGCGCGGCAGCGCGATGTTGACCAGGCGATCGACGAATTCGTACATCCGCTCGCGCCGCAGCGTCACCTTGACAGCGATCGGCATACCTTCGCGAAGCTTGAACGTCGCGACGGACTTGCGCGCGCGGATAATGACAGGCTTCTGACCCGCTATAACCGTCATGTCGCGGGCGGCATTATCGACCTTTTTGGAGTCGTTGACCGCACCGCCAACGCCCATGTTCAGGACAACCTTGTCCAGCCGCGGGATCTGCATCGGATTCGAGTACCCGAACTGCTCCTGCATGGCAGGCCGGATTTCCGATGCGTAGAATTCTTGTAGACGCGTTCCCATCATCGGCTCCTTAATCGATCACTTCGCCGGACCGCTTCGCAAAGCGGACCTTGCGGCCATCTTCAAGCGAACGGAAACCGACGCGCGTCGCTTGCCCGCCATCGGGATCGATCAGCGCCACATTGGACACGTGGATCGACGCTTCCTTCTCGACGATACCGCCCTGCTGGGTCTGGGTCTGACGCTCATGGCGTTTCACCATGTGCACTCCCTGAACCAGGACACGATTATCATCGGCCATCACTTTGAGCACGTTGCCCTTTTTACCTTTGTCACGACCTGAGATGACAATCACCTCGTCGCCTTTTCTGATTCGCGCAGCCATTTACTTGCTCCGATTCCCCCGCCTACAGAACTTCTGGGGCGAGAGAAATTATCTTCATGTATCTCCGGGCTCGCAGTTCGCGGGTCACCGGTCCGAAAATTCGTGTACCGATCGGTTCATTCGCATTGTTCAGCAGCACAGCCGCATTACGATCGAACCGAATGCTCGTGCCGTCGGCGCGGCGGATTTCCTTGGACGTCCGAACGATAACGGCACGATGCACATCACCCTTCTTCACACGTCCGCGCGGAATAGCTTCCTTCACGGAGACGACGATAACGTCACCGACTGTCGCCCAGCGCCGCTTTGAGCCGCCCAGAATCCGTATGCACTGCACACGGCGTGCGCCGGAGTTGTCGGCGACCTCTAGGTTGGATTCAGGGATAATCATTAATCTTGTCCTTGTACGTCAGCGCTTCAGGCGTCGTCGAAGATGACTTCCCAGGTCTTCGACTTGGAAATTGGTTTGCATTCGCGAATACGGACGATCTCGCCCGCCTTGCATTTGTTCTCGGGATCATGCGCCGCGAATTTCTTCGACCGCCGGATGATCTTTTTATAGAGCGGGTGCTGGACCTGGCGCTCGACGCGGACCGTCACGGTCTTGTCGGCCTTGTCGGAAACAACCGTTCCCTGGAGAATTCTTTTAGGCATTGTCTCTACCGTTCCTTACGACGCGTCTGCGGCAACATGCCGACGTTCTGTCATCACCGTTTGTATTCTTGCGATATCGCGGCGCACCTCGCCGACCCGGCTCGTCGCTTCGAGCTGGCCGGACGCACGCTGGAAGCGCAGGTTCAACTGCTCGCGCTTCAGCTTCTGCAATTCGTCTTTCAGTTCGTCGTCAGATTTCTGACGGAGATCAGCTGCTACAGCCATGACTTAGTTCCCCCCGCCGACAAGACGCGTGACAATTTTGGTCTGGACCGGCAATTTCGCTGCCGCGAGTTCCAGAGCCACCCGGGCGATATCCTGCGGCACGCCGTCAATTTCAAACATGATGCGCCCGGGCTTTACCCGCGCAGCCCAGTATTCAACCGAGCCCTTGCCCTTACCCTGTCGGACTTCGGCAGGCTTCATCGTGACAGGCACATCGGGGAATATGCGGATCCAGACACGTCCGGAGCGGCGCATATGACGCGTAATCGCACGACGTGACGCCTCGATCTGACGTGCGGTCACGCGGCCAGGCGTCATCGCCTTAAGTCCGAACGAGCCGAATGTAAGGGTGGTCGCGCCCTTAGCATTTCCCTTGATCCGCCCCTTGAAGGCCTTGCGGAATTTCGTTTTCTTTGGTGCCAGCATCTTACTGTTCCTGTTTCCCGGTTCTTACCGGCTGACTTGCTGTTCCTGGAGACGCTTGTCCTGCGCCATCGGATCATGCGCAAGGATTTCACCCTTGAAGATCCAAACCTTGACGCCACAGGCGCCATAAGTGGTCCGACCGGTCGCCGTTCCGTAATCGACATCGGCGCGAAGCGTGTGCAGCGGCACGCGCCCCTCGTGATACCATTCCGTCCGGGCGATCTCCGCGCCGCCGAGCCGGCCGGCGCAGTTGATGCGGATACCTTCGGCGCCAAGACGCATTGCCGACTGAACGGCCCGTTTCATGGCGCGACGGAAAGCAACGCGACGTTCCAGCTGCTGAGCGATGTTCTCGGCGACGAGCTTTGCATCAATTTCCGGTTTGCGGATCTCGACGATGTTCAGATGAACCTCGCTATTCGTCATCCGGGCAATATCCTGACGCAGCTTTTCGATGTCTGCGCCCTTCTTGCCGATCACAACGCCGGGACGTGCCGAATGTATCGTGACCCGGGCTTTCTTTGCCGGCCGTTCGATCACAACGCGGCTGATCCCCGCCTGAAACAAACGATCGAAGAGAAATTCACGCAGTTTGATGTCTTCATGAAGAAGACCTGCGTAGTTTTCATCATTCGCATACCAGCGCGAATCCCACGTGCGGTTGATACCGAGGCGAAGGCCAATCGGATTAACTTTCTGCCCCATCAGGCTTCCTCCTCGACTTCGCGAACAACAACGGTGAGGTTGCTGAACGGCTTTTGAATTTTGCCGACCCGGCCGCGTGCACGGGCGCGAAACCGTTTCATGACCAACGCCTTGCCGACGCTGGCTTCGGATACCACCAGACGATCGACGTCCAGCTGGTGGTTGTTTTCAGCGTTCGCAATCGCTGCCTGCAGCACCGTTTTCACAGTGCCCGCGATGCGCTTGCGCGAAAAGCTGAGCTCGGCAAGCGCCCGCTCGGCCGACAGGCCGCGAATGGACTGAGCAACGAGATTGAGCTTCTGAGGGCTGACCCGGATCGTCTTGGCGAACGCCCTTGCCTCGTTATCGGCAAGACGGCGGGGATGTGAAGGTTTGCTCATATCAACCCCGCTTAGATTTCTTGTCCGCAGCGTGACCGTAGTAGGTCCGCGTCGGAGCGAACTCGCCAAACTTGTGGCCGACCATATTTTCGGTCACCAGGACGGGAATATGCTTCTGGCCGTTATGCACACCGAAGGTAAGACCGACAAACTGCGGCAATACCGTCGAGCGGCGCGACCAGATCTTGATCACATCGTTACGGCCGGACGCACGGGTCTCTTCTGCCTTCTTAAGCAGATAACCGTCCACGAACGGACCTTTCCAAACAGAGCGCGACATTCTTCTTCCCTCTTCCTACTTCTTCCGCCGACGGCGCATGATGAGATCATCGGATTTTTTCTTCCGACGCGTACGCGCTCCCTTGGTCGGCTTGCCCCAGGGCGTTACCGGATGACGACCGCCCGAGGTACGGCCTTCGCCGCCGCCATGCGGATGATCCACCGGGTTCATCGCGACGCCACGAACCTTCGGGCGTTTGCCGAGCCAGCGGCTGCGGCCGGCCTTGGACATGTTCTGGTTCTTGTTATCGGCATTCGACACGGCGCCGATGGTTGCCATGCATTTCGCCGGCACCATGCGAAGCTCACCCGACGTCAGGCGCAGCTGTGCGAAACCGGAATCCTTACCGATAAGCTGGACATAAGTACCAGCCGCCCGCGCCATCTGACCGCCGCGACCGGGCTTCATCTCGACGTTGTGGATGATCGTGCCGACCGGCATGTTCTCCATCGGCATCGCATTGCCCGGCTTGATGTCTGCGCGATTGGCGGCAATAACGCGATCGCCTTCCTGCAGGCGCTGCGGGGCAATGATATATGCCTGTTCGCCGTCGTCGTATTTCAGCAACGCGATAAATGCAGACCTGTTCGGATCGTATTCAATACGCTCGACAACCGCTGACACGTCGAATTTCGCGCGCTTGAAGTCGACAATGCGATACAGGCGCTTGTGCCCGCCGCCACGGCGGCGCGACGTGACGCGACCGTTATTATTACGTCCGCCGCTCTTGGTGACGCCTTCGGTCAGGGTCTTGACCGGGCGGCCCTTCCACAGCTCGGATTTGTCGACAAGGACAAGTCCGCGCATCGCCGGGGTGTTTGGTTTGTATTTTTTAAGCGCCATTGGTTCAGATCCCCGTCGTCACGTCGATGGTGTTACCTTTTTCGAGCGTAACGATCGCTTTCTTGTAGTCCGGCCGACGACCGACCATGCCGCGGAAGCGCTTGGTCTTGCCCTGCTGGCGGATCGTGTTGACAGCCGTCACCTTGACCTTGAACAGATGTTCGACGGCCGCACGGATAGCCGGCTTGCTCGCATCCAGCGGCACCCGGAAGGTAACCTGGTTATGCTCGGACCCCATGGTCGCCTTTTCCGTGATAACGGGCGACAGGATGACGTCACAGGCGGAGGCCGGCGAAATCTTTACCGGGCGATGATATTTCCAGCTCATGAGAGGCGCTCCTGAAGATGTTCGGCGGCAGCCTTGGTCAGAACCAGCACGTCGCGACGCACGATGTCATACACGTTGGCACCCTGCTGCGGCAGAACATCGATGTTCATGATGTTTGCAGCGGCGCGCGCGAAGTTGCCGTCGACCTCGGGCCCCGTCACGATCAGGGCGTTGGACAGGCCGAGTGCCGCAAATTTCAAAGACAGATCCTTGGTTTTCGCTTCCCCGAGGATCGCATCGTCCAGAATGATCAGCTTGCCGTCGGCCTGCTTGCTCGACAACGCGGAACGGAGCGCCAGCTGGCGGACCTTCTTCGGAAGCTTGTGCGAATGATCGCGAACCACCGGTCCGAAGATGGTGGAGCCGCCACGGAACTGCGCTGCCCGCATCGTGCCGGCGCGAGCGCGGCCTGTACCCTTCTGGTTCCAGGGCTTCGCCGTCGTACCGCTGATTTCGCTGACGTTTTTCGTCTTGTGGTTGCCGCTGCGACGCTTGGCGAGCTGGTAATTGACCATACGCGCGATGATGTCCTTGCGCACAGCGGCGCCGAAGACATCATCGGCAAGATCAACCGAACCCGCCTTTTTATTGTCGAGGGTAAGAATGTCGCACTTCATGGCGCGTTATTCCTTTTTCTCTGCGTTATCGCCCGCTTCGGGGGCGTCTGTCGCGGCGTCCGCGACTTCCGCTGCGGGTGCGACTTCTTCTTCGGCCGCCGACGCATTGCCGCCACGCAGACCCGCGGGGAAAGGCACGCCTTCCGGCAGCGCCGTCTTTACGGCATCGAACACTTCGACCCAGCCGCCCTTGTGACCCGGAACCGCGCCGCTCACCAGGATCAGGCCCTGATCGGGATCGGTTCTGATCACCGAGAGGTTCTGGACCGTAACGCGTTCCGCGCCCATGTGGCCGGCCATCTTCTTGCCTTTGAAGACCTTGCCCGGATCCTGGCTGTTACCGGTCGAACCATGGCTACGATGGCTGATCGAAACACCGTGCGACGCTTCAAGACCCGCGAAATTGTGCCGCTTCATACCGCCGGCGAAACCTTTACCGATCGACGTGCCGGCAATATCGATTTTCTGGCCGGCAATGAAATGCTCGACGGTGATTTCGTCACCGACATTCAGCATCGCATCTTCGCTGACACGGAATTCGACCAGACGACGCTTGGGCTCAACCTTCGCTTTGGCATAATGCCCGCGCATCGGCTTCGACACGTTCTTTGTCTTCGCCGTACCGGCGCCGACCTGAACGGCGAAATAGCCATTTTTATCCGCGGTTCGAATATCGACGACCTGACAGCCATCGACCTGAAGAACCGTTACCGGCACATGCTCGCCGCCGTCCGTAAAGACGCGGGTCATGCCCAGTTTCCTTGCTAGTAGTCCCGAACGCATTGTTCTGTCCTTACAGCTTGATCTCGACGTCGACACCCGATGCGAGGTCGAGCTTCATAAGCGCGTCCACCGTCTGGGGGGTCGGGTCGATGATGTCGAGCAGCCGCTTGTGCGTGCGAATTTCAAACTGCTCACGTGATTTCTTGTCGACATGCGGCGAACGAAGAACCGTGTACTTCTCGATTTTGGTCGGAAGCGGAATGGGTCCACGGACTTCGGCGCCGGTGCGTTTGGCCGTATCGACGATTTCACTCGTCGATGAGTCCAGTACGCGATGATCGAAGGCCTTTAGCCGAATGCGAATGTTTTGATTTTCCATAATTTCGCCCCTTAAAGGCCTTTCCTCTATGTCGTCTTTTATGCTGAGATGGAAGCGACGACGCCGGCACCGACGGTGCGGCCGCCTTCGCGG
>JAYOMI010000061.1:0-18111 GCA_038120765.1 Rhodospirillaceae bacterium
ATGCTGGCGCGTGCCTTGCTGGACCGTAATCCGTCTCCCGATCGCGATGAGATCCGCACCTGGATGGGGGCCAATATCTGTCGTTGTACGGGATACGGGATGATTATCGAGGCGGTGGAAAATGCCGCATCCGCGTTGCGGGAGGCAGCAGAATGAACGTAGCAACGCCAGGCCTGCAGACCGTGGGCCAGCGGTCCGCCCGCAAGGATGCCGTGCCGAAAACAACCGGGGCAGCCACCTATACGGTGGATGTGTCTTTCCCCGGCATGCTGCAGGCCAAGGTTCTGCGGTCGCCGCATGCCCATGCCCGGATTGTGTCGATTGATGCCTCGGCGGCGCGCGGCATGCCGGGTGTTCACGCGGTGATCACGCGTGACGATCTGGACGGGTTGAATCCCACCTACGGGTATTTCATCAAGGACCAGCCCATCGTTGCGATCGACAGGGTTCGCTACATCGGGGATGCGGTCGCGGCAGTGGCGGCAGAGACCGAACGGCAGGCTGTCGCCGCGCTCGAGCAGATAACGGTCGACTACGAATTGTTGCCGACCGTCGCGACGGTCGAGGACGCGATGGCGGATTCCGCGCCCGAGCTGTTCGAAGAAGAGCCGATGGGTATCGTCCCGGCCTACGGACAGGGTGCCAGCGGGGTGCGCCGCCTCGGGCGCAACAACTGCTACCGCTTTTCATACCGGACCGGCGATGCTTCCGCGTTCGACGCCTGCGATCATGTCTTCGAAGACCGGTTCGTGTTTTCGCGGGATCAACATTTTCACCTTGAGCCGTTTGTTACCGTTGCCCGCATGGACGGCGACGTCATCGAGCTCTGGACCAGTACGCAGAATCCGTTTCCGCTGCGCAAGGAGCTGGCCCGTGTCTTCCAGTATCCCGAGAACCGCATTCGGGTCCGGGTGCCCTATCTCGGCGCCGGATATGGGGCGAAAAACAATTGCAAAACCGAGCCCATCACCATTCTGCTGGCGCGAAAATCCGGCCGGCCGGTCCGGTTCTGCATGACGACGGAAGAATGTTTCCTGACGCAAAGCCAGCATGCGGCGATTCTGGATGTGAAAACGGGCGTCATGGCCGACGGGACTTTCGTCGCCCGGTCCGGACGCATACTGCTCGACTCCGGCGCCTATTCGGATGCGAGCCCGCTCGTCGCCGAGAAAGCAGGCTACCGTCTGCCCGGACCATACAGGTGGCAGCATCTGGATATCGACTGCGATTGTATCCTCACGAACACGACGCCCGCCGGGCCGTATCGAGGCTTTGGCGGCACGCAGGCCGCCTGGGCGTCGGAATCCCAGATAGACATCATCGCCCGCGCGTTGGGGCGCGATCCTTTCGATCTGCGTATGCAGAATGTGAAAAGCCTCGGCGAAGCCTACGTGCCCGGCGAAAGCGCGATCGATTCCGATCTGCGGGCAGGGCTCCAGGTTGTCGCGGACCGGGCCGGCTATGACAGGCGCACCAGCGGCGACGGGCGCGGCATGGGTGTGTCCGTCGGGTTCAAGGACGCGGGCGGGGTGAACAAGCCGGCACAGGCCCGCGTCCGGATCACGACGACGGGCGGGGTCTATCTGGAATGCGGCACGGTCGAGATCGGGCAGGGAATTCATACCGCCATGTCGCAGATCGTTGCCGAACTGCTCAGTACCAGTCCCGAGCGGGTTGTCTATCCGGAGCTGAATACCGATTACACGCCGTTCGACCAGGGTACCAATGCAAGCTCGGCGATTATCGTGATGGGCCAGGCGGTACAGCAGGCGACCCTCGAAGCCCGGCAGAAAGTGCTCGAATTCGCGGCGCGGGAACTCGATTGCGGCATCGATGAAATCGAACTGGATGACTGGTCGATCCGGAAAGGCAACGAGACCCATCCCCTGGCGCCGATGATCATGCGGTATTACGGCGGCACGGGCTATGAGTTCAGCGGGGCGGGGTTCTTCAAACCGGCGATGGACCATGCCGCCCCGCTTGAAACGCAATGCGTTTCCTGGGAATTCGGCTGGGGTGTCGCCGAGGTCGACGTCGACCGGGAGACAGGGCTTGTCAAGCTGGTGCAACTGGTTGTTTCAGGCGATGCCGGACGGGCGATCAATCCGCTCGTCTGTCGGGGACAGGATGAAGGTTCCGCGATCATGGGCCTGACGGGGGTTCTGTTCCCCTGCATGGTCTATGACGGCGCTGTGCTGATGAACGGCAACGGGCTGGACTATCGTGTGCCGTTGGCGACCGATATTCCGGATGGATTTGTATCGATCCTGCAGGAGCAGGGTCACGGCCCGGGACCTTTCGGCGCCAAAAGTATCGGTGAGGGTTGCATGCTGCCTGTCGCATCGGCCATCGCCAATGCGGTAGAGGATGCCATCGGCGTACGGATCAGGGAACTGCCGCTGACGCCGGAGCGCGTCCTTGCCGCGATAGATCAGGCTGCCGGGTAAACCGCTTCGGCACAAAAAAGGGGCGGTCCGGAGACCGCCCCTTTTCCTTAGAGGTTCGACATCTATTCGCCGGCGGCAGCTTCGGCCGCCATGCGTTTGCGCTTTTCCTTGTTGGCGGCGAGGTCTTTCATCACCACGATGACCGCAAGTACGAGGCCTGCCCCGTTGATCAAAAATCCGTGCGGAATCGCTTCTGCGGGGAGCAGCAGGAGTATGCCCGACACGAAGAAGAGCAGCCGCATGACCCCCGTCAGCGGACCGAACAGATAGCCGATCAAACCGCAGGAAGATATCCAGACGCCGGCAAAGGCTGATATCGCGGCGAGTACGATGTGCAGCAGGTCGCCCTGTCCGAGAAGCGACGGCGACAGGACGAACACGAACGGGATCACATAGGCGATCCAGCCGAGCCTGACCGCGGTCATGCCGGTTTCCATCGGTTTGGCGCCGGAGAGCGACGCCGCCGCGAATGCCGCGATAGCCACAGGGGGGGTTATCATCGACATCAGGCCGAAATAGAGCACGAACATGTGCGCCGCAATCGGATTGACCCCCAGCTTTATGAGCGAGGGGGCGATCATGGTCGCGAGCAGCAGATAGATCGCGGATGTCGGCATTCCCATCCCGAGCAGGATGGAGACAAAAGCGGTGAGGATCAGCAGCAGGAAAAGGCTGTCTTCACCGACTGCGGCGAGAATAAGCGTCAATGCCTGTCCGAGACCTGTCCGGTCGAGAATGGCGATGATGATGCCCGCCATCGCGCCGATGACGATGATTTCAGCCGACGTCCGTCCGCAGGAAGCGAGGGAATCCCATAGCTGTGACGGATTGATCCTGTGGCCTTTGTAGCTGAATACGAGGCTGACGACGGCGACGCCGATCGCCGCCCAGAAAGCCGATTCCTGTGCCGGCATGTTCAGCGAGAACAGCGTGTAGATCAGGACGGCATAGGGGATGACGAAGAACCAGCCCTCTTTCATCACCCGGAGGAACTGAGGAATGCGATCCTTTGGCAGCGCGGCGATACCCTTTTTGGCTGCTTCGAGGTCTGCCTGAACGAAGACGGCAAGATAATAAAGCGCTGCCGGCACCAGTGCCGCGAGAATGACGGTGGTGTATTCGATTTCAAGCAATTCAGCCATCAGGAAGGCGGCGGCCCCCATGATGGGCGGCATGATCTGACCGCCCGTGGAAGCCACGGCCTCAATCGCGCCGGCTGTTTTGGCGTCGTAGCCGGCCTGGCGCATCAGCGGGATCGTGATAACGCCGGTCGATGCCACGTTGGACACCGCGGAGCCTGAAATCGACCCGAAAAGCCCCGATGCGACGACGGCGATTTTGGCGGAACCGCCGCGGGAGCGGCCCATGATGGCCGCCGCAACGTCGGTAAACCACTCGGATGCGCCCGTGTGCAGCAGCAATTGCCCCATCCAGATAAACAGGACGACCGTCAGGACGATAATCTTCATCGGCAGGCCGAGGAGGGCCACGTTGGTGACGCCCAGCTCGGCAATGAGGGGAAGGTACTTCTGTTCACGCCCTTCCAGCATGAAGTGGTCGAGATGGCCGACAAAAGCGTACAGAATGAAGAAGCTGAAAACCAGCGTCAGGCTCCAACCGGTCGTGCGCCGAAGGCACTCCCAGATCATCGGCAGCAGGATGCAGCCAATAACGAACATTGTCGGCCGCATCTCGAAGGGATTCGATTCGATGTCACCATAAACATAGGCGAGATACAGACAGGTGCCGAGACCCAACACCGACAGAATCATGTCATAGAAGGGCAGGGAACTGCGATCGCGGCCGCCGCCGATCGGATAGCGGATAAAAATGATTGCCAGGGTAAGGCCCAGACAGACAACCATCGCCTGTTCGTCGAACCACTGAAAGCCGAGCTTGAGCCAAAAATCGACAGCCCACGTGATGACGATAATCGAGATAAGCGAGCCCAGACCGAGTGTCAGGATTTTGACAAGTTGGGTCTCGGTACGTGCTGCCAGAAGCAGTGCGCCCTTTTTGTTTTCGCTTGTTTCTTCAGTCGCAGTTGTATTGTCGGCCACAGCCTGACCTCCGGTGAAATTCCCTGTCGGCGAGCGAATTATTCTCCGCTTCTGTCCCGCATTAATGATGGATTTGGCGCCTGTTGTCTAAGGCTTTATCGGCGATTCTGCGATCGCCCTGGTCGGAATGGACCGCCCGCATCCTGTGAGGGATGCGGGCGGTTTTCGTTGTCTGAATTCAGACTTTCCGGATCAGCTTCCGGCAGGCCAAAGTCCGACTTCCTTGTAGTACTTGACCGCAGCCGGGTGATAGGGGTGTCCCTGCGGTTTCGCCAGGCGCTCGTTCGCCTCGTAGGAACGCCACAAAGGACCACCTTCCTTCAGCTGCGCTTCCTGCGTGTGCATCACCTTGGTGACCTTGTACACGATGTCGTCGGAGAGGTTCTTGTGGGTCCACAACGAGAAATCATAGACCACGAAATTGGTCGGCTCGATGACGCCGGTCAGTCCCTTGCGCGGCTGGACCATTTCCCAGTCGGATTTGGGGAAATATTTGTGGAATTTTTCCAGTGCTTCCGGGGTGTTCGGCATGCTCAGATGGCGGACGCCGCCGTCGATCTTGGCATTCATCTGCTTGACGAAGCCGGAGCCCGCCGCGGCAATCACCCAGTCGATCTTGCCGGCCATAAAGGCCCGCCAGTGCTGGACCAGCCCGACCTGCGGGACAGCTACGATATCTGCGTGGGTCAGGTCGGCAGTTGCCAGCGCCCCCTGATGGAATTTTTCAAAAAGCGGTGCGCCCTTGAAGCCGACGGCGGTCTTCAGACCCTTGAGTTGCGATGTTTTCGTGATGCCGGATTTGATCGGGACAACCGGGCTCAGGATGAACTTCATCATCGTCGCAACCAGCCGGAGGTTCTCGTATTTGGTGCCTTCGGAAAGGCCGGTCCCGGTGCGGGCCATATGGAGCTGGGTGATGTTCGAAATGCCGAATTCCAGCTCGCCCGCGTTGACGACGGGGATATACTGCTGGGTGCCGCCCATGGTCTGCGCGCGCATCTGCAGGCCGCCATGTTCGGACACCGCTTTGGAGATCGTCGCGGTGATCTGTGCCACGGCACCGGCCTTGGTCGAGCCTATACCGACGGTCTGGGCAGACGCCGAGGTTGCAAGAGCAACACCGGCTGCGGCCCCGATAAATACGTTAAAATAGTTCATGCATAAACTCCCGTAATGCTTGCGATTGCAATTAGTTACCTGAGGGTTGAGTAGCATACGCTGCCGTAGGTGTCGATAGCCGACCATTTTGCCGGCACCGTGACGCCGCGTAATACCTCCGCGTAATCGGGATCGTTCAAAGCAAATCGGGGAGTATCGGAAATGCTCGGCGAAGCCGATAGGATGCGGGTTGAACCGGTGAACGGATACGGTTGCCCGCGCAAAAAAAACGCCCGCGTCCTGTCCGGGACGCGGGCGGATTTCATATTCCGGCTGATTTTCGGGAAATCAGCTTCCAGCGGGCCAGAGCCCGGCTTCCTTGTAGTACTTGACCGCGCCGGGGTGATAGGGGTGACCCTGAGGCTTCGCCAGGCGCTTGTCAGCCTGATAGGTCCGCCACAGCGGGCCGCCTTCTTTCAGTTGTTTTACCTGTGTGTGCATTACCTTGGTAACCTTGTAGACGATATCGTCTGAGAGGTTTGCGTAGGTCCAGAGCGTGTAATCGTAGGACACGAAATTCGTCGGCTCGATCACGCCGGTCAGTCCCTTGCGTGGCTGGACGATTTCCCAATCGGATTTCGGGAAATATTTGTGCATTTTTTCGAGTGCTTCCGGCGTGTTCGGGAAGCTGATATGACGGACCCCGCCGTCGATTTTCGCGTTCATCTGCTTGACGAACCCGGAGCCTCCCGCCGCAATGACCCAGTCGACCTTGCCCGCCATCAGGGCGCGCCAGCTCTGCACCAGGCCGACCTGGGGCACCGGAACAATGTCATCCGGAGATTTCAGGTCAGCCGTCGCCAGGGCGCCCTTGTGGAGGTTCGCGAAAAGCGGTGCGCCCTTGAAGCCGACAGATGTCCGCAGGCCTTTCAGCTGTGATGTCTTGGTGATCCCGGATTTGATCGGCACAACGGGGCTGACGATGAACTTCATCATCGTCGCAACCAGCCGGAGGTTCTCGTATTTCGTGCCTTCGGAAAGGCCGGTTCCGGTGCGGGCCATATGGAGCTGGGTGATGTTCGAAATGCCGAATTCCAGCTCGCCCGCGTTGACGACGGGGATATACTGCTGGGTGCCGCCCATGGTCTGCGCGCGCATCTGCAGGCCGCCATGTTCGGACACCGCTTTGGAGATCGTCGCGGTGATCTGTGCCACGGCACCGGCCTTGGTCGAGCCGATGCCGACGGTCTGGGCAGACGCCGAGGTTGCGAGGGCAATACCTGTCACCGTTCCAGCAAACAATTTAAGATACTTCATTCAGAAAACTCCCGTAAAGCCTGTGTTTTTTGGTATTTAGTCTTATGAAGAGATTTCTAGCATAGACCGTGTAAAGTGTCGATTCATGGGGGAACACGCCGCATTTCATGGGGGAACACGCCGCATTCGGCATGAGCGCCACTTTTCACCTTGTTGCACTTGCCTGAACATTGCCGCGACGGCACATTTGCTCTGAGATGCTGGAGGGCGATTACCAGCAAACTTGGCGAGAAGGCGTTTCAATATGGAATCCGGCGATACGGGGCTGATCGGCAGGCGGGTCAGCCGGCCCAACGCGAAACGGCTTGTTGCCGGTCGGGGACGCTATTCCGACGATATCCAGCTTCCCCGAATGGTTCACGTCGCCTTTTCCCGTTCGCCGCACCCCCATGCCCGTATCGTATCGATCGACAAAACGGCGGCGTCTAAGGCGGAGGGGGTCGTAGCGGTCCTGACGGGGGCCGAACTTGCGCGGCTTTGCACGCCGTGGACCGGCGGTGCCGCGCATATACCTTCGCTGCGCAGCCCTGAACAGCATGCAATGGCGGTCGATATCGTCCGCTGGCAGGGCGAACCGGTCGTCGCCGTGGTGGCGACATCCCGTGCGCTCGCGGAAGACGCGGTCGATCTGCTCGTCATCGACTGGGAGACGCTTCCGGCGGTCTCCGATGCCGGCGCCGCACTCGCGCCCGGCGCCCGACCCGTCCATCCCGCCGATACGGACAATCTCGCCTTTGAAGCCGGTGCTGGCGCTGATTTCGAGGAGGCGGACGATGACACTACGGTATCTGCGACATTCACGTTCGGCCGGCATACGGGCGTTCCGCTGGAGACCCGGGCGATGGTCGCGGACTGGAATCCTGGCGACGAAAGCCTGACGGTCTATGCCTCGCATCAGACGCCCTGGCAGCAGCAGGATGTGATTTCCCGGCATCTCGGGATCGACGAACATAAGGTCCGGGTAATCTGTCCCGATGTCGGCGGCGGCTTCGGTATCAAGCTTCATGTCTACGGCGATGAAATAGCGACAGCGGCGTTGAGCCGGGTTCTGGCGCGCCCGGTGAAATTCGTGGCGGACCGGCTGGAATCGTTCGTCAGCGACATGCACTCGCGGGATCACGTCGTGACTGCATCTCTCACCGCGCGCGATCGCCGCGTTAGCGGAATGACCGTCGACGCCGTTGGCGGCATCGGGCCGTATTCCGCGTATAAACGCGCCTCCATCGGCGAGGGCATGATGAACCTCAATCTGTCCGGCGCGCCCTATGCGATGACAAATTATTCGGGGCGTTTTCGGGCGGCGTTTCAGAACCGCCCCACTGTTGCGATGTATCGTGCCGTGGGGCAGCCCATCGCGACGGCCGTCACCGAGCAACTGGTCGATATCGCCGCAGCGAAGGCGGGCGTCGATCCCGCCGAATTTCGTCGGAACAGCTATATTGCGGCTGAGGCATTCCCGACCCGGACACTCTCCGGTGTGCCGCTATCGCCGCTGTCGCTGGGCGCGTGCCTCGACAGGCTGCTGGAGATGATGGATTACGACGCGTTGCGGCGGGAGCAGGCAAGCTTGCGCGATCGTGGCATCTGGCGGGGTATCGGTCTTGCCACATTCGTTGAACTCACGGCTGTCGGCGGCGCCTATTACGGTCCGGCGCAGGCCCGGGTATCCACCCAGGACGGCGCGACGGTCAAGCTGGAGCCGACCGGCAAGCTGAGCGTTATCACGAGCGTCACCGACCAGGGGCAGGGAACGCCGACGGGCATTCTGCAGATCGTCGGCGACCGTCTCGGGGTCGGGATGGAGGATGTCGCCGTTACGTTCTCCGGCGATACGGCGGTGACCCCCTATGGCGGCGGCGCCTGGGCATCGCGCGGGCTGACCATCGGCGGCGAAGCGGCGTGGCGGGCGGCAGATGCGCTTGCCGAAAGCCTGTGCGGTCTGGCGGGAGCTATTCTGCAGACAGCGCCGGAGTCTCTCGACGTCGGTCCGGGGGGGATCCGCGACCGGAAGACGGGGGAGATCAGAATTAGCCTGGCGGAGGTCGCGGAGGCAGGCCATTTCCGTCACGACCTGCTTCCGCCGGGCACGCAGCCTGAGCTCGCGGTGACCCGCCATTACGCCCCCCAGGCGCCGTTTTGTATCGCGAATGGCATACAGGGCGCGCTGGTCGAGGTCGATCTGCTCACCGGTTTCGTGAAGCCTGTCAAACACTGGGTCGTGGAAGACTGCGGCCGCGTGATCAATCCGCTGCTGGTCGACGAGCAGATACGCGGCGGGGTGGTGCAGGGGATCGGCGGCGCGCTGTTCGAGCATTGCATCTATGACGATGACGCAAACCTGTTGAACGGCACGCTGGCGGATTACATGGTGCCCATGGCGGCCGAAATGCCCGATATCGAGGTCGGTCACGTGGAGACCCTGGCCGAGGGTACGCAACTCGGCGCAAAAGGCGCCGGTGAAGCAGGCACCGTGGGGGCGCCGGCGGCAATTATGTGCGCGGTCAATGACGCCCTTCGGCCCCGCGGGGCACTGGTGACCGAAATGCCCATGACGCCGGAAATTATCCTGGAAGCGCTGAAAAACCCGGTACTTTAAATCGCTTCCGTCCAGTCTGTATTGCGCTAAACTTTCCGAACCGGCTGGAGAATGGCTGAAAGGGAGGAAAGCGATGACAATCAAGAACATGCTTGTACCTGTCGGCGATATCGAGCGCGATGAAGGTGCGATAGGGACGGCGCTGTTCTCTCACAGGAATTCAGTGGTCATGCGGAATGTCTGTTTCTTGGCGGAGATGTGACGGATGTGCTGCCGGCCGCAGCGATGGGCCTCTTCGAATCCGTGCAGGTCGAGATAAAGCAGGAATATGAGCAGGACCGGGACCAGAAGCAGTCGAAAGCACGCCTGCGTTTTGACGCCATGCTGGAAGAACGCAACATAGAGTATCGGGAACTTGCGCTACCTGCCGAATTGCCGTCGTCGCCATGCGGGGCGCGGCCTATGACATGGTCGTCGTCGGCCGGCCGGCACGCGATCAGACGACGATCGGGGAACTTGCGGCGGAGGCGGCGTTGTTCCGCACGGGCCGGCCTGTCCTCATCGCGCCGCCGGAGACGCCTAGATCTATCGGCGAGGCGGTCGTTATCGGCTGGAACCGGAGCGCGAGCTCCGCCCGGTCGATATCCGCTGCGATGCCGCTGCTGAAGATGTCGCGTTCGGTGACGATCGTGACGGTGACAACCGGCGCGAAGAAAGGCCCGTCTCCGCAGGAAATGGCCCGGCATTTCTCCTGGCACGACGTACGGGCCGAGGTTGTCGAGATCCCGCCGGACCATCGGCTGGTCGGGGAAGTGCTGCTGGAAGAGGCCCAGCGGGTCAACGCCGACCTGCTGGTGATGGGCGCCTATTCCCACAGCCGTCTGCGCGAACTGATCCTCGGCGGGGTGACGCGCCATGTGCTTCAGAACGCGGACCTGCCGGTGATGATGGCCCATTAGGGCCGGCGATCCAGGATCAGCCGAGCAACATATCGGCCATTGCGGCGACCATCGCATCCATGCGCTTCGATGCACCGTTGATATTGTAGCTGATCGCGAATCCGTCCTGCGCCATGAACAGGATATGGGCAAGAAGATTGCGGTCGTCGATGAGGTTCGCCCGATCATCCGGAATGCAGTCCGCGATCAACGCGGATATGCGGGTCTCGCAGTCGTCCAGCAGATCACGGGAGTAATTGTCCTTCGGGCCGAGGTTGGATATCGCCTGCATAAGGTTGTTTACGAAGCCGTTATCCTCGGTCGGAATGTCGCGCCAGATCGCATAGAGGATCGTTTCAAGCCGTTCCCTTGGTGATGCGATCCCCGTCATTCTCGATTCCAGTTCGTCGAAGCGCTCCATCAGCCATGGCCGATAGACTGCGAAGAGGATGTCGAGCTTGGAATCGAAATAGACATACAGGCTGGAAGCCGCAACGCCTGCACGGCGGGCGATCTGCGCCTGGGTTGTCCCGGCATAGCCCTGCTCGCGGAACAGGGCGAAAGCGCTGTCGAGGATGGCGCCGCGCACCTCTTTTTTCTTAACCTGCAAATTCCCGGCTTTCTTGACTCTGTATCGGAGACTTAGAATAATGAATACTATTCGTTATTGAAAATTTATCCGCAAGTCTCTCTTGCGAACCGATGCAGAAGGAGTCCGCAATGCGTATTCAGGAGATGAACCCGGCCAAACTTGGAAGCCTGTTCCGCAAGCAATTCGAGCTCTGCAACGTCAAGGAGGGCGAGACGATCGCGCTGCTATCCGATCTGACCTCCAGGCGGGAATACGTTCAGGCTGCATTCGCTGCGGCGTCGGAACTCGGAGCGGATGCTTACGAGCTTTGCGTCAATTCCAGCCCTTCCTGGACCAAGGTCGGCGTCGAGACGATCGGCGCCTGCAAGGGGACAATCGATGTCCTCGCCGCCGCCGATATGCTGGTATGTCTCCATGTTCCATTGTTCACGAAGTGGATGAAAACCGTCCGGGATGCCGGCGCGCGGGTGCTGATGATCATCGATGCGCCGGACGATCTCGAACAACTGATGTCGCCGCCCGGTCTGCGCGAAGCCGTGATCTATGCCGGACAAAGACTTGAGCAGACGAAGACCGTGCGCGTGACCAGCGATGCCGGCACCGATCTGACATATGATTGCGGCGAATACCCGACGATGATCCAGTACGGGTTCGCCGATGAGCCGCGCCGTTTCGATCATTGGGGCGGCGGACATGTTCATACCTTTCCCAACGAAGGATCGGCGACGGGTACGGTCGTGATCCAGCCCGGCGATATGGTGATCCTGCCCTATAACCGCTACGTTCAGGATGCGATCCACCTGGAAATCGATGATGGCTACATCAAGAAGATCAGCGGCGGCATGGATGCGAAGCTGATGGAACACTGGCTCGAAGACAACAGGGCGCATCCCGATGACCTAGATGGACATTACCTGTCGCATCTCGGCTGGGGCCTGAATCCGCAAGCGCGCTGGGATGCCCTCGCCCTGTATGGCGACGATCCCGACCGGACCTATGCGGCGTCGCGCACGTTCCCCGGCAATTTTCTCTTCTCAACGGGCCCCAACAATCAGGGCGGCGGCAAGCGCGCCACGAAGGGACATTACGACGTTCCGATGCGCGACTGCACGGTGATGCTGGACAATGACATGATCATCGACAAGGGTCGCCTGGTGGACGAGAAGATGATCGTCGAACGCGTCGCGCGCTGATCGTGCGTATCGAAGATTATCCGCCGCAGGAGCCGTTCTCCGCCTTTGCCCAACCCTACGCGGCGGAGGTGATGCGCCGTGGCGAAGGCGTTGAGCCGTCGGCGGAAGTCCGCTACGGCGACGACCCGTATCAGTCGATCGCCATTCATGCGGCGGCCAACCCGAATGGGACGGTGTTCGCCTTCGTGCATGGCGGCGGCTGGACCTCGGGATACAAGGAGCACATGAATTTCATGGCACCGGTCTTCACGTCGGCCGGCGTGACGTTCTGCTCCGTCGGATACCGCCTTGCGCCAGGGCACATGTTTCCCGCGGGACTGGACGACGTCGCCGACGCGCTCGCGTGGATTCACGGCAATATCGCCGACCATGGCGGCGATCCGGACAGACTGTTCATTGGCGGCCACAGCGCGGGCGGTCATTATACCGCGCTGCTCGCGCTGACCTCCGACTGGCAGGAAAGGTGTAGTCTGCCCGGAACCGTCGTCCGGGGGTGCCTTCCGATTTCCGGCGTGTATCAGTTCGGCGAGGAATCCGGGCTGTCGATGCGGCCGCGCTTTCTCGGGCCGGAAGACGGTGAAACGGACCGTCGGGCCAGCCCGATGTCCTTTGTGTCTGCCGATGCGCCGCCATTCCTGATTGCATATGGCACCGAAGATTTTCCGCATCTGAGAGATCAGGCTGACAGGATCGAGGCGGCGCTCGTCGGCGAAGGCTGCGATGTCGCTAAAATCGTTTTCGATGGCCGCGATCATTTCGGGGCAAGCCTTGCGGGTGGCGAGCCGGACGGGCCGTGGGTATCGCGCGCGCTTGTCTGGATGGCGTCACATTGACCGATACGCCGCTTGCCGCAGCCGTCGGAATTTCGAAGCGTTTCTTCGCGACGCAGGCGCTGGACTCGGTTTCCTTCGATATTCATGGGGGTGAAGTACACGCGCTGATCGGCGAGAACGGCGCCGGCAAGTCCACGCTGATGAAGATTCTCGGCGGCGTCTACCAGGCGGATAGAGGCGAAATCCGCGTCGATGGCAAAGCCGTTCGTTATGCGACGCCGGCCCAGGCGCTGGACGAAGGCATCGTGGTCATCCCCCAGGAAATGCGTATCGTGCCTGCCCAGACGGTTGCCGAAAACGTCCTCCTCGGGCAGGTGCCGCAGCGCAGACGGTTCGGGTTTTTGCCTGAGGTCGATAGCGCCGAAATGCGCCGTCAGGCGCGGGAACTTGTCGGCAGGCTCAATCTTGATGTGGACGTCGATACACCGGTAGGCAGGCTCGGCTATGCCGAGCGCCAGCTTGTGATGATCGCCCGCGCGCTCGGACGGAACGACCGGATTCTGGTGCTGGACGAGCCCACGGCATCGCTCGAGACCCGGGAGGTCGAGCGCCTGTTCGAAATGATCGACGGCCTGAAGGAAGAGGGCGTCGGCCTCGTCTACATTTCGCACCGGCTGGATGAGGTCGAGCGCATTGCCGACCGCATCACGGTGCTGCGGGACGGCACGAAAGTAGGCGCGGGACTTCGCGGGGAACTGAGCCAGCCGGAAATGATACGGCTGATGACCGGACGGGATCTCGAACAGGATTATCATCATGGCGGCAGTCGCGACGTCGCCGGAAAACTGCTGGACCATGAAGACGTGAAGCTGCACGAGGGCGAGGTCGTCGGGCTGGCGGGACTGCTGGGCAGCGGCACGACCGAGATGCTTTTTCGTCTGTTCGGCGCGAATTCGAAGCATGATCCCCGTGATCTGTACGGCAGGCCGTCGGATGCGATCGCGGACGGCGTCGGGCTGGTGCCGGGCGAGCGGGGGCTTGGTCTCGTGATGGGCCTGACTTTGCGTGAGAACATTATCCTGCCCAATCTCGACAGGCTTAAAACGACGGTCGGCCTTAACCGGAAAGCCATCGATGAACTGGTGGCGGAATTGATGGAAACGGTCGATATCCGCCCGAGAGATCCGGACAAACCGGTCCGCGACCTTTCCGGTGGAAACCAGCAAAAGGTTATCTTTGCCCGCTGGCTCGCGGGTCATGCCAGGGTTCTGCTGCTGGACGAGCCGACGCACGGGATCGATGTCGGCGCGAAGGCCCAGATTCACCGCTTGATGAACCGTTTTGCCGAAGACGGCGGCGGTATCGTCTTCGCCTCGTCGGAAATGGTAGAGGTAATGTCCGTCAGCGATTCCGTGATCGCCATGCGGAACGGAAACATCGTCGCGCGGCTGACGCGGGACGGAGACTATACGGAACGCGCATTGCGCGACGCACTTGGGGGCTAAACACCGCATGCAGACCGACCGGACAGACAGCAACGCGCGGATCAAGGAATTCCTGTGGAATCAGATGCCGCTTATCGCCCTGATTGTTCTTTGTATTGTCGCGGCCCTGGTGTCGAACCGGTTCCTGTCGCCGATCAACATCAACAACGTGTTGATGCAGGGCGCTGTCATCACCGTGATCGCTATCGGCATGACCTATGTGATCGTGTGTGGCGGGTTTGACCTGTCGGTCGGCTCGGTGGCGGCGCTATCCGGCTGTATCTGCGCGATGATCATGCTCGAATACGGCATGACGGCGGGCATAATCGCCGGCGTCGCGGTCGGGGCGGCGGTCGGGTTGCTGAATGGACTGATCGTCACCAAGCTCGACGTGAATCCGTTTATCGCTACGCTCGGCACGATGGTGATGTTCCGGGGCGCGACGTTCCTGATCACCGGCGGCCGGCCCGTTGTGGGAGACGAAGGACTGCCAGAACTGTTCCTTGCGTTCGCGACCGAGCGCCTGTTCGGCGTGCCTTACCTGGTCCTGTTTCCCATTCTCGTTTTCTTCGTTTTCCACTGGCTGTTGCACGGCACGGCATACGGCATTCGTATCTTCGCGACGGGCGGCAATACGGAGGCCGCCTATCTGGCCGGGATCAACGTCGTCAAGGTGCGGACGTCGGCCTATGTCTGGTGCGGCACACTTGCGGGCGTCGGCGGGGTGATGCTGGCGTCGCGGCTGCAATCGGGCCAGCCGACCGCGGGCGTATTCTACGAGCTGACGGCAATCGCGGCCGTCGTGCTGGGCGGGGCCTCGCTGTTCGGCGGGGAGGGTAAACTCTACAAGACCATCGTCGGCGTGTTCATCATGGTCGTGCTGGCCAATGCCCTGAACCTTGCCAATGTCCATTCCTATTGGCAGCAGGTTGCCGTCGGGCTCGTGATCGTCGCGGCGGCCGCCGCAGACCGGCTCCGGCATCGCTAGAAGCTGGCGCTTTCACTCACCCGTGATACACTTTCGACACACCCAAAGGGAGACCAGGATTATGAAACGACTTGTTATGACGGCTGCAGCAGCAGTGGCTATGGGGCTCGGATCCCTGGGCGCAAAGGCCGCCAATATCGGTATTGCGCTGTCGTCCGACACGAACCCTTTCTACATCGCCATGCTCAAGGGGATGGAGAAACGGGCCAAAGAACTGGGACACACGGTTTCGGTCGTCAATGCCGAGGAAGACATCGCCAAACAGCTTAACGGCATCAACGATCTGATCGCGCAGAAGGTCGCCGGCATTCTGATTTCGCCGATCGACGCCCGCGCCCTGTGCTCCGCCTACACGAAGGCGAAGGAAGCCGGCATTCCGATGATGTCGATCGCGCGCGGCTCTGCGTGCAAGGACCAGTTGCTGCATATCGCCATTGACGAGATCAAGGTCGGCTCGGAAATCGCCGCCTGGACCGCGAAGAAGCTCGACGGCAAGGGGGAAGTCGCCGTGCTTGCGGGCCCCGCCGGCGCCCAGGCTTTCATCAACCTCGCCAAGGGCTATACCGACGAGATGGCGAAGTATCCAGGCATCAAGATCGTGTTCCGCCACGAAATGCTGCTGACCCGCGAAAACGGCCTGAAATTCGGCGAAGACGCCCTGGTCGCGCACCCGAACCTGAAAGCCATCTACGGCGCCAATGACGAGATCGGCCTCGGCGCGGCACAGGCGGTCGTGGCGTCAGGCCTCAAAGGCAAGGTCATCGTGACGGGCATGAACGGCATTCCGCCGGCACGCTTCGCAGTGAAGCGCGGCACGATGGGCCTTACCGTGGCGCTCAATCCCGTTGCCTGGGGCAATCTCGGCATCGAAACGATGGACGCGCAGCTCAAGGGAAAGGCCTTCGACAAGAAAGTCTTCGTCAAGCACCTGCTGGTCGACAGCTCGAATGTCGACAAGCTGCTGCCGAAGAAAAAATAGAGAGCACGTGACCCCGGGCGGCGCGGCTTGTGCCGCCCGGATTCATCGACAGGCATACCATGGATGATATAGCGCCACGCGCCGATGCAGGCCTGATCGCGGATCTCGAGGCCGCCGATATCCATCCCCTGTGGGACCGGTACAAGAAAATCACGCCCATCATGCCGGCGGCGGACGATCCGTCCTTCGTCTGGCGGTGGAAGGATATCGAGCCTTTTACAGCCCGCGCCGCGACCGAGATTGCGATGGAGGATGCGGAACGCCGCGCCCTGATCATGGCGCACCCGGCCTTTGGCGGCGCGACGAAGACCACCGAGAACCTGCTGTCCGCCTTCACCGTGCTGGAGCCCGGCGACAAGGCGCTGCCCCACCGGCATACGGCGGCGGCGATACGCTTTTCGACCCGGGCGAAAGGCGCCGTCACGATCGTCAACGGGCGCCGGTGCGAGATGCATCCGGGCGACCTCGTGCTGACGCCGCCCTGGTGCTGGCACGGCCACATCAATGAATCCGACGGCCGCACCGTCTGGTTCGATGCGGCGAATATTCCGCTGATCAACGATCTGGATGTCAATTTCTTCGACCCCGGCAACCGGGAGGGCGAAGGCGACAACGCGTTCTGGGAAGTCGACGAAGGCGATGAAGCGTTGTGGAAAACATCGGGGCTTGTTGCCGAAGGGCACGGCCACGAAGGCCAGATATCGCCCAAATACAGATATCCCGGCGAGGATACCCGGCGGATGCTTTCGGAGATGCGCGCGCGTGCCGACGGCGCGAAGCTGCTGCGCTACGTCAACCCGCTGACCGGTGGTTCCGTCATGCCGACGCTCGACTGCTATGCCATGCGGCTTGCCAAAGGGCAGGGGAGCCAGCCCCACCGGGCCACGTGGAATACGATCTGCATGGTGGTTTCCGGCGAAGGGTCATCGACCATTGGCGACCGGACGATCGACTGGACCGAGAACGATACCTTCACGATTCCGCACTGGACATGGGCGGAGCACAAATCGTCATCCGCGCAGGCCGACCTGTTCATCGTGACCGACAGGGAAATCCAGGTGCGGCTGGATGTCGCCCGGGAAGAGAACGGCTAGAGGTTTATTCGGCGGCTGCCGGGACCGGCGGGGCCGACAGCGATGCGACCGCCTTATCAAGCGTATTGCCCTCGGGATCGGCAAGGGCCGCCGCCCGAAGGGAGGCGAGCGCTTCCGCACCCCATGCGGGGTCCTTGTCGGCCTTCGAACACGGGATAGCGACCTCGGCCATGATCCTGGAGAAGTTCTGCAGGCCGCGCTTGTGGGTGTCTGAATACCCCTTGCGCAGGTTTGCCAGCTCGGCGATTTCGACGGCGAGCTGATAGTGACGCGCCGCGGCATCTTTCACGACCTCCAGCCAGGCTTCGATGGCGGGCTGTTCCTGGCTGTAGCGATAGGTCTGGGGCCGGTAGAACCGTAATTTCGACAGTCCCCACACCCGTATGAACCCGAAGATCGTATGCGTTTTGACCCGCATGGCGAAATTGTAATTCTTCGCCCAGTTATTGCCCATTGCCCAGTTCATGATCGGGCGTCCCAGCCAGGCGGGCATGATGGATGTGAATTCATCGAAGCCGGGCTTGAGGAATTCCGTCATGTGGACCGGTTCGTTCTTCTTCGCCATTACCTCGGTGCGGACCCGCTCGAATCTTGACCGGCGGGATTTCAGGT
>JAYOMI010000061.1:18121-20332 GCA_038120765.1 Rhodospirillaceae bacterium
GGTCGGCGACCCGGATGATGTCCTCATAGGACATCATCAGCGCAAGGTAGCGGCCGGTCTCGACCGTTAAAGCCCAGTTGTTTCGTTCGCCGCCGCGTTCGCGGTCGATCGCGAGTACGCCGGAAAGGCGATCCAGGTATAGCCTCGCATAGGCCGCGTTCTGGTAATCGACGAGGCGTTTCACGCCCTCCGTGACAACCGCCGACGCTTCGCCGGGGTAACTCGCTGCGACCTCCGCGATCAGGCTTTCCGCGCTCGGTTTGGCGGCCCGGAATTTTTTGTCGGGCGCGGCATCGGGCAGCTTCAGATCGCCCTTCATGTAGGCGAGGCCGATTTCAAATCCCTTGAGGTTCGATTCCACGGCGACGCCGGATTCGCGAATGGACTCGGCGAAATTCTCAACCGGGATCGGCAGTTCGTCCGATCCCGCGATAACGCCGAGAACAATCGCGTTGAGAACGGTGCCCTCTTTTTCGGCGAGATTGGCGATGTCGAACAGGATCGCGCGTTTGGCAAGCTTCTGCGCCGCATTGTCCAGCTTCTCGCCGCGGAACAGTCCGTCGCCCATCGCCGATTTCTCTGTGATGGAATAGACGCGGTGGGTCGAGGCGATGAGCGTTGTCCGGTCGGGCGTTACCATGCCGTTCTCGAGCATCCTGCCTGCTTCCATCAACTCGGACGTCACCACGATATCCATGTTGCCGGGCGCCGGGTAAAGCGCCATCACCGGTGATTTACCGTCAAGCTGGTCATGCGGAGCCGGATAGATTTCAACGTAATAGGTCGTCGCCCCGGTGCGCTGCGCGACGCCGGGGATAGAAGTCGACTGCGTCGGGAAGCTGCACATTTCCGCCGCGCGGACCACCCAGGTCGTCAACACGCCGCCGCCCTCGCCGCCGAGCGCGCCGATGACCATGGAAATCGGGCGTTCCGGAAGGGCGCTCATTCTGCCGCCACCCGGATGTCGTTCGACGTATCCCGGGGAGGCGCTGGAATATCTTCTGCTGCCCGTTTGCCCTGCAGCGCACCGATGAAGGCAGACCGGACTTTATGGAGCAGCCGGTCGATCATGTTCGGGTTCTGGATGATCTCCGCCTGGAAGAAGGACGGGCAGAGAACCGCCGCGTCCGATACTTCGCCGCACAGGCCGCAGCCCACACAGGAATTCAGGACGCTCGCGACCGGATCCTTGCGCAACGGATCCGGGTTCGGCTTCACCGAAAGCGACGGGCAGCCGGACAAGCGGATGCAGGAATGATCGCCGGTGCAGGTGTCTTCATCGACTCCGAACCTTGTGCGGACCACGCGCTTGCCGGATTTCAGCATCCTGGAGATCTGCGGTTTTTCCCGGCGCTGTTTCGCGATCTGGCATTCGGCCTCTGCGATGATGACCTTCAGGCCTTTTTCGGTCGACGTCAGCGCTTCCTTGATCAGGTTCCGCATCGTGCCGACCTTGTAGGTGTACTGCTTCTTGATCCATTTGACGCCGACACCTCTCAGCGCATTCTCGATCGGCACGACGGTATCCGCCATGCGCAGCCCGCCGGCGGTCGAGGACGGCAATTGCTGCTGACCGGTGGCCGACGAATATCCGTTGGCCATGATGATCAGGAGGTTGTCATGCTTGTTGTAGACGGCGCCGCTGACGCCGGTGGACAGGCCGTTATGCCAGAAACCGCCATCGCCCATGATCGATATCGTGTGACGCGCCATGGAGTCCTTTACGCCTGCCGAACTGGCGAGGCCGAGGCCATAGCCGGTGACCGTGTTCCCCATGTTGAAGGGGGGCAGGGTCGAAAACGTATGGCAGCCGATATCCGCCGAAATGTGCATTTTCCCGATGTCTGGATCGAGCTGGGCGAGTTTGAGCGCCGAAAACACCGGTCGTTCCGGGCAGCCGGTGCAGAATCCCGGCGGGCGTTTTGGAATCGGCGAGCCCAGCAGTTCGGCGGCGAGCGCCTTGTTATCGGACACCGCTTTCGTCACCGCCGAAACCTGCGCGAGGTCCACGCCTTTCGGCACCGCGCCTTCGATGAACCTGGCGAGACCGTTCATCATCACTTCGGACTGGTATTCGCCCGCCCGCGGGAAGACGTCCTTGCCGACGATTGTCGTGTTGAGGTCGGCCTTGCGCAGCGTCGCGTTCAGCGCCTGTTCCAGGTATTCGGGGAAGCCTTCCTCGACAATACAGACCGACCGTTTGCCCGCGCA
>JAYOMI010000062.1:0-20217 GCA_038120765.1 Rhodospirillaceae bacterium
CGTACATTCTGTCATTGCCGGAACCGCCATCAAGGCTATCGTTGCCAGCGCCGCGGTTCATCTTGTCTTTGCCTCCGTCGCCGATGAGCGTGTCGTTGGCGGTGGCGCCGTTGTTTTCGTCGTTGCCGTCGCCGCCGTCGAGCCTGTCGTCGCCGTCATCGCCATACATTCTGTCATTGCCGGAACCGCCATCCATATTGTCGTCGCCATCGCGGCCATACATCCGATCATGGCCTGCACCACCGGACATCTCATTATCTGCCTGATCGCCGTTCAGATTGTCATTGCCACGGCCGCCATTGATTACACTCGATGACGCGGCGTCTTCGGCCTGCGCACCATCGATCCGCGCCCGGATTGTCTCTACAAGGCTGCGGACATAGCTGCCAAAACTGCTGAAAAAACTGCCGACGTTAAAATTCCACAACATAGCTACCTGCCTTACTTGCTCTACGCGTCACTAAATGTCTGCGTCCGCCGGCCTTTTAATGAACCGGCGCGGTCGCGATAACATCAATCTGAAGGCTGGAAGCTAGACGTCAAATATTAACAAATCAAGTAATAAACAAAAAATGTCAGAACTTTCGTATTCAACACTTGCCAATGTTTTCTAAAATTCAATTATATACATTAAATATTGTTATTATTTAAAATTTTATCCATTTTTTTATTTATTTATCAGCACCGCCAACCGGTCGAAGAAACAAGTCCGGAATGTCCATTCACGGCCCTCGCGCCTTACGCCAACGGCATGCAAATGCGCCGACCGCCCGAAGGCGGGTCAATCTAGGCCGAACTGGTAAATTTTCCGGAAACCATGTTCGTCAATGCCCCGGCAACCAAAACAAAACACCCGACACCGATAGAAAACGCCGTTGCCCGGCCGTTTGGCGTTTGACGGCGGGATTTTTGCTCAGGGGACATCGAGCCGGACGATGATCGCCGCGGTCGCGATGACGGCCTTGTCGTCTCCCGCGTCGGTCGTGACGTCCTGTCCGCCGCTGACCGCTTTGGCCGTCACCTGACCATAGGGCAGTGTTTCCGCAACCGCGGCGATATCCACCGCCGCCGGATCCTGCACCCCGACCGTCACCTCCACATGCATGTCTTCCGGTGCGATATTGAGGGATTTGAGCATCGTCAGGGAACTGTGGTGAATGGCATCCTGCACCGCGCGGATCGCGGCTTTGGTATAGTCGCCCCCGTGCAGATCATTCCCCATGCCGATTTCCAGTACCATGCGTTTCAGCCCCATGTTTCATGTTCTCCAAGTTTACCTATCCGTAGACTGCCCTTATTCGCTGCAATGCGCAAAACCGGGTTGCCCGCCACCGAAACCCGGCTAGACTCGCAGATGGAGACGAAAGAGAAAACATGACCGATTACTGGCTGAGCAAACTGTTCTTTGATATCCAGGCACCGGCGAACCTGGCGAAATGGAAAGCGGACCGCGAAAGCGTTCTTCAGGACTATCCGTTGAGCGCCGAGATGCGCGCAGCCGTGCTGGCCGATGACCTCGAGGCGATCGCCCCCCACGTGAATCCCTATCTGTTGCGGTTCTATTTCAGCATCTCCGGCATGAAGGACGACGAAATGCTCGCCCGCCTGCACGCCATGAAGCCCGGCGCATCCCAACCCAACCAGGAAAACACCCAGAATGGCTGAATTTGTCGGCGCCTTCGCCGCTTCCCATGGACCGCTGATCGCCCGCGACTGGGACGTTCTTCCGGAGGGCCCGAAAGCCACGCTCAAGAAAGCCTTCGATGAAACCGGCCGGCGCCTCAAGGCGCTGGAACCGGACGTTCTCGTCATGCTGTCGCCGGATCACTGGGTGAACTTCTTTATCGACAACCTGCCGAGCTTTTGCATCGGTATCGGCGAAGAACATGACGGCCCGCCTGAACCGTTCATGAAGCCGGTCTATCCGCACCAAACCCTGCCGGGCCACCCGGCTTTCGGCCGCCATCTGCTGGAGACCGCGCTGCGAAACGATTTCGACCCGGCAATTTCCCACCGCCTGACGCTCGATCACGGGTTTTGCGTGCCGCTTTGGCGCATGGGTATCGACCCTGCGCTTCCGATCGTGCCGATCACGGTGAACCAGCTGGAAGAACCCCTGCCGACGCTGCGGCGCTGTATCGCCTGGGGCCGGATGCTGCGCACGGCGATTGAAACCTATCCCGGGGATATCCGCGTTGCGGTGCTCGGCACGGGCGGTCTCAGCCATTCGATCGGCGAGCCGACAATGGGAGAGATCGACGAACCGTTCGACCGGATCTGCATCGACCTGTTCACCAACGCCGATGACGACGCGCTGGCCGACGGGCTGGAACGCGCGCTGGCGACAACGGGCAACGGCGCGCAAGAAGTCCGCGACTGGGTCATCGCTCACGCGGTTGCGGGCAGTCAGGGGTTCGATCTGATCGATTACACGCCGATCCCCGAAGTCTATATCGGCTGTGGTATGGCCGAATGGCGGCCCGCGGCGTAACGATGGGCAGCTTTATCGACCTAGAATCACCGGACGGGCATGCCTTCAGAGGCTATCTCTCCCTCCCGGACGACAGGCCGAAAGGCAATATCGTCGTCGGAATGGAAATGTACGGGGTGAACGGCTACCTGCAGGGCGTCTGCGATGCCTATGCCGGCGACGGATATGCCGCTCTGGCGCCTGCGCTGTTCGACCGGTTCGAACCTGACCTGACCTCTCCCTATGACGATGCAGGCAGCGCGCTTGGCAAGGATCTCTCCGCGCGGATCGACCATGCGCATACAATAATGGATGTGGAAAGCGCCTCGTCATATCTGCGGGGTCGGTCGCCCGGCCTGTCCACCGTCATAACGGGTTACTGTTTCGGCGGCACCGTGTCCTGGCCCGCGGCCTGTCGCAGCAATTTCGACGCCGCGATCATCTATTATGGCTCCGACATGTGCGATTATCCGGCGGAAGTTCCGAACTGCCCGGTTATTTGCCATGTCGGCGACCTGGACACCGCCGTGCCGCCATCCGATGTCGCCGCTTTCCGGCAGAAACGGCCGGAACCTGTCTGGTATATTTATCCGGGCGCCCGGCATGGCTTCGACAATGCGACCCGCCCGGTGCGCTACCACGCCGAGGCCGCCGCTCTTGCCCGGAAACGGACGCTGGCATTTCTGGATGGAATTTCGGCTGGTTAGCGGAAACAGTCCGGACACCGCCGCCCAGCGTAGCGGATATGGATTTCTCAATAAAAAACCCGGCGCCTGAAGCGCCGGGTTTTCTACCTGTGGGACTAGCACAGGACTCAGGCGCTATGCCCAAACATCTTCCCAGGAACCCTGGGTCGCCGCCTTCGAATACTCGGTCGAGCGGTTTTCGAAGAAATTGGTATGCTCCATGCCGTTCAGCATTTCATCCATCCACGGCAGGGGATTTTTTTCGAGCCGGTAGATCGGCTGGAGGCCAAGCTGCGTGAGACGGCGATCCGCGATGTAGCGGATGTACTGCTTCACTTCGGAACCGGCAAGCCCTTCGACACCGCCCAGTTCGAACGCAAGGTCGATAAACGCGTCTTCGTGTTCGACCATTTCGGAGCATGTCACATAAAGCCGGCGCTGGAACTCCTCGGTCCAGATTTCCGGATTCTCGGAAATAAACGTGCGGAACAGCTTGATGATCGATTCCGTATGCAGGCTTTCGTCGCGCACCGACCAGGAAATGATCTGCCCCATGCCCTTCATCTTGTTGAAGCGCGGAAAGTTCATCAGGATCGCAAAACTCGCGAAAAGCTGCAGACCCTCGGTAAAGGCCCCGAATACTGCCAGCGTCTGGGCGATATTCTCCTTGGTCGACACATCGAACTTGTGAAGATAGTCGACCTTGTCCTTCATTTCCTTGTAATGAAGGAACGCCTGATACTCGGTTTGAGGCATACCGATGGTGTCGAGCAGGTGCGAATACGCAGCGATGTGAACCGTTTCCATGTTGGAAAACGCCGACAGCATCATCTGCACTTCCGTCGGCTCGAACACCCGGGAGTACTGTTTCATGTAGCAGTTCGCGACTTCGATATCGGACTGGGTGAAGAAACGGAAAATCTGGGTGAGGAGATTGCGCTCCTCCGCCGTCATCTTGTTGTGCCAATCCTTGACATCGTCGGCCAGGGGCACTTCTTCCGGCAGCCAGTGGACACGCTGCTGCATCAGCCAGGCGTCATAGGCCCAAGGATACCGGAACGGTTTGTAAACCGGATTGGCTTCAAGTAACGACATTCTTCACTTTACTCCTTCACCTCCTCCCCCATAGGAGAAGGGCAATTTCCCTAAAAGCCGTCAGGCTACTGACAGCTCAGGCATTCCTCGTAATCGTTTTCGTTTTCATCCGAAGCCGCGAGCGGCAGTGGCGGGAACTGGCCGTCGACCGGCAGCCCCAGCCCCCCTGTTATCGGCGCCGCCGTTGCACCGGTCACCGACAGGCTCGCGTGGCTTTCCGCCCGCGCCACCGACCGCGAGCGGCAGTAATAGAGCGATTTCACGCCCTTCTGCCAGGCACGCCAGTGAACGTCGTGCAGGGTTTTCTTGTGCACGTCCGCCGGCAGGAAGACATTCAGCGACTGCGACTGGCAGATATATTCCGCACGGTCGCCCGCATGATCGACAAGCCAGCGCTGATCGATCTCGAATGCGGTCTTGAAAACATCCTTTTCATCATCGGACAGAAAATCCAGATGCTGGACAGACCCTTCGCGGACGGTAATGGACGACCAGGTATCGTCGTCATCCATGCCTTTCTCCGCCAGAAGCGCCTTGAGGAACTTGTTACGGACACTGAACGAACCGGACAGCGTTTTGTGCGTATAGGCATTCGCCGCGTTGGGCTCGATACCCGGCGAAGAGCCGCCGCATATGATCGAGATCGACGCTGTCGGCGCAATCGCCATTTTGTTCGAAAAACGTTCCATGATGCCGTATTCGGCGGCGTCGGGGCACGGCCCGCGTTCTTCTGCAAGCTTCACCGAAGCGGCATCCGCCCCTTCCTTGATCTGCTTGAATATCCGCTTGTTCCAGACCTTCGCCATCACCGATTCCATCGGAATGTTCTGGCTCTGCAGGAAGGAATGGTAGCCCATGACGCCAAGACCGACGGAACGTTCGCGCATGGCGGAATACCTGGCGCGTTCCATTGAATCGGGGGCCCGGTCGATAAAGTCCTGAATGACGTTATCGAGGAAGCGCATGATATCCTCGACGATCGTCGGATGGTCTTTCCATTCCATATAGGTTTCAAGGTTCAGCGATGACAGGCAGCACACGGCCGTCCGCTGTTCGCCGTCCTTGTCGATACCCGTCGGCAGCGTGATCTCGCTGCACAGGTTCGACATCTTGACCTCGAGCCCGGCAAGCTTGTGATGCTCGGGAATCGCCTTGTTGACGTGGTCGATATAGAGGAAATAGGGCTCGCCGGTTTCGATGCGTGTCGACAGCATGCGGATCCACAGGCTGCGGGCGGAGACCTTGCGGATCACCGCCTGGTCTTTCGGGCTTTTCAGCCCCCATTCCTCGTCGTTTTCGACGGCGCGCATGAACTCGTCCGGGATGATGATTCCATGATGCAGGTTCAGCGCCTTGCGGTTTGGGTCGCCGCCGGACGGGCGGCGCAGTTCGATGAATTCCTCGATTTCAGGATGATCCACACGGATATAAATCGCCGCGGAGCCGCGCCGGAGCGAGCCCTGGGAAATCGCGAGGGTCAGGGAGTCCATCACACGGATAAAGGGAATGATGCCGGACGTCTTGCCGTTCGCGCCGACTTTTTCGCCGATCGAGCGCAGATTGCCCCAGTAGGAGCCGATACCGCCGCCGAGAGAGGCCAGCCAGACATTCTCGTTCCAGAGATTGACGATACCGTCCAGGCTGTCTGTCGCTTCGTTCAGGAAGCACGAGATCGGCAGACCGCGCTCGGTCCCGCCATTGGACAGGACGGGTGTCGACGGCATGAACCAAAGATTCGACATATAGTCGTAGAGCCGCTGGGCATGATCGGAATCGTCCGCGAAGTAACAGGATACACGCGCGAAAAGGTCCTGATATTCCTCACCCGGCATCAGATAGCGGTCGGTCAGAACCGCCTTGCCGAAATCGGTCAGGTTTGCGTCACGTCCGCGGTCAATCTTTACCGCAATTCCTCTTTTTGACTGGAAAAGATCATGTTCCGTCTGCACCAGATCTAGCACGCCCAACCTCCTTCTAAATACGATTCGTCAGGGGGCAGTCGGCTGATCCTACGCGAACATACCCCCTCGGATATCCGCGCCGGCTGGCAGGTTTAGGTTGCTATGTGGTAACGGCAAAAACTGGCCGTTTTCCGGTATTCGCACCCCGCCCCGCGACCCTAGAAGTATCCACATGCCTCTGTGGATAACTCTAACCGGTGGCCGCGACGTAGGAGTGTGCATCAACATCTAGGGCACCGTCAATCAAAAAGGACTAAATGATGATATATCCACAACATGTTGTGGATATCCTGTGAGAACGGCGGAATTCGGCAGGTTCTAAAAACGGGGACAGTTGTGCACTAAATTCGCGACCTGCGTTACAACCATTCACAGCGCCTTTCAGGCCGGATTTCGATTCGTTAGGCGAATGAAGGATTCGTTCAGCGTCCCTTCAGAAAGCGCTCGAACGCCGCGAGTGTCTCTTCCGACACATGATGCTCCAGCCCCTCGGCATCGGCGCGGGCGATTTCCTCGCTTACCCCGATCGCGGTGAGAAACTCGACAACGATCTGGTGCCGCCGCCGCGATGCTTCAGCAACCCGCCGGCCGTCCTCGGTAAGAAAAATAGCCCGGTATGGCTGCGTTTTGATCCAGCCGGTCTCCTTGAGCCGGCCAATCATGCGGGCCACGGTCGGTGTCGTGACGCCCAGACGCTTGGCGATATCGACAGATCGGGCTTCCCCGGTCGAATCGATCAGATCCGCAATCAATTCGACATAATCCTCCATCACCTCGCTCTGGCGCGCAGCGCGCACCTGTCGATGATGATCCGCCTGCATGTCAGGCTCCGGCAATACCGGTGCGACCGGCGGCCTCGTATCGGATGGGTCTATTTTCAGTTTACCGGACATCCCGTTACTATGCCGGAACAGGGTTCGTCTGCCAACGGACCGCGACAGGCCAATTTTTGTGCGATCCGTCTTGATCATCCGGGTACCGGGGTCCTAGTTACCGTTAGTGAGGAACTTCATACGCCATGCCTGAATTCAGGCCCGGGAAACAAATTTTGTCCGACCGGCCATCTGCCCAGCGACCTGCACGAGAGATAGACCGCCGCGGCTTCCTGTCGGCGGCGGCGGCATCGGGCATAGGCCTCTGGCTTGGCGTGATGCCCGCCCGTGCGGCGAACGCCCGGATTTCAGACACCCCGGTCCTGCGCAGTATCCCCGGCACCGCCGAGCATATCCCGGCGATCGGAATGGGCACGTGGATCACATTCAATGTCGGAAACAACCGGCGCCTGAGGGATGAACGGGCAGACGTTCTCCAGAGTTTTTTCGATCTGGTTGGAACAGTCATCGATTCATCGCCGATGTATGGATCGTCCGAGGACGTCGTCGGATACTGCCTCGCCCGGACCGGCAGGCGCGATTCCGTGTTCAGCGCGACCAAGGTCTGGACGCCGCTGATCGGCGACGGGGAGGAGCAGATGCGCGAATCCCGGAATCTCTGGGGCGTCGAGAAAATCGATCTGATGCAGGTTCACAATCTGGTCAACTGGGAAGGCCACCTTGAAACTCTCGCGGAAGACAAAAGGGCGGGCCGCGTCCGCCATATCGGGATTACGATGTCACACGGCAGCCGTCATGGTGAAATGACCCGCGTCATGGCAGATTCGCGCGTGGATTCGGTGCAGTTCACCTACAACATCGTCGACCGGGCGGCGGAACAGCGACTGCTGCCCCTGGCGGCGGAAAGAGGCCTCGCGGTGTTAATCAACAGGCCGTTTCGCAGGGGCGAGCTTTTCCGCCGTTTTGGCAATCATCCCCTGCCCGACTGGGCAAGAGAGATCGGCTGCGCAAACTGGGCGCAGTTTTTCCTGAAATTCATAATCTCTCACCCCGCCGTCACCTGCGCGATCCCGGCGACATCGAGCGTTGCCCATATGAACGAGAACATGGGCGCCCTTTATGGACCGCTGCCCGATGCCGCCCTGCGCGATCGCATGGTCCGCTACGTAGAGAGCCTCTGAGCGCATGCTGCCCTATACCGCCGAGGTCTGGTTCGCGTTATTCGACGAATACAACCGGGCGATAAGGCCGTTGCAGGGGGTCTCGCTGTTCCTCACAGCCAGCATCCTTATGCTGGCGCTGCGGTCGCGCGAAAACCGAAGCCGCATCATCGTCGCGATCCTGGCTGCCGGATGGGTGTGGACCGGTACGGTGTTCCATCTCGTCTATTTCACCGAAATCAACTTTGCCGCTCCGGCCTATGGTGCCGTTTTCATCCTGCAGGGAGTTCTGCTGTTCTGGAGCGGGGTTTACCGCAACCGCATTTCCATCCGATTTCAGCGCAAACCGGCGAGTTATGCGGGTGCCGCTATTTTCTTCCTGTCGGCGGTGATTCTGCCGGTGACAGACTGGCACCAGGGTCTGTCCTGGACAGATGCCCGTTTTGCCCTGCTCGCACCGGGTGCCACCGCGGGTCTGACGCTCGGCCTTCTGATGATGGTGGATGGCCGCCCTCCCCTCTCGGTGGGAGCGATACCGGTTCTATGGATCACCGTCGCCGGCGCCCATGCGGCGGTGCTCGGCGTCTATCAGGATATCGCTTTGACCGCCGCCGGGCTTGTGGCCCTGATCTGGCTCGTCGCCCGCGCCCGCGTCTTGCTGGAACGGATCGACGATATCAATCAGCCATAGCGCTCTTCGAATTCCGTTATTTCGTTGAAGCCCATCAGCTCGTTGAATTCGGCGAAGGAATATAGGTCCATACCGCCCTTTTCCGCGTCGCCATGCTCCTTTAGCGCACCGTAAACGGCATTCAGCGCATTGCACGTCGCAAGGAAACCCGACGACGGGAAGATGGCGATCCGGTAACCAAGCGCCTTCAACTCTTCCGGCTTCATTACCGGCGTCACGCCGCCATTGACCATATTCGACAGCAGCGGAATGTCACCGCCGAAGCGCTGTCCGATTCCGCGCATCTCCTCGATATCGGCGGGCGCTTCGTAAAACAGGATATCCGCCCCCGCTTCGACATACATTTCCGAACGCCGCATTGCCTCGTCGCGACCGATGGCTTTACGCGCATCGGTCCGGGCGATAATCAGCGTGTCATCGGAAAGCCGGCTATCAAGCGCTACCTTGATCTTGGTCACCATGTCCTCTGCCGGGACAAGTTTGTGGCCTGACAGATGACCGCATTTCTTGGGGACGTCCTGGTCCTCGATCTGGATTGCGGAGACCCCCGCCATCTCGTAGCCGCGCACCGTTTCGCGCACGTTTACGATACCGCCATATCCTGTGTCGGCATCGGCAATCAAGGGCGTCACGGTACCCCCCGCAACCCGGGCAGCGCGGGAGACCATATCCGTATAGGTCGCGATGCCGGCGTCAGGCAGCCCCAGGTGGGATGCCACCGTGCCCGACCCCGTCATGTACAGCGCATGAAAGCCCATACGGTCCGCCATTTTGGCCGAGATCATGTCATAGACGCCGGGGGCCACGATAAAGTCGTCGCCGTCACGGAGTTTCGCGGCGAGGGTCGCTGATTTCGATTGCATTGATGGAGCTCCTGTTTGATGCGCGGAATATAGTCCGCTGCGGGAAACAGGCAAGGTTACCGTCGGGCCCTCAGCGCGCGCGATAGGGTGGTATTCCCTGGTCGGGCAACCAGATATCGTCCGGCGGCGCGCCGGATTGCCAGAACACGTCGATGGGGATGCCGCCGCGCGGAAACCAGTAGCCGCCGATACGGATCCAGCGCGGCTCGACGATATCCGAGATACGCCGTGCAATCGTCACGGTGCAGTCCTCGTGGAAAGCCCCGTGGTTACGGAATGAGGCCAGAAAAAGCTTCAGCGATTTGGATTCGAGCAGCCAGTCGCCGGGTACGTAATCGATCACCAGATGCCCGAAATCGGGCTGTCCCGTCACGGGACAGATCGACGTGAACTCCGGGCACGAAAACCGGGCGACAAAGTTCGTATCGTTCTGGCCGTTGGGAACCCGTTCCAGAACCGCGTCATCCGGCGAGGCGGGAATGCCTGTGGTACTGCCAAGCTGGCTCAGGCTTTCATAGGTATCGCTCATTGCACGGCCTCGGCAAGCGTCCGGTAGATCAGTATTGTCCGCGCGATCAAAGCCGCGTCTTCGCCGACGCCTGCGGCGAGCTGAACGCCGATCGGCATATTGTTCGCCCCCCGTGCCACCGGCAGGGTGATGGTCGGGCCATGCATCAGGGTCCACATCCGGTTGAAGGATGACATGGTCGGACTGACCAGATCCGCCGGCGCTTCGCCTGCGGTCGACGGTGTCAGCAATACAGGAACATCCCGATAAACGAGCGCCAGAGCCGCCCGCGCCGCATCGGCGGCCGCAAGCGCCTGCGCATACTCCTCCTCGGTCCAGGCGGATTCACCGGTTTCACGCATCCAGGGATTCATCTTGTCCATATGGTCGCGGAAATCGTCGGCGAGAGCGGCTTTCCCTTCATAATTGGAAATGATCCGGAACGGATCCTCGATCGACTGAAGCTCCAGCGGCAGCTCGATATCGATGACGTCATAGCCTGCCCTGGCCAGAGCCGCCGCCGAACTCTCGACCGCCGCCTGGGCATGCTCTTCCGCTTCCGCCCACATCGGCGTACGGCAGACACCGATCTTCGGGCGATCGATATCCCCAGGAACGGCATTGCCTGTCACGGCGCCGTAAACCAGCGCGATATCCTCGACCGAGCGGGCAAAATACCCGAGCGTATCGAGGCTTTTCTTCAGCGCCTGAATACCCGTCCGGTCCAGCCCGTCGAGGCTCGCCTTGTAGCCGACAACGCCGCAGAACGCGGCGGGCAGGATCACCGACCCGCCCGTCTGGGTGCCGTTGGAAAGCGGGACCATGAAAGCCGCTACGGCCGCCGCCGAGCCGCTGGACGACACCCCGGGCGTCCGGTCGGTATCGTGCGGATTGCGCACGCCGACGGGCAACGGACTGGCGAACTGGGTCGTGGTCGTCTTACCCAGGATCACCGCGCCGGCGGCGCGAAGGGCTGAAACACAATGGGAATCGGCAGTGGGGCGATGTCCCCTGTAAATCTCAGACCCGTATTCCGTCGGCATGTCGCTTGTATCAAGCACATCCTTCACGCCGACCGGTACACCGTGCAGCGGCCCGGTGGACGTATCCGCGGCGTCGCAGGCCCGCGCCTGTGAAAGGGCGTGCTCGCGGTCCAGATAGACCCAGGCGCCGAGGGTGCCATTATGCGCCTCGATACGGGAAAGACAATCCGAGACCAGCGCCTCGGAAGTAATCTCGCCTGCGGCAATCCGTCGGGCGGCATCGCTCGCCGTCAGCGCCTCGAGACCGTCCGGTATCTGCCCGGCAAGATTGCTCATACGGTTTCGGCTTCCTGGCGATACTGCGGATCGGTGTAGCGCCTGCCTGCTTCCCGGACATGGGCAAGAACCCGTTCATCACGATCTTCGGTCGGCGTCGGGTCCGCGTCCCAGTGACCCCATTCATCGACGCCCCGCACGAGGTCCGCGGGACGCCGGCCAAGTGTCGATTTTACATGGGCGGGAAAATAGAAAATTCCGAGACCGACCCGCATGGCATCGGTATCGTTCGCAGCCGACCCGTGAACGATACGTTCGTGATGACAGGAGAACTGACCCGCGCGGAGGGTGAGATCGACTGCATTTGAGTCATCGATCTCTTCTATCGACTGGCCGCGCGCCAACAAGTTCTTCTCATCATAGGTTTCCACATGCGAATAGGACTTCCCCCGATGGGAACCCGGGATCACCCGGACACAGCCGTTCTCGGGCTTGCTGTCCGTCAGCGCCAGCCAGACGGTGACAAGTTCATGGGGGTCGAGCCCGAAATAGGCGGAATCCTGATGCCAAGAAACAAACGAGCCGTCCCTGCCGGGCTTCATCCAGAAACGCGATGAGAACACCATGATGTTGGGGCCGATCAGGTCCTCGACGACATCGAGGATTTTGGGATGGCGCGAAAATTCGAACGACCGGCGAAAACAGAGATGCCCCTTGACCACGATGGACGATGCCAGAGCGCCCTCATCACGCTCGAATGCATCCAGATCGTCGCACATGGCAGCGGTATCGGACGGATCGACACCGTCAAGCGGCGCGAGATATCCGTTATCCCTGTAGAATGCGATCTGGTCTTCGGTCAGCACTTTGGGCATTGGGGCGGCACTCCTTGGAAAGCGTTTATCCGGGGAGTTTAACCGCCCGCCCGCAGCTTGAAACGCTGAATCTTGCCTGTCGCCGTTTTGGGCAGTTCCTCGACGAAATTGAACCAGCGCGGATACTTGTACCGGGCGAGGCTCTTCTTGCAGTGCTCGAGCAGTTCCGCCGCCAGGTCATCATGCGCATCGCCGTGCTCTTTCAGAATGATGTACGCTTCCGGCTTGACCAGCCCGTCATCGTCTTCCCGCCCGACGACGCCGGCCTCCAATACAGCAGGATGTTCGATCAGACAGGATTCGATCTCGATGGGGGAGCACCAGATACCCCCGACCTTTAGCATATCGTCCGACCGGCCGTTATAAACGTAATAGCCCTCTTCATCCTGGGTATAGGTGTCGCCCGTATTCAACCAGTCGTCTCCCAGCATGGTCTGCGCCGTTCGTTCCGGCTGGTTCCAGTAATAGGCCGCCATCGAGTGGCCGCGCACCAGCAACCGGCCGACTTCACCCGGCAGTACGTCCTCGCCGTCGTCGCCGACGATGCGCGCCTCGTATCCCGGGACAACCTTGCCGCTGGTGCCGGCCTTCGCGTCTTCTTGCCGGTTCGAAATAAAAATATGGACGGCCTCGGTCGAGCCGATCCCGTCCAGCGGGGGAATTCCGACCGCGGCTTTCCAGCGATTGAATATGGGTGCCGGCAGCGGCTCCCCGGCGGAAACGCAGACACGGAGGCTGGACAGGTCCGGTTTCTCGGTCTCGAGCGCACGGCACTGGGCGGCATAAAGCGTCGGCACGCCATAGTAAATGGTGGGTCGGTATTTCTCGATGATCCGGAACGTCATCTCGGGCGAGGGACGCTCGTCCGAGAGGACCGTGCTGGCACCGTACATCAGCGGGAAGTTCATCGAATTGGCGAGACCGTAGGCAAAAAACAGTTTCGCGGCCGAAAACATGATGTCGTCCTCGGTAATCTGCAGGACGGGTTCGGCATACAGCACCGCATTGACCAGCAGGTCCCGCTGACGATGGACCGTTCCCTTGGGTCGCCCGGTTGAGCCGGAAGAATAAAGCCAGAAACAATCGGCCATCGCATCGGAAGGGTGCGGTTCGAGCCTATCGGACGCCGCTGCCATCATGTCGGCAAGCCCGCCGTCACTCCCGGTCGAAGCGATGACCGGCGGTTTGCGCCGCGCCGCGTCCAGCGCGGGTGCTACCTCTCCTTCGAATTCGGGCGAATACACCAGCGCCGCACATTCGGAATCGTCGATCATGTATTGGTAGTCCGTCGCGCGCAGCAGGGTATTGATCGGGACCGGAACGATCCCGGCTTTGATCGCCCCGTAATACAGGTAGACGAATTCCGGACAGTCCTTCACGATCATCAGCATGCGGTCGCCGGGCAGAATACCCGCATCCAGCAGAGCGCCGCCACACCGGTTCACCCGCTCCGCGAGCTGGCCATAAGTGACTGTTTCGCGCTCGGTGATATAGGCTGTCCTGTCAGCGCGGCCTTCATCGATATGCCGGTCTATCATGTGAACCGCGACGTTGAATGAGTCGGCAAAGGTGAAGACCGGCACATCGCGGGACCGGTCGATCCGAACCGTATTGGGTTCCATTCTGTCCTCCGTTATCGTCCGGCTGCCGCCGGTTACGATTATTTTTATCGCCTATTCTAGCCCCCTGCCCGGCGACATGGAAAGGAATGCGCGAAACCTTCCGGGACTTACCGGACATCGAAATATGCATATCCCCATTCGCTGAAATCCGTTTACCGGAGAAGAGGAACGGGTATCTTGCATCAACCTGTTACAGTCCGAGCAACATCAGAATTCGGAAGCGCAACCAAGGGACACGGAAACAAGTGACGACATCAGATGCGCCCCTCTTCACGGGGGAGACCAACGAAAACCTCCCGCGCTCAGCCGACTGGCAGGCCTGGACCGATCCCGACATTCCGGAAAGGTTCAATCCGACCGAGCGCCTTCTGGACAAGCACATCGGAAATGCGACCGAGGGCAAGACCGCGCTCAGCGTCGACAATACCGATTACACATATGGGCAATTGCTGGAACGCACATGCCAGGCGGCCAATGCCCTGACGTCCATCGGGCTCGAAGCGGACACCAGGATTCTCCTGTTCGGCACTGACAGCGCCGACTACATCGCGATCTGGCTGGGAGCGGTTCGCGCCGGCATTGTGCCCGCCGTCGTCTCGGATTTGTACAAGGCGGAGAACCTGCTTTATTTCATCCGCGATACAGCCGCAAAAGCGCTGTATATCGACAGCGCCCAGATCGACAAACTGAACGCTATCCGCGACCGGCTGCCGGAAACGCTGAAATATATCGTCGTGTATGGCGGGCCGGCGGCGGATTTTGACGCGCCCGATACGGTGAAGGTTTTCGAAAGCACGTCGATCATCGAGAGCGCGTCCTCGGTCTTCTCCCCCCTGCCCCGTCACCGCAACGATGTCTGTTACATGTTCTATTCCGGCGGAACGACCGGGACGGCGAAAGGCATCACGCATCTCGCCCATGATTTCATTCTCGTGCCGGAACGCCAGGGCGCTTTCTGGGAATACACACCCCGGGACATCGTGCACGCGACATCGAAAAAATACTTCACGCACGGCCTATGGCCCGGCGTCCTGATACCGCTGTATTGGGGTGCAACCAGCGTCATCAGCGCGTTGCCGCCGAGCCCGGAAAACGTTCTCGATATCCTGTCTCGGCACAGGATTACGAAACTGATCACGGTGCCGACGATCGTAAAGAACGTGATGCTGCATATAGACCAGACAGGGACAAAACCCGACACGCCGGCGCTGGAGCTTGCCATCACGGCGTCCGAGAAGATGGCGCCCGAAATATTCGAGAAATTCCACAAGCTTTTCGGCATAGAGCTTCTGGATTCTATCGGCTCATCCGAGATCACCTATGAATGGATTGCTAACCGGCCGAAGGAATTCCGGCGCGGCAGTCTCGGCAAACCCGTCTTCGGCTACGACGTCCGGCTGGTGGATATCGACGGCAACGATGTCACGACCCCCAACACGGACGGCGAAGCGTGGATAAACAGCGTCACCGGTTGCTTTTTCTACTGGCGGAAATTCGACAAATCGCGGGAAACCTTCATCGGCCCCTGGGTCCGCACCGGCGATACGCTTTACTACGATGAAGACGGGTTTTTCTGGTTTTCGGGCCGGTCGGACGATGTCTTCAAGGTAAAGGGCCTTTGGGTCTCGCCCATCGAAGTTGAAGCGGCGATCACCGAGAACGAGAGCGTTCTGGAGGCAGCGGTTATTTCCTACGACGACACGGACGGCCTGACCAAGCCGAAAGCCTTTGTCGTCGTCAAACCGGGCGTTTCGCCGTCCGACGCGCTTGCCGACGAGATACGCGCGAACGTCCGTGCGATCGGCGGCTACAAGGTGCCGGAAGAAATCGAGTTCGTGGAAACAATACCGCGCACCACCCTGATGAAAATCGACCGGCGCACCCTGCGCACCGAAGAAGCCGCCCGACGCGGCTGAAATTCGGACCGGACAGATAGAAATAAGGCGGATGCCCATAGCACCCGCCCTTTTTCGTCTGCGCAGAGATGCAGATTCGTCTCAGTTAAACCGGACGTAGTCGAAATCGAACGGATGGCCGTGAATGCCGCGGGCAGGCGGGGCGATCCACCCGGCGATCTTGCCGTGCTCGTAGCAGGGTTTCATCAGCGTGTTGACGAAAGCACGGTCGGCCTCTGTCGGGAGCCATTTATCGACGTTCTTGGTCCATTCCGCCTCGCTGATAACCTTGCCCTCGGGCGAAACCTTGACCTCTGAAAAATTGCCGATCGCGCGGTGGAACCCGCGATGGGGTAATGCGAACCGAAAATCGTGTCCGTGTTTTTCGATGACCTTGTTCCAGCGGTTCAGGTCACGCTGGCAGTCGTTGATGTAATCCTGACGCAGTTTTTCGTTGATTGATGTCAGCGCAGGCTGCGCCCTTTCAACGATTTTTTCGCCTTCGAGCATTAACACATTATAGGTGTCGTTCACCAGGAGATGATCGTCGTCGATCTTCGCTTCGTGGAACCGGCCTTTCAGGCCCTGCGTGTAGTAATTCGCCGCATTCGTGGACAGTTCCTGGCCGAAAAGGTCGACAGAAACCGAATAATGGAAGTTGATCCAGCGCTGCAGGGTTTCGAGATCGATCGCGCCGGCCTGACGCACCCTTTCCGGGTCGTCGGTCCCGATTTCGTCCATCACTTCGCAGGTCCGCTTGACGATCCGCATGACGCCGGATTCACCAACGAACATGTGATGCGCCTCTTCGGTCAACATGAACTGGCAGGTACGCGCCAGCGGATCGAACGCGCTTTCCGCAAGCGACGCAAGCTGGAACTTGCCGTCCCGATCGGTGAAGTAGGCAAACATGAACATCGATAGCCAATCCGGCGTAGGCTCATTGAATGCACCGAGAATACGCGGCCTGTCCGCATCGCCGGAATGACGCTCGAGCATGGCTTCCGCTTCCTCGCGGCCGTCACGGCCGAAATGGGCGTGCAGTAGATACACCATCGCCCAGAGGTGACGGCCTTCCTCGACATTGATCTGAAAAAGGTTGCGCAGATCGTAAAGCGACGGCGCCGTCAGGCCGAGCAGTCTCTGCTGTTCGACGGAGGCGGGTTCGGTATCGCCCTGGGTCACGATCAGGCGGCGCAGCGTGGAGCGGTACTCGCCGGGCACTTCCTGCCAGACGTCCTCCCCCTTGTGATCGCCGAAGGCTATCTTCCGGCCCGGCACGGGTTCGTTGAGGAAAATGCCCCAGCGGTATTCGGGCATTTTCACGTAGTCGAAATGCGCCCAGCCATCGGCACTGACATCGACCGCCGTGCGCAGCAACACGTCGTACCCCTGCGTGCCCTCGGGACCGAGTTCGTCCCACCAGCTGAGATAATTGGGCAGCCAGGATTCAAGCGCCCTCTGAAGACGGCGGTTCTCGCCGAGATCCACATTATTGGGGATACGTTCGTTATAGTTGATCGATGACATTGGTATCGTCCCTTCGACTGGGATTAAAAATAATCATTCAATCCGATCAGATATCTGCGCTCGATTACCTGTCGAATTTCATGCTTTGCATTCAGACACGCTGCTTGTTGTAGGACGCCTTCTGTCCCGATCCGTACACCTTCAGCGCGCCGTCATCGCCGGCGGCGTTGGGGCGCTGGAATATCCAGTTCTGCCATGCCGACAAGCGGCCGAAGATCTTGGTCTCCAGCGTTTCCGGCCCGGCGAAGCGTAGGCTCGCCTCCATCCCGGTCAGGGCATCGGGGGAGAAACTGGCCCGCTCCTCTATCGCGATACGGACTTCGTCTTCCCAGTCGATATCGTCGGGGATGAAGGTGACGAGGCCAAGCTCGTCAGCTTCCACCGCGTCGATCGGCCTGCCGATTTCCGCTTTTGCCTTTTCGACCATGGACGGATCGTTCAGAAAACGGTGCTCGAGCCGGGTCAGACCATTCGGCATAACAAGTGGGCCGAAATTCATGCCGGTGAGAACGACGGTTGCGTCGGGCAGGTTCGATCCCTCGAAACCGCCATCCAGCATGAAGGACCTGTCGGCGGCGACCACGAGTTCAAGCAGCGTGCCCGTAAAACAGCTCCCCGGCTCGACCAGGGCGATCAGCGAGCGTGACGAGACGTCAATGCGCTTGAATGTCCGCTTCAGGAAAAGCGTAATTTCCCGCACCAGCCAATGATCCGCATTGTCGAGAAGGGCCTTGTCGGCGGCTTCGACATGCGCCGAACTGCCCTCGGTCTTGAAGACCCAGGTGCCGATTTCCTTTTCATTGACGCGAAGTTCCATGATCGCGTCGTCCAGCTCCCGCGCCAGCGCGAAAGGCCAAAAATTCACGCCCTGCGCTTCGATTCCCGCAATATCAGCGGGGGGCGCTTCGGCCGGCGCCCGGATCGTGATCGTCGCCATCGCAAGCTCGCGATCGAGTTCGATGGTCACGTTGTCATAGGCAATCCGCGTATCCCCTACCTCGCGATTGATGGGGGTCAGGACGACACCCTTTGCGTCGGCGGGCCGATCGCTTTCCGCCGCGAATTCGGCGGCGCGGGCCGCGACCACTTCGTCGAACTTCGACCGGGGAACGATCTCGTCCACCAGGTCCCAGTCGGTGGCGCGCTTGCCCCGAATACCTTCGGACGTGGTGCAGAAATAATCCGCCCGGTCGTGGCGCACTTTTCTTTTGTCGACCAGACGCGTCAGCCCGCCGGTGCCGGGCAGAACCGCCAGCAACGGCAGTTCCGGCAATGACACAGTGGACGAACCATCGTCGATCAGCATGATGTGGTCGCAGGCGAGCGCAAGTTCGTACCCGCCCCCTGCGCAGGCGCCATTGACGGCGGCAACGAACCGCAGGCCGGAATTGTCCGTTGCGTCTTCGATGCCATTGCGGGTCTCGTTCGTGAACTTGCAGAAATTGACCTTGTGGGCGTGCGTCGACTGCGACAGCATGCGGATATTCGCGCCGGCGCAGAACACACGGGGTTTATCGGAGGTGACCACCACGGCGCCGACTTCGGGATGCTCGAAGCGCAGGCGCTGGACGGCATCGTAGAGTTCGATATCGACGCCGAGATCGTAGGAATTCAGCTTAAGCTCATATCCCGGAAACAGTGTCGCGTTTTCATCGACGTCCAGCGCAAGGCGAGCGACGCGACCGTCGATTGTGAGTTTCCAGTGATGATAGTTTTCAGGACTGGTCCGGAAGTCGATCCGTTTTTCTTCGGCTGACGTTTTATCCAGAGATTCGGTCGACATAAATCCTCCACAAGACTCCCTGAATGCCAGGGAAAAGCGCTGGTTCTCCGGGGTTTTCCGGCTTATTTACGCTGTTTGAATAATACTGACTATTTGGATAGTATGTTAAATTATGGGAAATTTCAAGCGCAGAATTCGATTTTCTGCTCCCCCTTTTTCACTTTTTCGGGCCGAAATATAGCGGTGAAAACCGTCATTCCGGCGATATCCAACCTGTGGCAGGAGGAAAGCTCCGCCTGTCCGAAAGGTCAGGAGGCGTCGTACGCTATCGTACCGTGAGTACCGAGAACGGTTCCGTCCCCGCTTTTTCCTGCAGCGCGGCGACCAGCGAAACATCCGCCAGACCGACGATCACCAGCGTCGGCGACATCGCGGAGACCTTGCCGATCAATTCGATTGCTCCGTGGCCTTCAGGGTTAAGGCGCCCGATCAGCGCGGTATCCGCCGGCGCTCCCCGACGGACGAGCCGTTCCGCGAGCGCTGCAGCGCGCCGCCCCGCCGCACTCTCGTCGCTGACCACGACAATATTTCGGGTTGAAACAGGCAGCTGCGAGACGAGCAATACCGATCCGGCCGATAAAGAAGCGACTTCCAGCGCTTCCCTGTCGATCGTTCTGCCGCTTCCGAATTTTGCATGGAACGATGAAAGGATGAACAGCTCTGCCGAACTCCGGCCCGTCGCTTCGGCGAGGGCCAGCCCCGGCAATTCCCGGATGGTTCACGCGAGCCGATGACGCTTCGATAATTCCCGGAGAACTGCCCGACTGCGGGCGACAGGGCCGGCGCGGCGAGACCGGACCGCCGAATCGTCTAACAATGCGCTTTTTCCGGACAACGGCTCGAATATTCGGCCAAACGGCAATTTGGAAAGCCGGGCAATGTCCTGGTCGTCGATGAAAAGGGCTTCGAGATCCGCCCCCAGCCAGACTGCGAGGTCCGTGTCCGCCTGCAATAAAGCGGGCGAGGTACATGCCGGGTCGAAAGCC
>JAYOMI010000063.1:0-677 GCA_038120765.1 Rhodospirillaceae bacterium
TCGTTGGCGATGTCACCTTTCCGGCATTCGATCGGGGCGAGTGGGCGGAGACGTCGCGCGCGCGACATCCGGCGGGCGAGAAGGACGATCATGACCATTCCTTCGTCATTTTCGAACGGGTCACATCTGCGTGACGCGGTGTCCCTTTGTCGTTTGCCGTTTGCAATGTCTTAACCTTTTGGTTTAAAAATCTTTTTCAACGTTCAACACATGAAATCGGGACTGCCAGTGCGAACGCTGACGGCACTTCTCTTCGCGACGCTTGTTTCACTCGGAGGTCCGGCGAACGCCGCGCCCAACGAGGTCGCCTTGTGGGCGCCGCTAAAGGCCGACCGTCTCGTGGTGCTAAAAGGCGAGCGCCGCCTTGTGCTGATGCGGGGCGACCGTGTGATGAGGGTTTTCCGGGTTGCGCTGGGTCGCTATCCCAAGGGCCACAAGACGCGCAGGGGCGATGCCCGGACGCCCGAGGGCACCTACACCGTCGATTATCGTCTGGATACAGACAAGTCCAAATTCTACCGCGCATTGCATATTTCCTACCCCAACAGGCAGGATCGCGACCGGGCGCGTCAACTGGGCGTCGATCCGGGCGGGCAGATCATGATTCACGGTCTGCCGACCAAGTGGAGCGCCCGGGATGTCGGGCATCCCAGACTCGACTGGACCCAGGGCTGTAT
>JAYOMI010000063.1:687-5689 GCA_038120765.1 Rhodospirillaceae bacterium
GTATCGCCCTGACCAACCGGGAGATGGACGAGGTCTGGCAAATGGTGGATGACGGAACCACCATCGAAATCCACCCGTAGGAATTCACCACACGGGATTCGTTCTCCAGCCCGCAGGCTAAACGCGGCTTGGCGGCGCGAAGACGGACTCCAGCGTGACCGGGCCATCGCACTCGGCGCGGTTCGTTTCCACCATATGTTCCATATGCGCGAGGACAGAACGCGATGCGGGCCCGTACATTTTCTCCGGCAGATGGGTGTACATGCGGCGCACCATTTCGGCGATCGTTGTCGTGCCGCTTTCAAGGCACTTGGCGATCTCACCCTCGCGCATCATGCGATGGTTCAGATAGGCGCGCACGAACGGTGCGGGTTTCTTGATTTCAGGGCCGTGACCCGGCAGGTACATCACTTCGTCGCGGGCGATGCAGACGCGCAGGCTGTCCAGGTATTCGCGCATGTTGCCGTCGGGCGGCGAGACGATCGTGGTGTTCCAGCCCATCACGTGATCGCCGGAAAACAGGATATTGCCTTCGCGCAGCCGGAAGCAGTGATGGTTCGACATGTGACCCGGCGTAAAAACCGCATCCAGCGTCCAGCCCGGCCCGCTTATTTCGGCACCGTCCGTGATCTCGGTATCCGGCGCGAAGTTTTCCTGGGACGCCTCCACCGCCTTGCCGTCTCCCTGCGGACGGGGGAGGGCGCCGACGATGGGCGCGCCGGTGAGCTCTTTCAGCCAGTCGGAAGCCGGCGAGTGATCCATATGCGTATGCGTTACCACGATATGCGTCACGGTTTCGCCTTCAAGCGCCGCCTTGATGTTTTCGACATGCTCCTCGATCATCGGGCCCGGGTCGATGACCGCGACCTCGCCCGTCCCGACAACATAGGTGTTGGTGCCGACATGGGTGAAGGAACTCGGGTTCTCCGCAACGATGCGACGGACGCCGGGGGCGACCTCCGCAGCGACACCGTATTCGAATCGCATTTCCTTGCGGAACGGTATTTCGGCTGAACTCATAACGTGGTCGCTTTCTCTGTTGGCATTGGCTCCGGACCCGGGGATGTATCCGCGCCTGGCTACTCGAAGGAAATTTTCGGTGCTTCCGGCTGTGACGCGCCGGTACCGACCTTGTTCCATATTTTCTCGGCAATGGCACGATATGCCTGCGCATGGGCGCCATCGGGATCGGCGGCGGTGATCGGCGTGCCGTCATCGCCGCCCGAGCGGATCGCCATGTCGAGCGGGATTTCCCCGAGGAAATCGACGCCCATCTGCGTCGCCGCCTGCGCCGCGCCGCCATGCGAGAAAATATCGGACCTCTCGCCGCAATGCGGACAGTGGAAATAGCTCATGTTTTCAACGATCCCCAGCACCGGGACCTCGACTTTCCGGAACATGTTAAGGCCTTTTTTCGCATCGATCAGCGACAGGTCCTGGGGTGTCGAAACGATTACCGCTCCGGCAATCGGTACGCGCTGCGCCATGGTAAGCTGTGCATCGCCCGTGCCCGGGGGCATATCGACGACGAGCACGTCCTGCGGGCCCCACTGCACGTCGCCCATCATCTGTTCCAGCGCGCCCATCACCATCGGTCCGCGCCAGATCATCGGCGTGTCCTGCGGGACAAGGAAGCCGATCGACATGCAGGTGACGCCGTGGGCCTCCATCGGGATGATGATCTTGCCATCCGGCGAAGACGGGCGCCCTGAAATTCCCATCATGGTCGGCAGGGACGGCCCGTAAATATCGGCATCCAGCATCGCTGTCCGCATGCCCATCTGGCGGAAGGCAACGGCCAGGTTCGCCGATGTCGTCGATTTGCCCACACCGCCCTTGCCGGACGCCACCGCAATAATCGCGCCGACCTGCGGCAGGAGTTTTTTGGGTTGTGGCTGTGCCTGCTGCCGGGGCGGCGGTTTTTGTTCGGCCGGTTTGTGCGCGGTCAGAACGGCCGTCACCGAGAGAACGCCTGCGACGCCGGCTGCCGCCTGTTCCGCCTGTTTTCGGACAGGTTCCATTTTTTCGGCCATCGCCGGGTCGATTTCCAGCGCAAACTGGACGTGGCCGTCTTTTACGACCAGTCCGGTCGCGACACGGGCGTCAATGATGTTATGGTCGCTGTCCGGCAACTTCACCGATTTGAGGGCGGCTATAATTTCGGCTTCGGTAACCTTCGTCATCCTTGACTTCTCCGGTTGTGCCACAATATCGCTTAGAGACGGGAATAACCCGAATTTGCGCGAAAGAGCGAGCTATCTTATAAGGCAGCCCGGTCGGGCTGGACTGTAACGGCTGAGGGACAATTCGGCCAAACGTGAAGAAACAATCACTTACTCATCAGGATAGGAATTAGCGTCATGCCATGGAAACAGCAAGGCGGGGGTGGAGGCGGCCCCTGGGGCGGCGGCGGAAACGGCGGCGGACAAGGGCCCTGGGGCGGCAAACCGTCAGGCGGCGGCAGTGGTGGCGGCGGTGGCGCCGGCGTTCCTCCCGACCTCGAAGAACTGATCCGCAAGGGTCAGGACCGTTTCAAAAGCATGATGCCAGGCGGCTTCGGCGGTGCTCGCGGCATCCTCCTCGGCATTCTGGTGGTTGTTTTTGTCTGGCTCCTCAGCGGCCTGTACCGGGTCCAGCCGGGTGAAAACGGCATCGAGTTGCTGTTCGGCAAATATGTGAATACGACTCAGGCGGGCCTTAACTTCTGGGCGCCGTGGCCGGTTGGATCCGTGATGCGGCCCAATGTCGAGAAAACCAACCAGATCAATGTCGGTTTCCGCTCCCTTGGCGTGCAGGGGCGCACAGATACGTCGCGCGATGTGCCTGAAGAAAGCCTGATGCTGACCGGCGACCAGAACATCATCGACATCGATTTCGTGGTTCAGTGGCGTATCAAGAATGCCAAGGATTTTCTGTTCAATATTCGTGATCCCGAAGCCACCGTGAAGCTCGGAGCGGAGAGTTCAATCCGTGAAATTGTCGGCCAGACCCCGCTCGAAGAGGTGCTGGCCACCAAGCGTACAGAGGTCGAAACGCGGACACGGGATGTTCTCCAGCGGATCATGGACGACTACAAGGCCGGTGTGTTCATCGCCGAAGTGAAGATGCAGAAGGTCGATCCGCCGCAGAATGTGATCGACGCGTTCAATGACGTCCAGCGTGCGCGACAGGATAAAGAACGCCAGCAGAACGAGGCCGAGGCCTACCGGAACGATATCGTGCCTAAGGCAAAGGGTGAGGCCTCGCGGCAGCTTGAACAGGCTGCTGCCTATCGCGAACGTCTTATCAAGGAAGCTGACGGTGAGGCGAAGCGCTTTGTGTCGGTTTACGAAGCCTATCTGACCGGCAAGGACGTCACCCTGCGCAGGCTCTATCTTGAGCGTATGCAGGAGGTACTCAGCAGGGCCGACAAGGTAATTGTCGATAAAGGCGAGGGCGGCACCGGCGTTGTCCCGTATCTGCCATTGCCCGAGATCAAAAAACGTTCGCAGGGAGCGCAGCAATGACCAACCTTAGATTCATCGTCGCGGGTATCGCGGTCATCGTCGTGGGCCTGATCCTGTTCAGCAGCGTCTACACTGTTCATCAGACCCAGCAGGCCCTGATTCTCGAATTCGGTCAGCCGCGGGACGAGGAAACGGAACCCGGGTTGCATTTCAAACTGCCCTGGCAGACGGCGACCTACTACGACAAGCGGGTGCTCAGTCTCGATCCGCCCGCTCAGGAGATCATTCTGGCGGACCAGAAGCGTATCAATGTGGACGCGTTCGTGCGGTACCTGATTGTCTCGCCGAAGCAGTTCCGCCTGCGTGCCAATACCGAGGCGAATTTCGTCGATATCTTCGGCCGTATCCTCAACTCCGCGGTGCGGGCGGAGGTCGGCCGGGTGCTGCTGGGGGATATGCTGTCCGCCCAGCGTGACGCCGTGATGGCGAGGATCACGACAGAGCTGAAACGCCAGTCAACCGATTTCGGAATTATCGTTGTCGACGTGCGCATCGGGCGAACCGATCTGCCGCCGACAACGAGTGAATCGGTCTATAACAGGATGCGCTCGCAGCGTGTTGCCCAGGCAGCCTTGCTTCGGGCAGAGGGCGCGGAGATCAAGGCCCGGATCCAGGCGGAGGCGGATCGCGAGAGGACAATTCTTCTCGCGGAAGCCCAGCGACAAGCCCAGATCCTGCGCGGCGAGGGCGAAGGTGAGCAAACCCGGATCCTGAGTGCCGCATTCGGCAAGGATCCGGAGTTCTTCGCTTTCTACCGGTCCATGGCAGCCTACGAGGCCGCTCTCGGCGAAGGAACCACCATGGTCCTTTCACCCGATAGCGAATTCTTCCGGTTCTTCAACGACCTGCCGGGAGACAGCAAACGCGGACAGTCGGAGATCGACAAATCGCCCAGTAACTAGGCGGTTGATCCGATCAGACATCTGCCGTGCCTGATGAACTGATAATCGCCATTGCGCTTATTCTCGTGATCGAGGGCGGCTTGTACGCCCTCTTTCCCGAGGGTATGCGCAGGATGGCACTCCAGATCGAGAAGGTGCCGCCGTCTTCTTTGCGCAGTGCCGGATTGCTGGCCGCGACTATAGGTGTGGGCATCGTTTGGCTGGTGCGTTCCTGACCCGGATTTTTCATTTTGCCGGTGCGGCAATCCGACAGCGGAATTGCCGGCTGATTTCCGTGGAAAAGTTTGGCAGTATGCCTACCTATAGGTGGCGATCTGGCCCGCGTGTTTGGAACGTATCATCTGCGCTACACAGCGCATAGGGAGCAATTCAGTGACACATATTCGGCGAATTTTTCCGGCTTTTTTGATTCTGACGGTCTGCGTTGCCTGGGGATACACTCCGGTAGCGGCGCGCAGTGCGCCCGAGAGTTTTGCCGATCTGGCCGAAAGACTGCTCCCGGCGGTGGTGAATATTTCGTCTACCCAGGTCCAGAAAAAAAGCACTGAAAAGGATGGACCCGAAATACCCAGATTCCCTGAAGGCTCTCCCTTT
>JAYOMI010000063.1:5699-20073 GCA_038120765.1 Rhodospirillaceae bacterium
TCGTCCCTCGGTTCGGGCTGTGTACTAGACCCCAGCGGTCTTGTCGTGACCACCAACCACGTGAGTGCCGATGCCGACGAAATTGAGGTGACGCTTCATGACGATACCAAGCTCAAGGCGGAACTGGTCGGTCGGGATACCAAAACGGACCTCGCGCTCCTGCGCGTCAAACCGGAAAAGCCGCTCGTCGCGGTCCCGTTCGGGAATTCGGCAAAAACGCGGGTTGGCGACTGGGTGGTTGCGATCGGAAATCCGTTCGGGCTTGGTGGTACCGTGACCGCCGGCATTGTTTCGGCGCGTCAGCGCGATATCAATTCCGGACCCTATGACGATTTTATTCAGACCGACGCCTCGATCAACCGAGGCAATTCAGGCGGGCCGATGTTCAATCTCGCCGGTGAGGTGATTGGCATCAACACGGCGATCTTTTCTCCGTCGGGGGGCAGTGTCGGTATCGGTTTTGCGATTCCGTCCAACCTCGCGCGCCCGATCATCGAGCAACTGCAGAGATACGGCAAAGCCCGCCGCGGGTGGCTTGGTGTTCGTATCCAGACGGTCACCGGTGAAATCGCGCAGAGTCTCGGGATGGACAAGGCGACGGGGGCGCTCGTGGCATCTGTCACCAAGGACGGCCCCGCCGAAAAGTACAACATCAAGGTCGGCGACGTGATCCTCAAATTCGATGACAAGGTCGTCGGCGAAATGCGCCGGCTGCCGCGGATTGTCGCCGAGACCACCGTCGGCAAGGCGGTCAATGTGGATGTCTGGCGCGCGGGCAAGCCTGTACGGCTGCAGATCACGCTGGGCGAATTTCCAGAAGACGATGCGAAGCTGGCATCGGCGGCGCCGGAACAGAAACAGGAAAAAGCGACCGCGCTGACCATCGGGGAACTTGGTATGACTCTGTCGGTTCTGACGCCCGGACTGCGCGAACAATTCAAGCTCGACGAAGACGTGCAGGGCGTGGTGGTCACGGAAGTCGCGCCAACAGGTCCGGCCGGGGAAAAACGTATTCCCGTCGGTGCAATTGTCCGCAAGATCGGACCCGACCAGGAAGTGGTCACGTCGCCGGCGCAGGTCGAGGCGAAAGTGAAACAGGCACAGAAGGCCAAGTTGAACACCATTCTCGTTCTTATCGAGACAGGCGGCACGCAGCGTTTCGTCGCGCTCAACATCGCAAAGGGTTGAAGCAGAACCCCGTCATTGTTATTGGCGGGCCGACCGCAAGCGGCAAGTCTGCAACGGCGCTGGCGCTTGCGCGGTACTTTGACGGCGAAATCGTCAATGCGGATTCCATGCAGATCTATGAGGATCTGCCTGTGCTGACGGCCCGACCCGGTCCCGAAGAACTGGCGACGGCGCCACATCATCTGTATGGCGTCCTCGGGATGCAGGACCGCTGTTCTGCGGGTCAATGGCGTGACCTCGTGCAGGAAGCGATCCGTGACATCCGGGGACGGAACAGGCTCCCCATCGTCGTCGGCGGAACAGGGTTGTATCTCAGGGCATTGATGACCGGGCTCCACGAGATGCCCGATGTCCCGGAGGACATTCGCGCGCGTCTGAACCTGCGGCTTGACGAAGAGGGCGCGCCCGCGCTCCATGCAGAACTCTCGTCGGTGGATCCGGACACCGCAGCAGGACTGAACCCGTCAGACGGCCAGCGGATCGTCCGGGCGCTAGAGATATTCGTTCATACCGGGCGCGGTCTTCGAAGCTGGCAAACAGGCCGGATACAGGATGCCCCGCCGGATATGCGTTTTCTTGCCGTATCCATCCTTCCGCCGCGGGAAGATCTTTACGCTGCCGCCAATGAACGCTTCGACAGAATGCTGGATAACGGGGCGATCGAAGAGGTCGCAGCTTTGCTGGCCCGGGCGCCGGCCGAAGATTTTCCGCTGCTCAAAGCCGTCGGAGTGCCGCCGATCAGGGCATATATCGGAGAGCAAATCGATCGGGGGCGCATGACAGAACTGGGGAAGCGGGATACCCGACGCTACGCCAAGCGCCAGTTGACCTGGTTTCGGCATCAATTTATTCCACAAATCACCATCAAAACGAAATTTTCGGAATGTAATTTGGATCAAATCTTTGCAGAAATTAGGATTTTTCTATTGACCGATTGATTGGGTGCCTATAGTTTCCGCGCCTTGCACCGATTGTGCAGTGCGAAATTTCTTCACAGCATGCTCGCATGAACCGGCCTTATGTGCCGGTTTTCAGTTTGAAGGGATGTTGGAGATGAACACGCGGATGCGATATCCGCCAGCGATGAAGCGGGGAACGACAGATGGCCGATGAAAAACTGACCGGCTCGGAAATAATCATCAAGGCGCTTGTGAATGAAGGCGTCGATACCATTTTCGGGTATCCCGGCGGCGCCGTCCTGCCGATATACGATGCCATTTTCCAGCAGAACCAGCTCAAGCACGTCCTCGTCCGCCAGGAAGGCGGCGCCGTTCATATGGCCGAGGGGTATGCCCGGTCGACCGGCAAGGTCGGCTGCGTGCTGGTGACATCCGGCCCGGGCGCGACAAATGCGGTGACGGGTCTGACGGATGCCCTGATGGATAGTATCCCTATCGTCTGCCTGACCGGCCAGGTGCCGACCCATCTGATTGGCAATGACGCATTCCAGGAAGCGGATACGACCGGTATCACGCGCCCCTGCACCAAGCACAACTATCTTGTAAAGAATATCGCCGATCTGCCGCGGATCATGCACGAGGCGTTTTATGTCGCCCGCAGCGGCCGCCCTGGCCCGGTCGTCATCGATCTGCCCAAGGATATTCTGATGGCGATAGGGGACTATGAAGACCTTACGCAGGTGGAGCATAAAACCTACAGGCCCCGCCTGAGGGCGGAAAAGAGCGAAATCGAAAAAGCAGTGGCGATGATCGCGGCGGCGAAGAAACCCCTGTTCTATTGCGGTGGGGGCGTGATCAATTCGGGTTTGAAGGCGTCAAAGCAACTGGATCGTCTGATCAAGCTGACCGGTGCGCCGGTAACGCTGACGCTGATGGGACTCGGCGCCTATCCGGCAACGGACAAGCAGTTCCTGGGCATGCTCGGCATGCACGGTACATACGAAGCCAATCTCGCCATGCATGATGCGGATCTGATCGTCGCCGTGGGTGCGCGCTTCGATGACCGCGTCACCGGTCGGTTGAACGCGTTCGCGCCTAACTCGAAAAAAATCCATATCGATATCGATCCGTCCTCGATCAACAAGAATGTGATGGTCGATCTGCCGGTGGTCGGTGATGTCGGCACGATTCTGGATCAGATGCTGCGTGTCTGGAAGGCGAAGGGGCTCAAGACGAACCAGAAGGCGATGAAGCTCTGGTGGAACCAGATTGACGAGTGGCGCAAGCGCGACTGTCTCAAATACAATCAGACCGGTTCGGTGATAAAGCCGCAATATGCCATAGAGCGTCTGTATGAAGCGACCAAGGACCGCGATTGCTACATCACGACAGAGGTCGGCCAACACCAGATGTGGGCGGCACAGTACTATAAGTTCGATGAACCGAAACGCTGGATGACCTCCGGCGGGCTAGGCACGATGGGCTATGGTCTTCCCTCCGCAATCGGTGTGCAGGTCGCCCATCCGGAATCGCTGGTCGTCGATATTTCGGGCGAAGCCTCGTTCCTGATGAACATGCAGGAGATGTCGACCGCGGTTCAGTACCGTGCGCCGGTAAAAGTATTCATCACGAATAACCAGTACATGGGGATGGTCCGCCAGTGGCAGGAGCTGATGCATGGCGGCCGCTATTCCGAAAGCTATACCGATGCGTTGCCCGATCTTGTGAAGCTGGCGGAGGCCTGTCACTGGGTCGGTCTTCGGGCGACGAAGGCCGACGAGGTCGACGACGTTATCCAGGAAATGATTTCAATCGACCAGCCGGTTATTGCCGATATCTGGGTCGATCAGAAAGAAAACTGCTTCCCGATGATCCCGTCGGGAGCGGCGCATAACGAGATGCTGCTGGGCCCGGACGACGAAGCGCAGCAGTCCGGTTCCGAAGAGGGCATGGTACTGGTCTGATCGCTGTAGCGGTGCGGCAACCGGTTTACACAGAATACGGAGCGAAAAAGTGGTCGTAGATTCGACGATTGAGCGGCACACAATTGCCGTGTTGGTGGACAACGAGGCAGGCGTGCTTGCCCGGGTGATCGGTCTGTTCTCCGGCCGGGGTTATAACATCGAAAGCCTTACCGTCGCCGAGACGGATGCGGCAGATGCGATCAGCCGTATCACCGTTGTGACCAGCGGTACGCCGCAGATAATCGAACAGATAAAGGCCCAGCTGGACCGGCTTGTGCCTGTTCATCGCGTGATCGACCTGACCGCCGAAGGCGCCAGCGTCGAACGTGAACTCGCGCTGGTCAAGGTTGCCGGCAAGGGCGATAAACGCGTCGAAGCGCTGCGGATCGCAGATATTTTCCGCGCCCGCGCGATCGACAGTACAAACGAGTCATTCGTGTTCGAAATTTCCGGCGCGACGGAAAAACTGAACGCTTTTATCGATCTGATGGTCCCGCTTGGACTGGTCGATGTTTCAAGAACAGGCGTCGTTGCTATTGCGCGGGGCAAATCCGCGCTTTAGAAAGCGCGCCACAACAGATCAGACAATCTGGCTTATACGGAAAGGTAAAGCGATGCGAGTTTATTACGACCGGGATGCGGATATCAATCTTATCAAGGACAAGAAGGTTGCAATCATCGGCTATGGCAGCCAGGGGCACGCCCATGCAAACAACCTGAATGATTCCGGCGTCAAGGAAGTCGTTGTCGGTCTGCGTGAGGGATCTTCGAGCGTCGCCAAGGCTGAAAATGCCGGCCTCAAAGTGATGACGCCAGCGGCCGCGGCAGCCTGGGCGGATGTCACGATGATCCTGACGCCTGACGAACTCCAGTCCGACCTGTATGCCACGGACCTTCGCGACAACCTGAAAAAAGGTTCCGCCCTGGCTTTCGCACATGGCCTTGCCGTTCATTTCCAGCTGATTGAGCCGCGCCCCGACCTTGACGTTTTCATGGTCGCGCCGAAAGGCCCCGGTCATACGGTCCGCGGCGAATTCGTCGGCGGCGGCGGGGTTCCCTGCCTGATCGCGGTGGCGCAGGACGCATCCGGCAACGCGATGGAAATCGGCCTGTCCTATGCGTCGGCAATCGGCGGTGGCCGCTCCGGCGTTATCGAGACCACCTTCCGCGAGGAATGCGAAACCGATCTGTTCGGCGAACAGGCGGTTCTGTGTGGCGGTTTGACATCGCTGATCACGGCCGGTTTCGAAACACTTGTTGAAGCAGGCTATGCGCCGGAAATGGCCTATTTCGAGTGCCTGCACGAAGTGAAGCTGATCGTCGACCTGATCTATGAAGGCGGTATCGCCAACATGCGCTATTCGATCTCGAATACCGCGGAATACGGCGATCTGACCCGGGGCCCGCGCCTTATTGACGAGAACGTCAAAGACGAAATGCGCAAGATCCTCAAGGAAATCCAGACCGGCCAGTTCGCCCGCGACTGGGTGCTTGAAAACAAGGCGGGCGCGCCGAGCTTCAAGGCCATGCGCCGTCACGGCGAAGAGCATCCGATTGAACAGGTTGGCGGCAAACTGCGCGACATGATGCCCTGGATCAAAGAGCGGGCGCTGGTCGACAAATCCAAGAACTAGGACTGACACGGTCTGGTTCCGGGACAGGTTCTGATTCCCGAATCCGGCGGCTATCCGGCAGGATAGCGTACCGGATTCGGTGAAAACCGCTTGTTTTTCTCTATAAAACCGTTGCACTCACGAATAAAAACGGCGTAGTAATAATTCGTTAACCCAAATTGATAACAGTCGTCATGCATTAAAGGCGCTATCCGGTGTCCCATATGCTGAAAACTGGTTTTGGGGTCCGCTTTTTTTGAGCGATAGAGATGGTAACGGCAAGAAGCAACGACTCACGGGCGATCGCCCCTGCGGACGTATTCCGCGGGACGGAATACCTGCGTGCGCCGTTTGCGCTTCGGCTATTGCTTTGCGTTGGTGATGGGGCTCTTCGACTTAGGTGCCCCTGAATACGATTGCGCCAAGAGCGCGACTGTTCAGGGGAAGTATTTCTTTAAGCCTGAGTCAACGTACATAGAGACACAAGGAGCTCACCGATGAGCGTCAACACCGATTCCAACCGTATAATTATCTTCGATACCACCCTGCGCGACGGCGAACAGTCGCCCGGCGCGTCCATGAATCTCGACGAAAAGCTGCGGATCGCAGAAACGCTTGAAGTGATGGGCGTCGACGTGATCGAAGCCGGGTTTCCCATTGCATCGAACGGCGATTTCGAAGCTGTCAACGAGATCGCCAAGCTGGTCAGGGAGGCGTCGGTATGCGGCCTCGCACGGTCGGCAAAAGGAGATATCGAGCGCGCGGCGGAAGCACTGAAGCCGGCGGCGCGTCCGCGAATTCACACTTTCATCGCGACCAGCCCGCTGCACATGAAATATAAACTGCAGATGGAACCCGATGCTGTTTATCAGCAGGTCATCGACAGCGTCAGTCACGCCCGCAATTTCACCGACGATGTCGACTGGTCGCCGGAAGACGGCACGCGTACCGACCATGATTTTCTGTGCCGCTGCGTTGAAGCGGCGATCAAGTCGGGCGCAAACTGTATCAACCTGCCGGATACGGTCGGCTATGCCGTGCCCGAGGAATTCGGCGGGCTTATCCGTATGCTGATCGAGCGCGTGCCCAACAGCGACAAGGCCGTCTTCTCGACCCATTGCCACAACGACCTGGGATTGGCGGTCGCCAACTCACTGGCCGGTGTCGAAGCGGGGGCCCGTCAGGTCGAATGCACGATCAACGGTCTCGGCGAACGGGCAGGCAATGCCGCGCTCGAGGAAATCGTGATGGCGTTACGCACGCGCCAGGACATATTGCCCTACACCACCAACGTGAAGACCGAGATGATCACCAAGGCATCCCGCCTGGTATCGACCATCACCGGGTTCACGGTGCAGCCGAACAAGGCGATTGTCGGGGCGAATGCCTTCGCGCATGAATCCGGCATTCATCAGGACGGTATGCTGAAGAATGCGAGCACGTACGAGATCATGACACCGGCTTCGGTCGGGCTGTCCGAATCAAAGCTCGTCATGGGCAAGCTGTCCGGCCGTGCCGCGTTCAAGGAAAAGCTCAGCGAGCTGGGTTATAACCTGGGCGACAATGCCTTTCAGGACGCCTTTCGCCGGTTCAAGGCGCTGGCGGACAAGAAACGCGAAATTTTCGATGAAGATATTGTTGCCCTCGTGGATGACGAAATCGTGCGCGGCAATGACCGTATCCGTTTCGTCTCGCTGCAGGTCGTCTGCGGATCCGAAGGCCCGCAGACGGCGGACCTGAAGATTGAAGTGGATGGCGAAGCGCGGCAGATGACGGCGACGGGCGATGGCCCGGTAGATGCCACGTTCAACGCCATCAAGGAACTGACCGGCTACAACGCGCGCCTGCAGCTTTATCAGGTGCACGCTGTAACCCAGGGAACGGACGCGCAGGCGGAAGTGACCGTGCGATTGGAAGAAGGCGGCAAGACCGTGAACGGTCAGGGCGCCGATACCGATACGCTGGTTGCATCGGCCCGCGCTTATATGAATGCGCTCAACAAGCTGCTGGTAAAAAGGGAAAAGACAGCCCCCAGTGCGATGAGCGCGTGAAACAGGATTGGCGCCGGCCGGGGTAGGACTTTCCGCGCCGGCGTCGATTGATCGTTTGAACGATGAATAATGTGAGGTTGCATGTTCTCTAAACTACTTGGCGTTTTGTCCGCAGACATGGCCATCGACCTGGGTACCGCGAATACCCTGGTCTATGTGAAAGGTCGCGGGATCGTGCTGAACGAGCCGTCTGTTGTGGCGATCGCGAACGTCAAGGGCCGAAAACAGGTTCTTGCCGTCGGTGACGAGGCGAAGATGATGCTGGGTCGCACGCCCGGCAATATCGAGGCAATCCGTCCGCTCCGCGATGGGGTGATCGCCGATTTCGAAATCGCCGAAGAAATGATCAAGCACTTCATTCGCAAGGTGCACAATCGGCGGAGCTTCGCCAGTCCGCAGGTGATCGTGTGCGTCCCGTCGGGGTCGACCGCAGTTGAACGTCGCGCAATTCAGGAATCCGCTGAAAGCGCCGGCGCCCGCCGTGTCTTCCTGATCGAGGAGCCAATGGCGGCCGCGATCGGCGCCGGGCTGCCCGTGACGGAGCCGACCGGTTCCATGGTCGTTGATATTGGCGGTGGGACGACCGAGGTTGCCGTCTTGTCTCTTGGCGGCATCGTTTATTCGCGGTCGGTCCGCGTCGGCGGCGACAAGATGGACGAGGCCATTATCGCCTATATTCGACGCAACCATAACCTGCTGGTCGGTGAAGGCAGCGCCGAGCGGATCAAGAAGGAAATCGGATCCGCCTGCGTGCCGCCGGATGGCGATGGCGGCGTGATGGAGATCAAGGGCCGCGACCTGATGAACGGCGTGCCGAAAGAACTGGTGATCAGCGAGCGCCAGATCGCCGAAAGCCTGGCCGAACCGGTCAGCGCAATCATAGAGGCGGTGAAAGTCGCACTCGAACACACCGCGCCCGAACTCGCGGCGGATATCGTGGATAAGGGCATCGTGCTCACAGGCGGCGGTGCATTGCTCGGGAATATCGATCTTGTGCTCCGGCATGCAACCGGTCTTCCGGTGACGCTTGCGGAGGAGCCGTTGTCCTGCGTTGCGCTGGGAACCGGGCGATGCCTTGAAGAGATGAAAACCCTGCGAAACGTGTTGACGACAATGTATTGATCGTCGCGCGACGTTAACTATTTGTTAACCGATTTGGGCCGATCTTGGTAAGCGGATGCTAAAGGAAATGGCGTGAAACACCGCGCGGCGTCAGTAGCGAAAGTCACCGTGCCCATTCGGGCGCTGCTGAACCGCTTTGCGCTGCTTTTCCTTATTATTGCGGCATTTGCCATCATGCTGCTCGGCAAGGCGGATACGCTTGTCGTTGAACGTGCCCGGTCCAGCGTCGTCGATGTCGTCGCACCGGTGATGGATGCGCTTTCCCGCCCGATTGCCACTGTTTCCGAAGGCGTCGACCGCGTCGAGAATTTCTTCAGCGTCTATTCGGAGAATGCCCAGCTGCGCGAACAGAATGCCCGTCTTCTTGAATGGCAGAGCGCGGCACTCGCCCTCGCAGCCGAGAACTCCACATTTCGCAAAATGCTGAATTTCGTGCCTGAACGGGGCGCTTCTTTGGCCGCTGCGCGCGTTATTGGCGATTCCGGAGGGGTGTTCGTGCGCTCTGTCCTGATCAATGGCGGCATGGTCGACGGGATCCAGAAGGGCGATGCCGTGGTCAACGGTGACGGGTTGATCGGCCGCGTTGCGGAATCCGGCCGCCGGTCAGGCCGCGTGCTGCTGCTGTCGGACCTGAACTCCCGGATTCCCGTCGTCGGCGAAAAAACCCGGGTCCGGGCGATACTTGCCGGCGATAACAGTCCGTTGCCCCGGCTCGATTTCCTGCCCCCGAATGCCCGCCTGGCGGTCGGGGACCGTATCGTGACCTCCGGTCATGGCGGCGTGTTTCCCGCGGGATTGCCCGTCGGACGAATTTCCAGCATTGGCGACGGCGGCGTTCGGGTCGAGCCGTTTGCCGATTTCTACCGGCTGGAGTATGTGCGGATTATTACGGAGTTCCCTGGTGAGGTTGCGGGGCGCATTGTGCCGTCTGCGGCCCGTCCAACGCAGCAGAAATGATCGCGGCTGCCTTCCAGCGTCTGGATCGTTCCGCACGCCAGCTTGCGCCCTTCTTCATAAGTGTCGTGCTAGTCATGCTGTCGGCTTTGCCCGTTTACCTGCCCGGATACGGACAGGTGGCAGTCGATGTCGGGCTTATGACGGTTTTTTACTGGGCGATTTACCGGCCTGATCTTTTCCCCGCCATTGCCGCTTTCGTGCTGGGGCTTTGGGAAGATATCCTCGTCGGCTCGCCGATCGGTCTACACGCTTTGATTTTGCTTTTGGCGAACTGGGCGATTATTTCGCAGCGTACGTTCTTTCAGGGCAAATCCTTCGGTGTTATCTGGTGGTGTTTCTCGATGGTCGCGATGGCCTCGGGTCTCGCATCCTGGGTAATCGTCTGCGCACTTAACGTGACGCTTATGAGCCCGGTGCCTGTCCTGTTCCAGTCCGTTCTGACCATCGGGGTCTTTCCCTTCATGGCGTGGCTGCTGGCCCGGGCCCAGCATGCAATTATCAGGCCGCTGGATGTATAAGGATTCGACCCGCTTCAAGTCGTTCTCGCGCCGGGTGGCTTTCCTGGGCGGCGGCAAGGTTCTGCTGCTCAGCCTGCTGGCGGGGCGGATGTATCAGCTCCAGGTTATCGAATCCGACAAATATAAGACCTTGGCCGACGAGAACCGGATCAATCTGCGCTTGTTGCCGCCGCCGCGCGGCACCATCGTTGACCGATACGGTCGGGCCCTTGCCGTTAACCAGGAAAATTACCGGGTCACGCTGGTCGCCGAGCAGGTCAACGATATCAACACGATGCTCGACACCCTGTCAGGGATCATCTCGCTGGAGGATTACGAACGCCATCGTATTCTGCGCGAAGTGCGCCGGCGGCGGGGATTTGTGCCGGTAACCGTCCGTGAGAATCTCGATTGGCGGGACGTATCGCGGATAGAGGTCAACGCTCCCGACCTGCCCGGTCTTTCGATCGAGGTAGGGCAGAGCCGGCAGTACCCGTTCGCCGAGGATTTTGCCCACGTCCTTGGCTATGTTTCGGCGGTTTCCGAAAAGGAAGCGACGGGCGACCCGCTTCCCGAACTCCCCGGTTTCAAAGTCGGCAAGAATGGTGTCGAGCGGGTGTTCGATCTTGATCTCCGCGGAAAGGCCGGCAACACCCAGGTAGAGGTAAACGCCGTCGGCCGGGTGATCCGCGAACTGTCGCGCCAGGAAGGTCAGCCCGGCGCGGACCTGCGCCTGACGATCGATCGGGATCTCCAGAAACTGGCGGCAGATCGCCTGAAGGAGGAAAAAAGCGCCTCTGCCGTTGTTATGGATATACATAATGGCGACGTGCTCGCCTTGTCTTCGGTTCCAGGCTACGACCCGAACGAATTCGTCACCGGGCTTTCCACGAAGACATGGCGCCGGCTGATCAACGATCCCTATGCGCCGTTGACCAACAAGGCGATATCGGGGCTCTACGCACCGGGGTCGACATTCAAGATGGTGGTGGCGCTTGCCGCGCTCGAGGCGCGTATCGTGGCGCCCGATCATCAGGTCTTCTGCCGTGGCCACACGCAACTCGGCAATGCGCGGTTTCATTGCTGGGAACGCCACGGTCACGGCTGGCAGGACATGTACGATGCACATCAGAACTCCTGCGACGTTTATTTTTACGATATCGCCAAACGGATCGGTATAGACCGGATCGCCGAGATGGCGACACGCTTCGGACTGGGCGACAAAACTGGGATAGACCTGCCGTCGGAAAAAGGCGGCGTCATCCCGACACGGGCGTGGAAGAAGGCGTTGATCGGCACGGCGTGGCAACAGGGAGAAACGCTTATCTCCGGTATCGGGCAGGGCTTTATCCTGACGACGCCCCTGCAGCTTGCGATCATGACCGCGCGTATCGCGAATGGCGGCAAGGCGGTTGTGCCGCGGCTCATCCGGCCCGCCGACACGGACGGCAAGGAGGAGGAGCCGGTTTTCAAGGATCTCGGTATTTCCAAACGCGCGCTTGACGTTGTGCGCGAGGGGATGAACCGGGTAACGAACGTGCAGCGCGGCACCGCCTATCGGGCACGGATATCCGAGGAAGGCATGGAAATGTCCGGAAAAACCGGCACTGCCCAGGTGCGCCGGATCAGCAAGGCGGAGCGCGATACCCGGGTACTCAAAAACCACGAGCGACCCTGGCGCGAGCGCGACCATGCCCTGTTCGTCGGCTATGCGCCGTCCAACAATCCCCGCTATGCGGTTTCCGTCGTCGTCGAGCACGGCGGCGGTGGTTCGACCGTAGCGGCCCCGATCGCGCGCGATCTGCTGCTGGCAACCCAGCGACGCGATCCGGCCAATCGCAGCGTTGCGCCCGCGGCCGCCAAGGCGCCGGCGAAAAGCGAGGAGATCTGAGCATGTCCATGCACGGATTTGCGCCGTCTCAACGCCTCAGCCTGGGGCGCAAGTTTCTGCAGATCAATTGGGGGCTGGTCCTCCTGATCACCGCGACCGCGGCGGTCGGGATCGCCATGCTGTATTCGGCGGCGAACGGTTCCTGGAATCCCTGGGCAACCCGCCAGATTGCGCGGTATGGCGTCGGGCTGGTGATCCTGATCACCGTTGCCCTGGTCGATATCCGGTTCTGGTATCGCTACGCCTATCTGATTTACGGCGTTCTTCTGGTAATGCTCGTCGCGGTCGAGGTCGTGGGCTCGGTCGGGATGGGTGCGCAGCGCTGGATCAACCTCGGTGTAATCAGGCTTCAGCCGTCCGAACTGATGAAGGTCGGTATCGCCCTGGCGCTGGCACGCTATTTTCATGGCGTGTCCGCCGAGGACATCCGGCGTATTCCCTATCTTCTCGCGCCGCTGCTGATGATTGGCGCCCCCTCGGCGCTCGTCCTCAAGCAACCCGATCTGGGCACGGCCCTGTTCATTATCATGACCGGCGGCGCGGTGTTTTTTGTGGCTGGCGTGCGGCTATGGAAGTTCGGCGTGGTCCTTGCCGCGGCGGGTGCCGCCGTGCCGATCGTCTGGAGCATGCTGCGTCCCTATCAGCAGAAACGCATCTTTACATTCCTTGACCCCGAGACGGATCCGCTGGGGGCCGGCTATCACATCCTGCAGTCGAAGATCGCCCTCGGATCGGGCGGGCTGTTCGGCAAGGGGTTCATGCAGGGCTCACAGAGCCACCTGAATTTCCTGCCCGAAAAGCAGACGGACTTCATCTTCACCATGCTGGCGGAGGAATTCGGCATGGTCGGCGGGCTGGTCCTGCTGGGGCTGTACATGCTGATCATGGTGTACGGTTTTGCCATCAGCCTGCGGTCGCGCACGCATTTCGGCCGCCTGCTGGCGATGGGGATTACCAGCATGCTGTTCCTGTATGTGTTCATCAATATCGCCATGGTCATGGGGCTGATCCCGGTTGTCGGCGTGCCGCTGCCGCTGATCTCTTACGGCGGTACCGCGATGCTGACCCTGATGATCGGGATGGGCTTCCTGATCTGCACGTATATTCACCGCGACGTCACCATATCCCGGCACGGCGCCGGCGGCGACGGATAGGCGCATTTATGGGCTGCCGCGCCTATCGACAAATTTAAGGCGCTCTGGTATCAGTCTCGCCGCTTGAGGGCGATTAGCTCAGTTGGTAGAGCAGCTGACTCTTAATCAGCGGGTCACAGGTTCGAGCCCTGTATCGCCCACCAAGAATTTCAAGGGCTTGGCCGGAGACGGCTGAGCCCTTTTTCATATGTCTCCCTTCATTCGGCAGCCTTCCCGGGCTAGAGTTCATCACCGCCGTCAGAGCGCTCACGATTGGGAGAGATCTTTGAAAGGTAAAGCAAAAGTCCGCGTGCAGGGCGCCGCCGAGCCCATTCTGGGCAGGCTTCTCGCCGAGCATGGATTCGACGAGCCCCCACTCTGGAAACACCGTCCGCCGGAGACCCGCGCGCGGATGGCGCGGTGGCGGGCGCTGGGCGAGGTGCGCGACGGGCCGGTCAACCGCGAGCGGGCTGAGATCGAGGATATCGGGCAGGCGACCGGAGATCTGAAACGCATGGCGCGGGACCTCGGCGCGTCTGTCGTGGACTGCGCCGACCTGACCCCGATCATGGTCGCGGAAGGCGTCGATCTGCCCCACGACTATATCTTCTGCCTCGTCGTGGGCGAGGATTACAGCGCCGCGCTGAACGGACCGCGCGCCGTCGAGACAGAATCGACCAGCGTCTATGTCCAGTGCGCCGAGATAGCCACGAAGCTTGCCGACCATATCCGGTCGCTCGGCTATCCCGCTGTCGCGCATCACAATGGCGGTGACGACATCATGGCCTTGCCGGCCCTGTATGCAGCGGGCTTTGGCGAATTGGGAAAACACGGCAGTCTGATCAATCCCGACCTCGGCGCGAGTTTCCGCCCCGGTTTCGTGACCACATCCATGCCGCTTGCCATAGATCGGCCACTTCATTTCGGCGTTCAGGATGTCTGCGCCAGCTGCAACATCTGTACCAATAACTGTCCGGCCGAGGCTATTCCGCCGACGGACGAATTCGTCGTCACAGAGGGCGTCAAGCGGTGGATTACGGATGTGGAGAAGTGCTACAC
>JAYOMI010000064.1:0-4099 GCA_038120765.1 Rhodospirillaceae bacterium
TCGCATCCTCCCTCAGCCTCTAAAAATAATGGCCCAGTCTTAGGGGGGGAGGACAGGGATGGGCATCGGGCGGCGGATGATGCAGGACCTTTTGCGCCGCCTGCCGGTGCAGAAGGTCTATCTGACCACGGTGCGCGGCAAGGAAGGTTTTTACAAGAAGCTGGGGTTTCTGCACCAGACCAATGCGATGGGGTTGTTTCCGGACTCCGCGCGGGAGGAGGCGCTGGAGCTCGGGGTGCTGGTCGCGTGAGTCTGCCGGCCTGAAGCCTTTCGCCGATGGCGGAAGTACGCTTTTGCCAGCATCCCCCGCGTCGATATACTGGTGTCCTTCAGGCACAGGATCTGCCTGGTTGGTTCCGTAACCTGGCGATGACGATGACAGATATACCGACGAGCCTGAAAAACGCTGTGGGAAGGATGGTTGTCACCGACGATGTGATCAGCGTGGCCCCGATCGCCGGGCTGATGGCGGCTTTCGGTCACGAAGATCCGGACCCGGGAGCGGGCGATGCGGTGCCGCCTCTCTGGCACGGGCTTTTCTGCACGGCCAAATTGCCGCCGTCGCGGCTCGGCGATGACGGACTGGCCAAGGACGAAGGCCTGCTGCCGGCGGCGGCCGGTTATCCGAACAAGTTGTTCGGCGGCGCCCGGTTTGATTTTTGCCGCCCGCTTCGGATAGGCGATAAAATCCGGAAGGAATCGGAAGTGATTTCTTTCGATCTGAAGGAGGGCCGGACCGGCCCGTTCATCCTCGGTCTGATCGAGCATCGTGTTTCGAATGGCGAGGGAATTGCGGTGGTCGAACAGAATGACATTCTCTACCGCGCGGCAACGGTACGGGAACAATCGCCCAGCGGCGACGGGCAGCGCGGGGCTTCCGAACCCGCTCCACTTCCCGCCGAACCGATCTGGTCGCGGACGATCACGCCGGATGCAGTGCTGATGTTTCGCCATTCCGCGGTGACGTTCAACAGCCATCGCATTCACTACGACCGCGATTACGTGCGGGAAAAGGGCTATCCCGGCCTTCTGGTTCAGGGAACGCTGATTGCGCGGCTTATGCTCGATATGGTGGCAGCCGGTTCGCCGGATTTCGCGGTCGGCGCGTTCTCTTTCCGGTCCGGTCGGCCGATTTACGATGACGGTGATTTTACCCTTGGCGGCGCGCCGACGGCAGACGGCCAAGGTGTCGATCTATGGGCGCTGGATCACTCGGGCAGGGTCGGGATGACGGCAAAGGCGCACCGGGCGCCGGCCTGATCACTGTTTGGGGTCGGGGCTTTCCGGCGCATTCGCCTTCTGCCATTCCAGCGCTTTCTGGCGGGCCTCGCGCTGCATCTCCCGCGACATGAACCGGCCGACTTTCTGGGCGTAGGTGATGGCTTCCTGGTTGCCTGAACGCCCTGAAATGATGAACCATTTCAGGGCTTCGACCATATCCTGCTCGATGCCTTCGCCCAGCATCAGGGCCGATCCCAGGCTCTGCTGCGCGTTGGCGTCTCCGAGATTGGCCGCTTTGAGGAACAATTCTGTTGCCGCTTTTTCGTCTTTCGCGATCCCGCGACCGGACGCATACATCTGGCCCAGTACATACATCGCCCCCGCATCCCCGGCCTCTGCGGCGGGCTGGAGGTACTTCACCGCTTCGTCGTATTTGCCGCGCTGGAGAGCTTCGATCCCTTTTTGCGCGGATGCGTGGACTGCAGGGGCTGCAATCAGCAGGACAAAGAGCGAGAGCGCTCCCCGACGAAGGAAATTATTAAATCGTGCCATACCGATAAAGCGTATTTACACCAATTGGATGGGTGTTGGTACTCCCGATCTTTCAGGTGTTCTGGCCCGGTTTCCAGAGGACGTCTGCGGCACCGCCGTCATTGGCGGCGCGGGCCATCACGAAGAGAAGGTCCGACAGCCGGTTCAGGTATTTAAGACCATGCGGGTTTATCGGCTCCTCTGCGGCGAGTGCGGACAGGTTTCGCTCTGCCCGCCGGCATACCGTGCAGGCCAGATGCAGTGAAGCGGCAAAGTCGGTTCCGCCGCGGAGCACGAAAGAACGGAGCGGTTGGAGATTTTCGTTCGCTGCATCGATTTCGGCTTCCAGGCGTTCGACCTGGGCCGGCTGAATTCGGAGGCTGCCGTCGGTGTGGTCATTGCCCGGGCGGGTGATGTCCGCGCCGAGATCGAACAGGTCATTCTGAATACGCGACAGCACGGCATCCGCATTCGCCGGATCGGAAAAGCGTCGCGCCAGCCCGATCGCTGCATTGGTCTCGTCTATGTCCCCCTGGGCATGAACGCGCAGCGAATATTTGGCGACCCTGCTGCCGTCGCCCAAGGATGTTTCGCCGCCATCGCCGCCACGCGTATAGATTTTGTCGAGCTTTACCATTGTGAGCGTATTCTTTCGTATCAATCAGGGTTTCAGAATCATCGTATCGCCGCGGACTTCGTAGCCCGACAGCCTGTTCAGAAATGTAAGGCCGAGAAGCGATTCCGTCAGACCTTCCCGGCTGACGGCCGCTTTCACGTTTCGCGCGCGGATCGGGCCTACCGATATTTCCGCCAAGGATACACCAGCCGACCAGGTGCTGCCATTCGCCGTCTGGATGGGTAATCCGTATCGCAGCTTTTCGGTATCGAAGCCGATCGCGCGGGCGTCGGCGGGGCTGAGCGCGACAAGGCTGGCGCCCGTATCGACCAGAAACCTGACCGGTTTTCCCTCTACGTTCGCGGTCAGCCGGAAATGCCCGTCGCCGCTGCGACGGATGGCAACATCGCCTTCTCCCGTCACGAGGCCCGTGTCGGACCGGAGTTCGCCGACGATGCGATTTCCCATATTCCGGAAATCCGAGCGGTAGCTGTAGGCGAGAACCGCCACCGCGCCGATCGCGATCCAGATGGCCGCGTGCCGCAGCATTGCGCCGGCACCGGTCTCCCCGCCGGCCATCAGGGCGCTGGCAAGCACAACGAGCAAAATGACGTGATGCGCCAGGTAAGGCTGGGCATTGCCGTCGGAGAGCACACCCGGGAATTGCCAGCTCAACAGATAAAGCAGCCCCGCCACGGCGACCGACCCGACAAGCAGCCAGACCCAGAATGGTTTTCCCGATTTTCCGCCGCCGTTTTCAGTCATGGAGTGAATGTAGCGCGCCTTACCCCAAAATGTGAGTGTCCGGGGCCGGATTGTCGATTCGTCAATTGAAGTGTATATACACTTATATGACCGATCAAAAAACCCTTCAAAAGCCGACCCAGGTGCGGGTTGCGTGGCACTGCACGTGTTTTAACGTCCGTCGCGCGTCCCGTGCGGTGACGCAGTTCTACGACGACATCATGGCGCCAAGCGGGATCAAGGCGACGCAGTTTACGATGCTGGGGGCCGTGGCGCTGATGGGGCCTGCGTCGGTAACGCGGCTTGCCGAACACCTTGCCCTCGACCGGACGACCCTGACGCGAAATCTGAAAGTCCTCGCCGAACAGGGTTACGTGGAAATATCCGCTGGCGCGGACCGGCGCGAACGCGTGGTCCGCCTGACCGCTGAGGGCCAGTCCGCGATCGAGCGGGCGACACCGGTATGGCACGAAGCCCAGGCAGCCCTGACGGCGCGTTTTGGCGAAGAACGCTGGCGCCGGATGATCGAAGATATGAACGACCTCGGCGCGTTGACGGGCGAGGCGGACTAGTTCCCGGTCACCTCTGGCGCATTGGAGCCGGTTCCGTGACGGGGCAATTGCGGCTGTCGTGATCAGTCAGTAATGTGGCGGGACGTTCGTTGAAAGGATCATTGATGGAATTCGGCATATTTTCAAACGGGTTTCGCCCGCACACCACGGCGGCGCAGACTTATGACGAAGACATCTACGAGATCGTCCTCGCCGATAAGCTGGGATTCCGGGACGCGTATATCAGCGAACACCATGGCGAGCCGCCTTATATCAACCGGGTAGACACCATTCCGATGCCCGAACTTCTGATGGCCAAGGCCGCCGGGCTGACCGAGAACATCCGTATGGGAGCGGCCGTTCGCCTGCTGCATCTTCACCACCCGCTGGACGTCGCCGTCCAGGCCGCCGTAACGGAGCATCTTCTGGGCAAGGG
>JAYOMI010000064.1:4109-19912 GCA_038120765.1 Rhodospirillaceae bacterium
CTTCGGATCGGGGTTCCCCTCACCCCTGTTCTGCGAGGAACGCGGTCTGAGCTTCGACGACCGGCATGCCCGGCTCGATGAATCGCTCGAATTCATTCTGAAATGCTGGGGCAGTGACGAGATCTTCGACTGGGTTGGAGACCACTGGAAGGGCAAAGGCGTCGTTTCATTGCCGAAGCCTTTATCGGGATCCGCGTTGCCCATGGCGACGGCGACCGATTCAGAATCGACGATCCGGATGTCGGCGGAGCGCGGTTATACCCTGTTGTCGGCGTTCCTTGAATCCGCGGAAAGACTCAAACCCAAGGCCGATATGTATGAGCAGCATGCCAGCTCGGTCGGCATTTCAGGCGCCCGCAGAAACATCACGGCATCCCGCATCGTTTATATCGCGGATTCCTACGAAGAAGCGATCGAGGACATGCGTCCCGCCGTCACCCATGAAATCAGTGTACAGGCGGAACGTGGTTTTCTGAAAATGCTGAAGAACGTCTTCAATCTCGACGTGCCAAATAATGAGGGTGCCATCGACGTGCTCGCAGACGCCGGGATGTACATTCTGGGCGATCCGGAAACCGTCGCCGCCCGGATCGAGGAATTTTACCATGCCGCCGGCGGGTTCGGCACCTTCCTGATCGTAACGGGCAAGGACTGGGCGACGCGCGAAAAACGCGCGCGCTCCATGATCCGTTTTATGGAAGAAGTCGCTCCGAGGCTCCGCCATCTCGATCCCGGTGAATCGAAAATCGCCGCGGAGTAAAACTGCGCTCACACAGGGGACGTTTCTCAACCATGTTCCCTGACAATCATATGACCGGCTTCACTATAACCAGCTTCGTGGCGGTTCCGATTTGATCCTGAAAATCCTGTCCGTCATTGCGCCGGTCTTCGTTTGCGCCGGTATCGGCTTTGTCTGGGGGCGGACAGGCAGGGCGTTCGATACGCGTATGGTCGGCGCCCTGGCCCTGAATATCGGGATGCCGTGTCTTGCATTTTCAGCATTGACCAAGCTGAAGGTCAGCCCCGATGCATTTGCCGAGATGGCAGGCGCCTATGCGCTGGTGCTTGGCTGTTTTCTCGCCGTCGGACTGATCACGATTACCCTCATGCGCCTGCCCGCGCATACGTTTCTGCCGGTATTTACGTCGTCCAACACGGGGAATATGGGCCTGCCGTTGTGCCTGTTCGCTTTCGGCCCCGAAGGCCTGGCGCTCGGCATCTGTATATTCGTCCTCTCGTCGGTGTTCAGTTTTACCGCCGGATGGAGCATCTATGCCGGGCGGGTTGCCGCCGATGTTTTCTATAACAACCCTCTGATATATGCCGTCGCGGTGGCCCTTGTCTTCATGTCGACGGGTATTTCGCCGCCTGCCTGGCTTGCCAATACGACGGCGCTGATGGGCGGGCTCGCGATTCCGCTCATGCTCATCTCGCTCGGCGTTGCGATTTCGAAAATGAAGGCGGAAGGGGCGGGGCGCATCATCGTCGTCTGCCTCATCAAGCTGCTCGCCGGATTTTCGGTCGGTTTCGGCATTGCCACCCTGCTCGGTCTCGAAGGCGCGGCGCGGGGGGTGCTGATGATCCAGTCCGCGATGCCCGTTGCAGTCCACAACTACATGTTTGCGCAGCGTTTCAACCGGAACACGGCCGATACGGCCAGTATGATCCTGATATCGACGACGATCTCCCTCGCGACCCTGCCGCTCCTGATGCTGATCGTTCTGTAGCGGATAATGTAGATGGAAATTATCAGCCAGCTCAGTGCTATCGTTGTTCCGGTCTTCATCTGCGTCGCCTTTGGGATACTGTGGGCGAAAATCGGCACCCCCTTCGATACCGGTCTGATTACATCGCTGGTATACAACATCGGCGTGCCCTGCCTGATCGTCGCCACTTTCCAGAAGGTCACCCTTGACCGCACCGCGATGGCGGAAATCGCCCTGGCGAGCCTCGCCTGTTATGCGTCTTTCACACTGGCGGGATTTCTGCTGATACGGGCGCTCAGGCTCGAAACGGCATCCTATCTGCCCGCGTTGATGTTTCCGCTGACGGGCAGCATGGGATTGCCGGTCTCCTATTTCGCGTTCGGCGATCCCGGTCTCGCGCTTGCCATTGTCTATTTCGCTTTTGGCACAATAGGATCCTTTACCGTCGGTGCCGCCATCGCCGAGGGAAAAGTGACCCTGCGCGGGATTTTGCGTATCCCGGTTCTCTATGCCGTCACGATCGCGGTGGCGATGCAGCTTACGGGATTGCGATTGCCCGAATGGATATTCAATACGGTAAACCTGCTGGGCGGTATTGTGATCCCGGCGCAGCTCGTAGCGCTCGGCTTTTCCCTGTTGCAGCTTCGGGTCGGCGGCATGGCGCGCAGCGCTTTCATGGGGGTGTTTCGCCTCGCGATGGGGGTGGCCGTCGGCTTCGTCATCGCTGATCTGTTCGATCTTACCGGTGCTGCCCGGGCCGTCGTAATACTTCAGAGCGCCATGCCCGTCGCGGTTTCAAGCTATCTGTTCGCGGAGAAATTCAATCGCCAACCGGCGGAGGTCGCGGGGATGGTTGTCGTGTCGACGGCCGTTTCATTCGTCACCCTGCCGTTTCTTCTGTTGCTGGTGCTTTAATGTATCGTTATCCGCGCCGGACTAATTTCCTTGCCAAAGCGGGTTTCCGATGCCACTTGCAGGATAGCGATGGATAGTTCCCAATTTTCTCTTTCACCGACCGTGATCCGGCTCCTGGTGGTCCTTATCGTGCTCCAGGCTATCCGCGCGATCCTGCCTCCGGAGTTCGATTTCTATCTGCTCTTTTTCCTGGGCTTCGATCTTTTCCGCGGCGGCGATCTGAATCTGATCTGGATATATGGCGCGATGACGTCGGTCTTCGTTCATGGCGGTTGGCTGCATCTGATATCCAACGCGACATGGATCGTCGTGCTGTCGCCGCAGATTTATCCGCATCTGCAGCGAAAGCGGTTCGTTGTCTTCTTCATTGCAACCGGCACGATCGGCGCCTTGACCCATGCGCTGCTGAACTGGGGCGAGAGCCAGATACTGGTCGGTGCTTCAGGCGCGGTGTTCGGGCTTCTGGGTGCCGGCGCGTATGTGATGCTTCGCGGCCGTGACGGTTATTCAAAGGCCACGGTCAAGGATATTGCGCAGTATATTCTGGTGATGATGGTTGTGAATATCGGCTACGCCGTGCTCAGCGACGGGAATGTCAGCTGGGAAGCCCATGCTGGCGGCTTTTTTGCGGGACTGGTGCTGTTTCCCTTCATGCGCCGCCGCCCGCCTTCCCCCACACTGACGGTCGTTCACTAACCCGCAGCCATTACGAATCCCTATAGCGTAAAAGAAAAAGGCGGCCCCGATATGGACCGCCTTTGCAAACACGTTTCGTCCGATGCGTCAGTGCATCGCCGAGCCGCCGTCGACCACCAGGGTCTGGCCGGTGATGAAATCGGAGTCAGGCGACGAGAAGAAAACAAGTGCGCCGATCAGATCTTCCGGGACCTGTTCGCGCTTGATGGCGCGGGAAGCGGTATTGCCGTCCTTTACGGCGGTCCACTGTTCGTCGCCGATCACTTTCTCGCTCATGGTCAGGCCCGGCGCGATACAGTTCACGGTGATGCCGTCATCACCGACCTCGCGGGCAAGCGCCCGGGTAAACGCAATCTGCGCGCCCTTCGAGCTCACATAGTGCAGCAGCATCGGCGTACCCTTGAAGACGGTGCCCGACGCGATATTGATGATCTTGCCGTAGCCGTTCTTCTTCATTTCCGGTACGGTCGCCTTGGTGCAGCTGAACACGCCCCGCGTATTGATCTGCATCACGCGGTCCCATTCGGCTTCGTCGATATCAAGGAAAGAGCCCTGTTTAAGGTCGGCAAACAGCGCCGCATTATTGACCAGGATATCGAGCCGCCCATATGTGTCCACCGTTTCGGCAACCATGGCCCTGATATTTTCTGGATCCGTCACATCGCAGTGAATGCCGATGGCCTCGCCACCCGCCTGCTTGATGATGTTAACGGTCGTCTCTGTATCGACGATGTCTGTAACGGCCACATTCGCCCCCTCGGCCGCCAGAACTTTCGCATATTCGACGCCGATACCGCGTCCGCCACCGGTTACGATGGCTACCTTTCCGTCAAGTCTTCCCATTTTATTCTCCGTTCATTCGTGCGGGGGTTATCTAGGATTATTCCAAGCCTAGGAACTTGTTCGAAAACCCGGGATCATTCAAGAGCGCGTCTTTCGCCCCGTCCATTACCGAGCGTCCGTTCTCGATCACATAGGCATGTTCGACAAAGTCGAGCGCCCGGTGAATGTTCTGTTCGACCAATAGCATGGTGACGCCATCATCGGCTATCCGGCGCAGCGCTTCCATTACCTCGTCCACCAGAATCGGTGCGACGCCCAGGAACGGCTCGTCCAGAAGCAGCAGTCCCGGCGATGACATCAGCGCCCGGCAGATTGCCAGCATTTGTTGCTGTCCGCCCGACAACGTGCCGGCCATATCGTTACGCTTCTGTTTCAGGATCGGGAATATGGCAAAGGCATGGTCGGTATTCTCCGCCACCCGCGCGCGGGTGGTCTTTGTATAGGCGCCCATTTCCAGATTTTCCCGTACCGTCATCTCGCCGAACAGCCGCCGGCCTTCCGGGACCAGCGCGATCCCGGCTTCGACGTTCCGGGACGGCGAATTCCCGAGGATCGACTGCCCGTCATAGCGGATATCGCCCGCGGCCGGCGGATATATGCCGAGTATGGCGCCGAGTGTCGTCGATTTTCCGGCCCCGTTCGCACCCAGCAGACCGACGCGCGCGCCCTTGTCGACGCGCAGCGACAGGTCCCACACCGCCCGGATTTTTCCGTGATCGACGGCAAGGCTTTCGATCGACAGCATCATGCGCCTTCCGGTGCGGCGGAGCCGAGATAGGTGCGCAGCACGCGCTCGTCCCGGACCACTTCATCCAGCGGGCCGTCGGCGATGATCGCGCCCTGCTCCAGCACGATCACGCGGTCCACCACCTCGGCCAACGCCGAAAAGATGTGTTCAACCCAGATGATCGTGATCCCGTACTCATCGCGCAGTTCGCGGATGTGATCGACGAAGCGGCGTATCTCGACCGGGGTCAGGCCCGATGCGACCTCGTCGACCAGCAAAAGCTTCGGTTTGCAGGCCAGGGCGCGGGCGAGTTCAAGCGCTTTTTTCTGTTGCAGGTTCAGCGAATCGGCGCGGGCGGACAGGTGGTCCGTCAGACCGGCATATTCGGCAAACCGTCTCGCGAGGCCGAGAGCATCGGGGAGCGTCGCGGACCCCTGTCCGCGATACATCAGGGGCATCGCGATATTCTCGGCGACGGTCAGGTCGGAGAACGGCCGCGGTATCTGGAACGTCCGTCCGATCCCCAGCCTGGACGCATCGTCCCGGCGGACGCCGGCAAGGTCGTTGCCAAGGAAGATAATCTCTCCCGATTTCGGTTCGAACACCTTCGAGATGCAGTTGAATAACGTCGTCTTTCCCGACCCGTTCGTGCCGACAAGGCCAACGATCTCGCCGGCATTGATCGTCAGGTCGATGTTGTCGACCGCGACATTGCCGCCAAACGCCATGGTAAGATTGCGGCATCGGAGGACCGGCTGCCCCGCCGTCGCCGACTGTTTCGGCAGGGGCAGGCCGTCTGTCGCCGGCGGCCCTGCGGTGACTTTGACGAACCGGTCATGTTCCTGGCCCAGAAAGCCGATCCACCTGTTGTTGCGTATTGCGCCGCTGCGCAGCAGTCCGCCTGGCATGAAGCGGCCGATCAGAAGCAGCAGCAGCCCGAATATGGCGGTTTGCAGGATTGGCAGACTGACGATCAGCAACTGGTTGAACAGCGACAGAATGATCACGCCGACGACTGCACCCCATAACAGGCCCGATCCTCCCAGCAGCGCCATCGCGATCGGGATCAGCGCGACATCGAGCCCGAACACGGTCGTCGGATCGATATAGGAGAGCTGCCATCCCTGCAGCGCGCCCGCGAGAGACGCAAAACCCGCCGAGAGAATCAGCACGCGGGATTTCGCCGGGAGTATTCTGATACCGCATATTTCCGCCGCTTCTTCGTCATTGCGGATGGCTTTGAGCGCATAGCCGAAGCGGGTCCGTATCAGCCAGATGGTGGCGATGGCGGTCAGTCCGACAAGCCCGATCGCGATGTAATAAGCCTCGAACAGCACGTATTCCGGAGGCAGGACGACACCGTCGGCGCCGCCGGTAAAATCGAAATTGAAGGCAAGCAGCTCGGCGAGCGGCAAGATCGCCAGCGTCGCAAAGGCGAAGTAGTCGCCGCGCAGGCGAAACAGCGGGAAGCTGACGATAAGGGCGATGACCGAGGTTATCGCCACGGCAATCACAAAGCAGAGCGCTATCGGAATACCGTTCAGAAGCGACAGGCAGAACGCATACGCGCCGATGCCGTAGAAGGCAAAATGCGCGAGGTTGATATAGCCCGCCTCGCCGCCGACCCAGTCCCAGCTCTGGGCGAGGGCGTAGGAGATCAGCATGGTGAACAGCAGTGTCGTCGTGTAGGCGCTGCCCGAGGTCGGGACCAGTGCGAGGGCGGAAAGAACGAAGGCGCCGCCGAGCCAGTAGCGATAGTTGCTCATGATGACTTACGCCGCCCGAAGCCCTGCGGGAAGATCACCAGAATCACCAGCAGCAAGACGATCGAAATCGCCGGCGCCCATTGTGTCGCCCAGAAAAACGACGTGAAGCCCTCGGCGAGTCCGAGGAAAATACCCGCGACCAGCGCACCGACCAGATTGCCGATCCCGCCCAGAATGATGATGGTGAAGGCCTTTACCGTCAGCGAAAATCCCATATAGGGATCGACCGGAAACAACATCGCATAAAGGACGGCGGCAATCGCGACGATGCCGGATCCGAGGGCGAAGGTAAGCGCATGAACACGATCGGCTTTAACGCCGCAGATCGCGGCGCCCGTATGGTCCTGGGTGACCGCCCGCATCGCGCGTCCGAACCAGCTCTTTTTGATGTAAAAATGCAGGGCAGTCGTGAAGACGATAATCCCGCCCAGGATCCAGGCCTGTGTTGTCGATACAATGACGTCGCCGAACTCCATGGCCTCGAACCGGAGGGGGATATTCCGGGGCGCCGGGCCGGCCATCCAGGCGGCGACGTCGGACAGGATCAGCAGCGCGCCGACGGTGACCAGAACCGATCCGACCGTGTATTCGAAATGGCTTCTTCTGGTGAGGGGCTGAAGCAGCTTGTCGTAAAACACGTAGCCGAATACGCCGAGGACCGGCAGCAGCAGCACCATGATCAGCAGCGGATTCCACGCGGTCGCCGTAAATATGGCGCTCGCGGCGACGCCGCCCACAGCCAATAACGTGCCGTGGGCGAAGTTCAGAATGCGGGCGACGCCATAGATCAGCGAAAGCCCGAAGGCGACCATGGCGTACAGCCCGCCGAGCAGAATGCCGCCCAGCGCGATCTGGATGATGATGGACGCGTCCATGGCCGTCAGGCCGCGAACGCCGGACGAAATACGTCGATCATGTGCGGCTTACTGCCAGCTGGGCGACGGGTAGACGTATTTCCCGGTTGCGATCTCCGGCGGCCAGACGATCACCGGCGCGCCGTTCTGTATCTGCAGCGTGAAGGCGCCGTTCCTGTAGGCGTAACCGTCTTCGTTGAACTCGATCTGTCCTGTCGGTGAATCGAACGTGCCCTTGAACAACGCTGCCCGCACTTTTTCGCGGTCGACCGCGCCTGCCCGTTCCAGCGCCTGAACCATGATCAGGTAGGCGGAAATGCGGGACATCGTCCAGGGGTAGTCGAACATATCGACGTCGGCGCGCTTGACGAGTTCCTCTGCGAAATCGCTGAACGGTCCCTTCACGCCCGGGTACCAGGGAATTTCCCCGGTCAGGCCGGCGAGGTCGTCACCGACCTGTTTGAGCAGCGAACCCGAGAGAATCGCGTGATGCACGTCTTTCGCCTTGATTTTGAGCCGGCGCATTTGCTGGATCAGAGGGACCGACGGGCTGTCGTAAGCCGATATGTAAATGATATCCGGTTTGCGGATACGCAGTTTGAGCACCAGCGACGTGAAGTCCTTCAGTTCGGCCGAGAACAATTCATCGCCAAGAACCTTGTACCCCAGCTCTTCGGCCTTCTTTGACCAGAACGTGGATATCGCCTTTGTCACCGGGTTATCCTGGGTGACGAAATAGATCGTCCGGGGGCGCGGGGTCTGTTTTGACAGCATGTCGAAATAGCGCGTCGACCAGTTGGGCACGGTCGGCATCGGCGTGCCCCACATGTATTTCAGGCCGCGCTTGAAGATCGGCGGCGCGGCGACGTTGGCCATCACCATCGGAATTTTATGCTTTTCAGCGACCGGCGGCACCGGAAAGCCCATCGCGGACCAGTCCGGCCCGACGAAGAAATCGACCTTGTCGACCGTCGCCATGCGCTCATACAGGCTGACCGCGGTCGCCGGGACGCTCTGGTCGTCATAGATGATGAACTTCAACGGCAGCTTCTTGCCACAGTCCTTCAGGTCTATCCCGCCTCTTTCGTTGATCATCTTGGCGAACTCGATGGTCATGGTGCGCCACTTGTCTGCAAGCGTGGAATACCGTCCCGTCGACGAGATGGTTGTGCCGAATGTTACCGGGTCCGTGCAGCTGCCGACTGTCGCGCGGGCCGGCGTTGCGAGGGACGCCGCCGCGAGCGCCGCGGCCCCGAGGGTAAAAATGCCAATTGTATATTTCATGCTGATCTCCTCCCGAGCTGCACGCTGGCGGTTTTTTCTTTGCGGCGCAGCATTGAACACACAGAATAGGGTTTCGCGACCGGCGATGACGCCGGTAACAGACTGCCCCAGCTGAATCTGTGGTGTTTCAAGTATAGAATATTAATGTATGGATAGATCATCAAACTCACCGTCCCTTCGCCGGCATTATCCGGTGCAGGTTCCAGGGGTCGTTCGATTTTCGAACCTCTCAGCCGCTGATGGTGGCTCCCCCCGATGGAAGGCCATATTATGCGCGGGCGGTTTTGAGATGACAAGCCGGCAATACGGTCCCCGATGAACGATACGGTATATGACTACGTCATCGTCGGCGGCGGGTCGGCCGGCTGCGTGCTCGCGGGACGCCTGAGTGCGCGGTCGTCGAACAGGGTTCTGCTGGTCGAAGCCGGCACCGATTATGCGCCCGACAACCTGCCGGAACAGCTGCAGGACGGCTTTGCGGGCGTTGCCTATAACGATCTGCGTTTCATCTGGAGCAAGCTGCGCGTCACGGTTCCGCCGCGCCCGGGAAATCTGCCCGACAACCGGCCGGACAAGCTCTATCAGCAGGGCCGCGTCATGGGTGGCGGCTCGTCCATCAACGGTATGATGGCGAACCGCGGCAGCCCGCTGGACTATAACGAATGGGCCGATCGGGGTGCCGCGGGCTGGGGGTGGGACGATGTCCTGCCGTTTTTTCTGAAACTCGAATCGGACCGCGATTTCGACGGGCCGTTCCATGGCAAGGACGGGCCCATCGGCATCCGGCGCCTTTTCCCCGATATCTGGCCCGGCTACACGAAAGCGATCATGCAGGCCGCCGATGACGAGGGCTTCGCCTATCTTGAAGACATGAATGCCGATTTCGCCGACGGCTATTTTCCGATCACGATTTCGAATATCGACGACAAGCGTGTATCGGCGAATGTCGCCTACCTGACTATGGAGGTCCGCGCCCGGCCCAATCTCGACATTCTCGACCGGGCGGAAGTTCAGCAACTGATTTTCGATGGCCGGAAGATTTCCGGTCTCCGCGTCAAGCGTCCCGAAGGTGAGCGCACGATCCGGGCGAAAGAGGTGATCGTCTCGGGTGGCGCCACGCACTCCCCGGCAATCTTGATGCGGTCGGGAATCGGCCCGGCGGCGCAGCTTTCGCATCTGGGCATCGATATCGTTGCCGACAGGCGGGGTGTGGGCCGGAACCTGATGGAACATCCCGGCGTCTCCATGGCGTCCTACATGAAACCGGATGCACGTCTGCCCAAGGGCATGCGCCGCCAGATGATCGCGGCGATGCGGTTTTCGTCCGGCGTCGAAGGCTGCGGCGAGAACGACATGTTCATCGTGCCGACGAACAAATCGGTATGGCATGCGCTCGGCGACCGTATCGGCGCCGTCATGGTGTGGATCAACAAGTCTTATTCGACCGGGGAGGTGACGCTGAATTCCGCGGATCCCGCGGTCGAGCCCAATGTCGATTTCAACATGTGCTCGGACGAGCGCGATCTGGTGCGGCTGGTCAAAGCGACCCGCCTGCTGGCAAAGCTGCATGAAAACCCGGCGGTGACCGGCGCGGTGCACGACGTTTTCCCGGCTGCCTATTCAGAACGGGTGCGGAAAGTGGGCGAATTCAACAATTCGAACCGGATAAAGACCTGGATCGCGGCGCAGCTGATGGATCTCGGCGGTCCGGTGCGCCGCAGCTTCATCAACAACGTTATTCTCGAAGGACCGACGCTGGCCGAGTTGCTGCAGGACGATGACACCATTGCCGACTGGATACGCACGACCGTCACCGGCCACTGGCATGCGTCCTGCACGTGTCGCATGGGGGCCGCCGACGATCCCGATGCCGTGACCGATCCGTCCGCGCGGGTCTACGGTGTCGAGGGCCTTCGCGTCTGCGACACGTCGATCATGCCCTGCGTGCCCCGGGCCAACACGAATATTCCGACCATCATGATGGCGGAGAAAGTGGCGGACACCATCCTGAACGAGGCGGGCTAGCCCTTCCGCGTCGACGCGGCGATCATCTCCACCTCGAACAGCAGGTTGGGCGCGGCGAGCCCCGCGACCACCAGAAGGGTCGATGCGGGGCGGTTCTCGCCGAGGTATTCCTCGCGGATCGCGTTGTAGGCGGGGATGTTTGCGGGATCGGTCAGGAAGTGGGTGATCTTGACCACGTCGCTGATGCGCAGGCGGTTATGTTCGAGAATCGCGATGCAGTTGTTCCATGCATTGCGCGCCTGGGATTCGAAATCGTCGGGGATATTGCCGTCGAAATCGATGCCGATCTGGCCAGCCGTGTAGGTAATCTTCGCATCTTCGGGAATTTCAACGCCATGGGCATAGGGCCCGGCCGGCGGCTGCATTTTTTCGGGGTAAAAAGCGCGATTTTCCATGGGGGTCTCCGTGTGTCGGTCAGTTCGGTCCCTATTCTATAGAAACCCCGCGCGGCCCCGGCAAGCGCGGCCTGAAGATGAATTTGCATTTCCCCATGGAAACCCCATAAACTACCCCGGTATCTAAAATTTCACGATGGCCGCAAAGGTCGTTGAACACGGGAGAAACTGCATGTTTCTGAAAAATACCTGGTACGTCTGCGCCCAGCCGGAGGAAGTCACCCGGACGCCGATGGCGCGCACCATCTGCAATGAAAACCTGGTCTTCTGGCGCAAGGAGGACGGCACGCCGATCGTTTTCGAGGATCGCTGCTGCCATCGCCGGATGCCGCTGTCGAAGGCCAATCTGATCGGCGATCAGATGGAGTGCTATTATCACGGCCTGCGTTTCGACGCGGATGGCAAATGCGTGCATGTGCCCGGTCAGACCACGATCCCGCCGGGAGCGCAGGTCCAGAAATATCCGATCGTCGAAAAATACAACTGGATGTGGATCTGGATGGGCGATCCTGCCCTTGCCGACGAAGACCTGATCGTACCCTATCCCTGGAAAACCGCGGACGATTGGGGCGACAAGGGGACCTATTTCTACGTCAAGGCTGATTACAAGCTGATAATCGACAACCTGCTCGATCTGTCCCATCTGGGCTTCGTGCATCGGTCGACCATCGGCAATGCGGCCGTCGCCGAGGCGGCCCGTATCCGCACGCTGAAAGACGACGATTCCGTCACGGTCGCGCGCTGGACCGTCGGCCAGCCCCCGGCGCCGACCTATCAGAAGATGGGCGGCTGGACCGAGGACGACATCGTCGACCGCTGGCAGATCATCGAATTCCAGATGCCGGGCGCCGTGCGCCTGTTTACGGGGGCGGCGCCGGGCGCGGCGGAAGGCAAGGAGTTCGGCTTTACCGAAATCGACCGCGAGGTTCCCAAAGGCGGTTTCGGTTTCCACAATCTCAATTTCGTGACTCCGGAAACCGAGAATACGACCCATTATTTCTGGTCGAATGCCTATCAGGTCCAGGGAAAGCCGATCACGCCGGAAATGACCGAACTGCAATACAAGCAGATCTTCACAGCCTTCCATCAGGACTGGGAAGTCTTCAACAAACAGCAGGAAAACTGGGACGACAAGCCGACCATCGACACCATTCAGGATGCCGGTTCCATCGCGGCACGGGCGATGATCGATCGCAAGATCGCCGCGGAACAGGGTCAGATGGCGGTTGCCGCCGAATAGGGCGGAGTTCAGGAAAACAAGAAACGGCGGTCCTTTCCGGGACCGCCGTTTTTTTATGCGCCGTTCGCGATCCGCCGGTAAATCGGTACCGCTACCAGCGGCAGGATATAGATCGGAAACTGGCCGACCACGAAATAGACCAGAAGATCATAAGGCGCGTTCTCGCCAAGGGCGGCCAGTACCAGTGCCGTGTTCGTGTTGCCGGTGATCAGGCCGACAGTCAGCGCAGCCCTGCGGCCGATCTGCCAGAAAAGCAGCGTGGCGGCGATCTGCAGGCCGATATTTATCGCAAATGTCGTCGCGGTGACGATTGCGGTGAAAGCGGGTTTGGCCGCGGCGAACTCCGGCAGGCCGGACATCAGGGAGACCGCGACCCCGACCATGCCGAAAACCATAATCCCGTCCATGCGCGACGCCTGGGCTTTCAGGAAGTCCGGGCCCAGCAGACGGCGCGCGACAAACGCGATCAGAAAACTCGCGCCGACGATCCGCCCAAGCCGCCACATCAGTTCGAGGACCGTCACGTCCAGTTCGATCCCCAGCAGCCAGAGCGCCAGCGGCGGCAGCGTAAACGGCACCAGTGCATAGGACAGCACGGTCACAATCAGCGCGAGGGCCGCGTCGAGCCCGAAAAGGATACAAAGCGCAGAACCCGACATGATCGGCGTTGCCAGCGCGTGGAACACCATGCCCGCCCCGATTGGCCCATCTATCCCGGCGCCGGCGGCAAGGCCCCACAGGATCAGCGGCGCTATCGTCATTGAAAAGACGAAGATGGCAGCGATCAGCACCGGGCGGCGGAGATAGTTCTGCAATGCCGCCGGTTCGATCCGCATCATCGACAGCGACAGGTTCATGACGACAAACGCTTCGAGCCACGGCGCGAAAAAATTGGCCAGGGGTTGCCAGGCGATCCCCAGGAATACGCCGGCCGCCAGCACCCATGTGGTACGCCGCGCCACCAGTTCGAGTGCGTTCAACAGGATCATGCGCGCATTAACCGGCGGTATACCGGCAGGGCGACCACCGGCAGGAAATACATCGGAATCTGTCCGAGCACGAAGCACACCAGAAGTTCCGGCGGCGCGCGGTCTGCCAGGGTCACCATCATCAGTCCCAGATTTGTGTTGCCGGTAACTAGACCTACGGTAAGTGCTTCCCGGCGGCCCATCCAGAGAAAAAGGGCTGCGCCGAAAACCTGCAGCCCGATATTCGCCGCAAAGGAGGTCGCGAGGACCAGCGTGACGTAGCCCGGCTGCGCGGCCACAAAGGCCGGCAGCCCGTGGATGATTCCGAAGCCGAAAATCATCACGAACAGAACGCTGCCGCCGTCGAGCGCCCGGGCATTCTTTGCCATCGTTGCGGGACTGCAGAACCAGCGCCGAATCGCGAAAGCGATGCCTGCCGGGACCGCAATCGTCGCTAACAGACGGCTGAACAGTTCGAGGAACCCGACGCCAAGATCAAGATCGAGCAGCCAGAGCGACAGGGCGGGCAGGGTCAGCGGTACGATGGCGTAGGTGGCGACCATCACGGCGACTGCCAGCGCGGAATCGAGTTCAAGAATGGTTGCAAAGGCGATTGCGGAACTCACCATCGGGGCGGCGGCGAGCAGAACCATGCCCTGCCGCAGTTCGTCGGGAATACCGACCGGGATCAACAACAGCCACATCATGACCGGAGCGGCGACCAAATTGGCCAGAATGATTAGCGCCATCACGCCGGGACGGCGGATGTAGGCGCGAAGCCGCGCCACATCCAGCCGCAGCATCGCGATCGTCAGGATGACGAGGATCGCGGGGAGCATAACGTGGCGGCAGGCGGCGGCGAGTGGCGGGAGCAGATAGCCGATCACGAAGGCGCTTGCCATCAGCCACGTTCCCAGACCTGCTATCCGTTCAAGGGCGTTGCGTATCATGGCGCCCGTGTTTCAGGATCAATCAATAGGGCGTGCCGTCGAAATGGCGGAAAGATCGCGTGCCGTCTGCCGCTTTCTCCATGATCATGTCGCTATCGGGATAATGAACCTCTTCGCTCTCCGAACGGTTACCGACCTCGATATAGCGGACGATTTCCTCCGACCGGTTCTCGAGACGGTGGCCGTCGCCGGAATTCGCCGGGAAGCAGGCGCACATGCCCGGTCGCAGGACCTCTTCGCCCGCATCGGTCACCAGGGTCGGCGTGCCCTCGGTGATGTAGATGAATTCGTCTTCCGCGGAGTGCCAGTGGCGCAGTGACGATACCGATCCCGGCGCCATCTCGGCGAGATTCACGCCAAAGGCCGTCAGGCCGCGCGGATCGCCGATGGTCCGGCGCACGCGGCCGTCCAGAACGGTGTCGTATGGCGGCGGATAGGGATTTCTTTGCACGGTCGGCAGTTCAAGCGGATCGAAGGCGGCAGATTTCTTGTCGGTCATTCTGGATTCCTCTGATCATCGGATCGGTGTTCGGAGACATTTCGCGATCACGCCGCTCAGTCTCCGGGTGTTCCTGAACGTCCGGGATGACGTTCCGCCAAATCATGTCATAATCGTCATCGACGCGCCAACGCAGGGGAATGAGATGTCCGGGATATCGATCAGGAAAATCGTCACCATCGTTCAGGAAACACGGACCGAGATCGGCCAGAAGATCGACCCGCCCACCCGGCAGTGCGCCGCGGTCGCGGTGATCGCCAATCCCTATGCGGGGCGCTATTCGCAGGACCTGCCCGAACTGGAGGCCGCCGGCGCCGAGCTTGGCGATCTTCTGGGCCGGAAGGCGATGGCGGCGCTGGGCATCGGCGCAGACGAGGTTGAAAGCTTCGGGAAGGCGGCCATCGTTGGCGAAAACGGCGAAAAGGAACATGCCGCCGCCTGTATGCACCCGACCATGGGCAAACCGCTGCGCGCGGTGGTCGGGCCGGCGCCATCCATCATCCCGTCCGCGAAAAAAATCGGCGGTCCGGGAACGACAATCGACTGCCCGTTGCATCACAAGGAAGACGTCTGGACGTTTTCGCATTTCGACGCGATGGAAGTATCCCTCGCCGACGCGCCGCGCGCCGACGAGATCATGGTCATCGTCGCAATTACCGATTCAGGCCGTCCGCTCCACCGGGTCGGGGAGAACAAAAGCGCCGCCGATGTGATGTCCGATTAGTCCCGGATCTCGACGATCCGTTCAGGCGATGAGTGAATGCCGTAGGTGACAAGCGCCGCATCGCCGGTCACCCGGAACCCGTGTGCGGTGTTCGCCGGAAATACCATCGTCATGCCGGGGCCGATCTCGGTCCCGTCCGCCTCCCCATCGATCCAGGCCTCTCCCGTGCCTTCAAGAACCGTCACGATCTCCACATAGGGATGGGCATGGT
>JAYOMI010000065.1:0-19250 GCA_038120765.1 Rhodospirillaceae bacterium
GTCGTGAACATCGCATGACGAAACGTAGATGGTCTTGCCCGCCTTGCGGACCCGGCCTTCGGCAATCATGGAACCCTCTCTGACGTTGCCGACGAGATTGACATTCATCGAGACGGTCATTGCCCGGCGGATATTGCCGTCAACGGTGCAGAACAGTCCGGCGCGGGCGCCGACAGTGTCGATCAGCGCGGCCATCACGTCGCCATGCACCACGCCGATACCGTTCAGGTGGTATTCCGCCACGTCGAGTTCGATCACCGCGCGGTCGGGCTCCCACGTCGTCAGCCGACCGCCAAGATTGTGCATAAAGCCATTCAACTGGTGCATTTGCCCCCCCGGCGTGTTTGTCGGTACATTACGGAAAATCCATCTTTGTCGGACCTGCGTAACCTGTTAAACCAAATCATCGTTGAATCAACCACTTAAGCTCAGTCGGTATTTCGCTCCGCCTTTCCGCTCTATCGACACGACCATCCCAGGGAATTTTCAGAATGAAACGAGTAATTGTCGGCATCACCGGCGCCACCGGCACGATTTACGGCGTCCGTCTTATGGAACTCATGCGGACAGATCCCGACATCGAAATACATCTCGTGATGAGCAAGTCGGCGAAGCTCACCCTGAAGATGGAGCACGATCTGGAACTCGACTACATCAACGGTCTGGCGCACGAGATTCACGATCCCGGCAATATCGGGGCGTCGATTTCATCCGGTTCATTCCATTCCGAGGGCATGATCGTCGCACCGTGTTCGATCAAGACGATGTCGAATATCGCGGCCGGCAATACCGGCGACCTGATCAGCCGGGCGGCGGATGTCATCCTGAAGGAGCGCCGCACGCTGATCGTTGCGATCCGCGAGACGCCGCTGCATATCGGTCATCTCGAAAACCTGACCAAGCTGGCGCGCATCGGCGCGGTTATCTTCCCGCCGGTACCGGCGTTCTACAACCGCCCGAAATCGCTGGAGGACATCGTCGACCAGTCCTGCATGCGCATGCTGGACCAGCTTCACATCCATCTGGAATCGGCCCCGCGCTGGGGCGAGAAGGGCGGCGTACCGGCTGTCGGACAGAAGCCGGAAGACATCGCCTAACTGAAGTCGACGCGGACGTCGCCGAGGCCCTCCAGCCGGCTTTCAGCCACGGCCGCCGGGCTGTCGAGCCAGATCACGGGCGCGACAGAGCCCGTGAGGACGATCTGGCCGGCGGTCAGTCGGGTCCCGTGGGCGGCCAGCGTATTCGCCAGCCAGGCGACCGCTTCGAGGGGATGGCCCATCACGTCGGCGCCGGTCCCGCTGCCTTTTTCGACACCGTCAATCAGCGTTCGGCCCTTGACGGCGGCGAGGTCGATACCCTGCCAGTCCGTGACGGGCGTTCCGAGGAAGCAGGCCTTGTGAAAGAAGTCGTCGGCGATCAGCGCAGGCGTGCCGCGCGCCAGAAAGTCGCCATAACGGTTTTCGACAATCTCGATGGCGGGAATCACCGCGTCGATTATTTCGCCGACCGTTTCGCGGGTATAGGTCCGGGTGCCGGCATCGATACCGATACGCACGGCGATCTCGCATTCGATGCCCGGGTGGCAGAAGTCCGACGCGGAGAGAACGGCGCCGGGCTCATGCACATGCGCCGACAGAATATGGCCGTAAGCGGGACCGTCCACCCCGAGATATGCCTGCATCCCTGCGGTCGTCGCGCCGATCTTCCAGCCGGCGAGGGCGCTGGCGGTCTTCTCGCACAGATAACGGTGCAGCGTTTCCTGGACGACGTATCCGTCCGCCATCGTCTGCGGCGCGTCCTGGCGGGGAATATCCGGCACGGGCTGCGCCGACAGGCGCGCCGCGCCGAGCAGTTCGGCCACGCGGACACGGGCGCCTTCCTCCATGTTCAGGTGACCGGAGTTTCGTCTTCGAAATTGGCGGCGAGCTTGCGTTCGTTCTGTTCGACGGCTTCGCGGCAGCGCTCCCATAACTGGGGTCCGTAAAACGCGGTAAAATCGTCGAACACCCGCTGCGCCGGTATATCTGACCAGATGCCGTGGCTCCGGACATACTCCATGTGTTTGTGACCGTTCTTGTCGAATTCCTGAAGCAGCGCGTCCTCCACCCCGTCGAATTCGGTCGGGGTGACATCGAACTTGTCGCAAAGCTCGATATTGAAGGCGGGAGCCGCCTTGACCCATTTGCCGTCGATCAGCATCACCGCGTAGCCGTGATGCATGAACAGCGTCTCGCCGCCCATCGCTTCGGCCATGCGCGGGCTGCACATGTGGTTGGTCACGTCGGACAGGCCGATGGCGGTCGGAATTCCGGCGGCGCGGGTAACGGCGGCAAGGAGTGCGGCCTTGGGAATGCAATAGGCGGCGCCGGTTTCAAGCACGTTGCTGGCGGAATAGGCTTCGGCCCGGTTGGTGATCCGGTAGGGGTCGTAGCGGATGGAATCCCGGACGGCGTAGAATGCCTGGATGGCCTTTTCCTTTTCGGTGGTCGCGCCCTCGATTGCCCTGGCTGCAAACTCTGCGACAATCGGCTTGTCGAAATCGAGAAATTCCGTCGGTTTCAGGTATTCTTCCGTCGGTTCCGGATAGCCGGTTTCGAGATATTCCATTGATCTGCCTTCATCTCTGATATTTGTGCGGAGATTAGGCGGCGCGCCCGGTCATCGCAAGGCGCGACCGCGTGGACGTGCCGCGATGAAGCCTGCTCTGATACACGCCGTCGGGATGGTGCGGATGCAGCGGTATCGGCTACACTCGCACTCATAACAGAACGGATAACAGCGGGGAACGTCAGGCGAGATGGAAGGTGAACATATGCTGCTGCGGAAACATTCGATCCGGTCCGGTGAAGCGGTCCGGTATCTCCATCCTGCCGCAGAACGAAAGGCGATCCCGCGGCGTGTGCAAATGGCCGAGGGAGCGTACGCCTGATGGCGGCTCCTGCAGGCGGCCCCGACCGGCACAGTCCCGTCGCCGGTATTCTCTGGATGGTCGGCGCCGCACTTTGTTTTTCCGTATCGCTGACCCTGGTAAAGGCGGTGCAGGACGGCGGCATGAACGCGTTTCAGGCGGTGTTGTTCCGTCAGATATTCGGATTAATGATCTTCACGCCCATAATTTTAAAGGCGGGAATCGGGTCCCTCAAAACCCGGGTGCCCTCGAGGCACCTCATGCGCGCGGCGCTCGGCCTCACGGGAATGTGCAGCGGCTATTTCTCGCTGACCCTGATCAACGTGCCGGATTCGGTTGCACTGCAATTCACGTTGCCGATTTTCACAATGATCTGCGCGATCTTTCTGCTCGGCGAAAAGCTGCATTCCCACCGGGTCATCGCAACGCTGGTCGGGTTCGGCGGGGTGCTCGTCATCGTGCGCCCCGGTTTCAGCGATCTGAACCTCGGCATCTTTCTGGCGCTGGCGGCGGCGGCTTTCCATGCGACGTCGGATACGTTGTCCCGCTGGCTGGCACGCTACGATAAAATTCCGTCTATCATGATGTGGAATTTCATCTTCATGCTCCCGATGACGGCAATCCCCGCGGCGATCTGGTGGGTGAACCCGACGGGAGATCTGGCATGGCAGGTGGCCGGATTCGCGGTGGCAGGCGTCGGCGCGCAGTTCTGCCTTACCCGGTCGTTCGGGCTGGCGGAGGCGAGCCTCGTCTCGCCGATGCTGTTTCTCCGCCTTCCCCTGATCGCGGCGATTGCGTTCTTCGCGTTCGGCCAGACCACCGAAATATGGACCTGGCTCGGCGCAGCGGTCATCTTCATCGCGACCACCTGGATGACCCGTGTGGAAACGCGCAAGACTCCGGCGAACAAGCCGTCGTAAACTTGGCCGCAAGCCGGCCGGTTATTGAGGAAAGAGCATGGCAGACGGATCGACACCCCCGAAGACGGGTAGCCCCGACCATTTCGAACTGGTCGAGATGGCGCGGGGCCTGACCGAGACCGTGCGTGCGCGCGCGCACGATGCCGAACAGAACCGCCGTCTTCATCGCGAAACCCACGAAGCCCTGCTCGAAGGCGGGTTTTACCGGGTTCAGATGCCGGCACGGTATGGCGGTCTCGAGATGAGTCACCGGACCATGCTCGACTGCGCCGTCGAAATCGGCCGCGGCTGCGGCTCGTCGGCCTGGATATTTTCCAATATCGCCGCCCAGAACGGGATCGTCGCCATGGCATCGCGCCAGGCCCAGGTCGATGTCTGGGCCGATAACAGCGATGCCTGTACCGCGTCGTCTTTTCCGGCGAAGGGCGGAACGGTCGAAAAAGTGGAGGGCGGTATCGTTGCCAACGGCGTGTGGAGTTTCGCCTCCGGCGTCGACTGGGCCGACTGGAACAACATGCAGGTTTTCGTGCCGCGCGAGGGCGGCGGCGTGTCGCATCACATGGCGCTCGTGCCCAAATCGGATTACCGCGTGATCGATGACTGGAATTCGCCGGGCCTCGTGGCCACCGGATCGCGGTCCATCGAGCTGGAAAACGTCTTCATCCCCGAGCACCGGATGCTGAACACGGCGGAGGCGCGAGTCGGCAACACGATAGAGGCCTCCGAAAACTTCGGCCCCATTTTCCGGGTGCCGCCGATGTGCGGCGCCAACAAGATATTCTCCGGTCCGGTGATCGGCATGGCGCGCGGCGCGCTCGATGCCATCGAACGCGATCTGTCGGGGCGGAACAGCGTCGCCGGCGTCGCGATGGCGACGCTGACGACCGCGCAATTGCGGGTTGCCGAGGCGGGCGCGCTGATCGACGCCGCGTGGGCGCTGATGCAGCGCGACTGCGATGTCGCGCTGGAAATCGGCAGGATCGGCCGCCTGACCACGGTCGAGGACAGGGCGTTCTGGCGGCGGAACAACGCCTATGCGGGCGTCATGTGCGTGAAGGCGGTCGATATACTTCATCCTCTGATCGGCGCACGCGGTCTGACGCCGGAAAGCGATTTCATGCGCGCCTACCGGGATATCCACGCGGCAACCATGCAGATCAACATGGCGTGGGACCGTCATGCGATATCGGCGGCCGAAATCCAGCTCGGTCTGACGCCGAGCGATCCCCGTGCCTGAGATGTCGGGCCCCCAACTGACCGGCGCGGAACAGGACGCGATGGTCGCCTGTGCCCGGGAGATGATCCCGGTATTGCGCGGCCGTGCGCGCACTGCCGAGGCAAATCGCGCCGTGCCGCGGGAGACCTTCGAGGCGTTCGCCGATGCGGGATTTTTCCGCATCCATCAGCCGGAGCGTTTCGGCGGAAAGGGCTGGGACATCGGTATGATGGTGCGGCTCGGCGCCGAGCTGGGGCAGGGCTGCGGATCGAGCTGCTGGATATTCTCCAATCTTGCCGTCCAGAACTGGATTCTCGGGATGAACCGGCCCGAGGCCCAGGAAGACGTCTGGGGGGCGAATCCGAAGGCGCTGGTCGCATCGTCCTTTCCGGCGAAGGGCGGAAAGGTGGAACGCACGGAGGGTGGTCTGGTCGCAAACGGCCTCTGGAGCTTCGCCTCCGGCGTGGACTTCGCCGACTGGAACAACCTGCAGGTTTTCGTGCCGCCCGAAAGCGGCGAGGGACCGCCCGAGCACCGTTTCGCCCTCGTGCCGAAATCGGATTACGAAATCGTCGATGACTGGTTTTCGCCGGGACTCGCGGGCACCGGGTCGCGCTCCATACGGCTGGATAATGTCTTTATTCCCGAACACCGGACGGTGCCGTCGACGGAACTCATGGGCGGGCCGTCCCCGGGCTCGGCGATCAATCCGGGTGCGCTCTACCGGGTGCCGCCGCTGACCCTCGGCACCAAGGTGTTCGCGGCGCCCGCGCTGGGGATCGCCAAGGGCGCGCTGGCACTGATCGAGGACGACCTGAGAGACCGCAGCACCGTCGGCAACGCGCCCATGGCGGAGCTGCCGACGGCGCAGATCCGGGTGGCCGAGGCAGGGGCCGAGATAGACGCGGCGGAAGCGTTGCTGCTGAAAGACAGTGCGGAGGCGATGGCCACAGCGGAAGCGGGCGGCGTGCCGGTTCTGGACGATAGGGCGCGCTGGCGGCGGAACAACGCCTTTGCGGTGCAGCTTTGCGTCCGGGCGGTGGAGCGCCTTAACCCTCTGGTCGGCGCGCGGGGCCTGACGCCCGAGAACGATTTTCTCCGCATGTTCCGCGACGTTCATGCGGCGTCTCTGCAGATTACCGTGTCGTGGGATATCCAGTCCGTCAATGCGGGCCGTATCCGCTTTGGCCTGCCATCCCTGGACCCGAGGGTCTGACATCGTTTTCTGAACACAGCCGATAGATCTCGATTTAACAGGAAGAATCCATGGCATTGAATGACATGTGCGACTATCTCGCGGTTCTCGAACAGCAGGGGCTGGTGCGCCGGGTCACCGAAGAGGTCGATCCGTCCTGGGAAATCGGCTGCATGGTCAAATGGGGGTTTCAGGCGCTGGAGGAAAAAGACCGGTTCGGTTTCCTGTTCGATAACGTGAAAGGGTCCGGAATTCCGGTCGCCACCGGCGCGCTTGGGGCATCCGAGGCGGCGTACGCCATCGGACTCGGCGTGGAACCGCACGAGATCAATGCCAAATGGGAAGACGCCCTGCTGAATCCCATAGCGCCTGTGATGGTCGACAAGGGCCTGTGCTAGGGCGTGATTGTCGAGGGCGGCGACGTCGATCTCGGCGCGCTGCCCATCCCGGTGTGGACACCGGGGAAGGATGTGGCGCCGTATATCACCTCGATCGTGGTCACGCGGGACGCGGAGACCGATGACCAGAATTACGGCGTGTACCGCACGCAGGTGCTGGGCGCCGACCGCGCCGTCTGCAACTTCTCGCCGGGACGCCAGGGATTCCAGTGCGTCAAATCGTGGCACGACCGGGGAGAGCCGGCGCCCGTGGCGTTTATCATCGGCGCCGAGCCCGCCATGTACTATGCCGCCGTCACGACGCTGCCCTTTGCGGTGGATGAGGCGACGCTCGCCGGCGGTCTGAAACGCGCGGCGCTGGAGCAGGTAAAAGGCCACAGCGTCGATCTGCGCATTCCGGCCCGCACGGAAATCGTGGTCGAAGGCCTGGTCTATCCGGGCGAGACGGCGGAAGAAGACCCGTTCGGCGAGTTCGCGGGCTATATGGGGCCGGTCGGTCAGCGGCCGGTGGTGCGCATCACGGCGATTACCCACCGGAAGGATCCAGTCTTCTACGGTCTCGCCAGCCAGATGCCGCCGAGCGAGAGCACGACGATGCAGAGCCTCACCAATGCCGGGCAGTTGCTGAAGGTCCTGCGCCACGACCTGGGCGAGGCATCGGTTGCCGATGTCATCATCGACAAGACCTTCGGCGGATTGCTGGCGCATGCGATCGTGGCGGTCCGACCGGGAGCGCCGGGCAACGGCAAGCGGATCGGCAGGCTGGTCGCCAGCATCTCGCCCTGCAAGCGGATCACGGTGGTCGATGCCAATGTGGATATCCGCGATCAGGAGCATCTCAACTGGGCGATGAATTCCCATTACGACCCGGCGCGGGACACGGTCATCATCGATGACGTCTTCGTGCCGATGTATATGGATCCCTCGGTCAGGATCCGGGGCGGCAACACGGAGCCCGGCAGCAAGGTCGTGGTCGATGCGACGAGTTCCATAGACTCGGGCGAAATTTCGATTCCGGACCGGGCGATCATGGATAAGGCCCTGAAATCATGGACGAAGGCCGGTTTGCCGGAATTTGCCATTCCGAAGCGCCTTGAAATGCGCCTCGACAGCGCCTGAACGGTCTGTCGCACCTAAAAGGTACGCCGATGCCCCGCTCGCCGGGGTGTCTCGGCAGATTTTTACGAATTCTTCGTAAACAAAAGGCATTTTACGGGCATCTGGTTGGTGATCGGATAAAACTGCATGGGCGATGCTGCGCAGGACGCAAAGTTTCGCGAAGACAATGATTCACTCTACAGGATGCCGATGAAAATCGTGCCTGTGGAAACGTCACAGCTGCGCCGGGGCCGCCTGATCAAGAATGCCGCCCTCGATCCCGCCATCGAACTGTTCCGGAGCGGCGAATCCGGTTCCGGTCAGATCCTCGTGAGCGAGCTGGACAATGAAAAGGGGCACAACATGTTCGGCTGGTCGCGCCATGAGGATCATGCCGATCTGAAATTGCTCCGCGCGCTCGGCCGGCTGTCGTCCTATGACGTCTACAGCCTGCGCATCCAGTTTCGCGATCTCGGGATAGAGCCTTCGTCGGTCGAATACCTGAGGCTGTCGCCCGAGAAGGACGAATCGCTCCAGCTCTACATGCAGGTCTTCACATTGCCGCTGATGAACCTCGTTTACGGCGAGGGGGAACAAGCATCTCACAGGATTAAGAACGTGGTCGATCTTTTCCGCGACCCCGATACGGAAAGGGCGCGCAAGAACCTGATGCAGCTGGCGGACAGCCTGGAAGTCGACGTCATGGAAATACCGAAGTTCCTGGATGATTTCGCCGATATCTATCTGTCGCTGGCCTATTACCAGGAATATGTCGACGATCTCACGCCGAAGCTTATCAACATGATCGAGGACCTGCAGGGGCTGGAGAGCAACTGGCAGCTCCGTCAGGACCCCCATATCCTGGGCACCATCCGCGGGGTTGAAGGCGAACTGAACGATCTGCTGGCCTCTGTGACCAGCCGTTTCGAGGCGTTCCGCCAGCAATCGGACCAGATGTGGGAAAATATAAATGCGCAGAAGTTCCGCCAGATCCGCCAGCATGTCATCAGCTCGCAGAAAACCGTCGGCGGTGTTCTGTGCGGGCTCGGCATCAAACTGAATGCCTGGCGCGAGCGGTTTCCGAAAAAAGACGTTGGCGGACCGATCGCCCGCTCCGAAATGCTGTTTTCGGAAATCCTGCCCGGTCTCGACAAGCTCACCGAGCTTGAGCGCCAAGGGCGTGAGAGCAGCATGTCGCGCTGACCCGGGGCGCTCCGCAGCGCCGAGCATCCGCTAACCGCGTTTGAGCGCCCGTTCGATCGACAGCCCGATACGCGTCAGCCATTCGTCATGACCGTTCGCTCCCATCACCATCAGCCCCACCGGGCCGCTGCCGGGGGTATGGCACGGAATGGACAATGCGCAGCTATCCAGGAAATTCCCGACCGTGGTGTTGCGGAGCATCAGGATATTGGCCGCGCCATAAGCCTCCTCGTCATTATCGAGCGGCGCGATGGCCGGGGCGACCGTCGCGCAGGTCGGCATCAGCAGCGCATCGAAGGGCATCGCCATCTCGGCGGCGCGGGCCTGGATATCTGCGCGAATCCGGTGGCAGTCGATCAGGTCCGCCGCCGAGAGGTTCTCGCCCCGGCGGATACGGACCCAGACGCGCGGATCGTAGCTGTCCCTGAAGTCGTCCATGCGCGGCCGGTGATGGGCGAACGCTTCCGCGCCCAGAATGCCGCCATTCGGCATCGCGGCCGGAATTTCCTCGTACATTGACGAATTCACTTCCGTGATCGTCGCGCCCGCGCGGGACAGCGCTTCGAGCGTGCCTTCGAAGGTCGAGGCGACGTGGTCGTCGAGGTCGTTCAGCACGTAGTCCTGCGGGATGCCGAAGCGCAGGTTTTCGATGGGCAGGGCGGGCGGCACGACCGGCGTCCGGCCGTCAAGTATGGCGTCGGTGACGATGCAGCAGGTGACCGTGGGCGCCAGCGGGCCGACGCTGTCCAGCGTTGCGGAAAGCGGATAGACGCCGTCGAGCGGAATGCGGCCCGTCGTCGTCTTGAAACCCGTGACGCCGTTCAGCGCAGACGGAATACGCACCGAACCGCCGGTATCGGTGCCGATCGCCACGGCGCACATGCCATCGGCGACGGAGACGCCGGCGCCGGACGAAGACCCGCCCGGAATACGCCCCGTTTCGCGGTCCCACGGGTTGCGCGGCGTGTCGAAGTGACAGTTGAGGCCGAGCCCGGAATACGCGAATTCCGTCAGGTTGGTGCGGCCGACCAGAACCGCGCCCGCCGCCCGCAGCCGCGCGGTGACGGTCGAATCTTTTGTTGCCGGCGCTGCGCCTTCGAGGGATTTGGACCCGGCGAGGGTCTGTTGTCCCTGTTCGTCGAACAGATCCTTCAGTGAGACCGGAATGCCGGCAAGCGGGGAGGGCACAACACCCTGTGCGCGCAGACGGTCCGATGCATCGGCGGCGACAAGGGCGGATTCTTCGTGGACCGCGAGAAACGCCCGCGAGCCTTCACCGTCCGGATCCTTGATGCGGGCAAGCGCCTGTTCTGTCAGTTCGCGGCTGGTCGTTTTGCCGCTCCACAGCCCTGCCTGCAGTTCGAGAACCGGTTTCATCGTCAGATCCATCTGTCATCCCGCTTTTTTTGGCATTCAGGCCCCCGCCCGCCGGACAGAGGCCTGAATACGCGTCATGTGCCGATCAAGCGCCGTGGGCGTCCGGGTGACGCCTTCCGGAACGCCTATTTCGTCTCGTCGTAATAATGGCTTTCCAGCAGAACGCAGCCATTGACCGACTTGAACGGACCGTGCGGCGTTCCCGGCGGACGGCAGGCATAGGTGTCGGGGTCGAAGCTGCGGCCGCCTTCGCCGTTCTCGTCATTGCCGACGATCAGGTCGCCCTTGAGCTGGTAGACTTCTTCCCAGTAGTCATGGGTGAAGGGCGCGGTCGTGTAGACGCCGGGCTCGAACTTGAGCAGGCGCGTGCGGCAGCCGGTCTTGTTCTTCTCGTCGAGATGGCCGACGAGAATTTTCTGTTTGATGCCTTCGGGATATCCCTCGGGCACTTCCCATTCGCCGCCCATGTCGACGGCGTAGAATTCCTTGTGCTGCTTGTTGATCGGCATGATGTCTTCCTCGGTTAAGTTCCAGATATGCGCAAGTTTCAGATATTCGCTCAGGTGACCACGGGCAACGTGTTGACGTTATACCCGTATGAAAGTTTCCGGCCCAGCACCGGGTCTTCGATTTCGACGTCGAAGCGCTGGGCGGGGCGGATGCCGCCGATGGCTGCAAGGGTGCCGCAATACATGGCCGTGCCGGCGGGGAGTGCGGTTTCGCCGGGCATATACAGGCCGATCAGTTCTTCGGGCGGCCGCATCGCGATAACGCCGCCGTCCTGATACAGCTTTTTCTCGCCGTTCTCGGTGGCCCAGGCACGCAGCAGCAGGTCGTCGAAATGACCGGCCACGTCATCGTAGCGCCAGACGTTCGGTGAGACCGGCTTGACGCACATCTGCTTGGAGACCGGCACCGAGTAGGTCTCGACCTCGCGGTCGGTGTGGTCGGAGCCGACGCCGATCAGCATGCCCTCATCGGTCCCGATCAGGACGAATTCGACCTCGCCCGACGATATCTCGCCCAGGAACTGGGGCTCGCTGCCGTTGATGAACTGTTCGGTGCCGACGCGGTAAAAGCAGGGAACGGAGCTCGGGCGCGGCACGCCGAGTTCTTCCAGTTCCACGATGTGTTTTTCCAGGGCCTCGACATTGCGTCCGGTCCAGCCGGCGATGACGAGATTGTCGATCTGAACCCGGCGGGTCGTGTTTTCCGGCTCGATCGTAAATTCCAGGGTCGTGGGCACGCGGGCCTCCTCGTTGTCAGCCGACCATTCGACCGATGCTTTTCAAGCCCGGTAAACTAACCGCCGCTCCGGTTGCTGGCAATAATCGCCCGCGAATTTTGCCGCACAGGCCTCAAAACGCCACGCGCGCCGCCTGATGACCCGGCGTTGAGGATTCTGCTAGGATCGTCACCTCCGCCGGCCTGACGGCGCCTGAAATCGCCGATAGCGGAACCGGGAGTGCAATTTTCCCCGATATGAGCCTCAAACTGCAAAAAGCAGGTGCCAGCCGATGAGCGACCGGATTCGGGCCATCCTGATCAGCGCCGGCGCGATGGCGGTCGGTATCGGCCTTCTCGCAGCCGTGCTGGTCAATACCGACCTCTCGGCGGTCGGCGGCTACCTGTCCCAGGTCGGGATCGGCGTTGTCCTGATGATTGCCGTCTACAAGCTGGCCTTCGCGCTCGACAGCTGGGCATGGCTGATGACGCTCCGGTCGCTGCCGCTGCGCGCGATCTGGATATTCCGGTTCTGGATGGTGCGGATGGTGGGCGAGGCCGTGAACAACGCCACGCCGCTGGCCGGCATGGGGGGCGAACCGGTCAAGGCGGCGATCCTGAACCGCGCCTACGGCATCGGCTATGGCGACGGGTTCGCATCGATCGTGCTGGCGCGAACAACCTTTGTCATTGGACTGGTGCCTTTCCTGCTGATCGGCTTTGCGCTGCTCCTTTTCGAACCGGGATTGAGCGCCGGCTTCAAATGGGCCGCGGGCGTCGGTCTTGTGGGTCTGTCCGCCGGGATCGGCGCGTTCTTCGCCATTCAGCGCCTGCGGCTGACGTCGCGCACGGGCGGCTGGTTTGCCGGCATCCTGTCGCGGCCCGGCCTTCGCAACATTTTCGAAAAGGTCGGCGAATTCGAGGACCGGCTTGTCGATTTCTACCGCTTTTCGCCCGGCCGGTTCACGGCGACCGTCGTTCTCAGCTTCATCAACTGGGCGCTCGGCGCGGTCGAGGTCTGGATTGCGTTCCACCTGCTCGGCGCACCGGTGACGTTCGCGGAGGCCTGGATCATCGAGGCGCTTGTGCAGCTTGTCCGGGTCGGCGCGTTTTTCGTGCCGCTGGCGCTCGGCACCCAGGAGGGCGCGTTCACGGTCGCGGTGGGCGCGCTCACCGGCAACCCGGCGCTTGGCGTCGCGGTCGCGGTGCTCAGGCGGTTCCGCGAACTCGTTGTCCTGTCGGCAGGGCTTCTGATGGGGCCGCTGATTTACGGGCGCAGCGCGATGAAGCCGAGACCGGGTGAACCGTCTTGACCGGGAACGCGGCCACGCCCCTGAAGACGCCGCCATCAGGGATCCGGCTAATCCTACTCGTCTTTCTGCCGTTCGGCTGCGGATACTACCTGTCCTACCTGTTCAGGACGGTGAATGCGATTATCTCCGAGAACCTGACGTCGGAACTCGGCATCGGTCCCGCCGACCTCGGGCTGCTGACCAGTATTTATCTGATCGCGTTCGCGTCTTCCCAGTTTCCGCTCGGCGTGGCGCTGGACCCCGAAGGTCCGCGCCGCGTGAACGCCTTCCTGTTGCTGGTCGCGGCCGCGGGGGCCGGACTGTTCGCGATTGCCGAGAGTTTCGCGCTGTTGCTGGTCGCCCGGGCATTGATAGGGTTCGGGGTCTCGGCGGCGTTGATGGGCGCCTTCAAGGCCAATGCCCTGTGGTTTCCGCCTGACCGGATTCCGCTGATGAACAATCTGATCGGGGCCTGTGGCGCGGTCGGGGCCATATCCGCCACCCGTCCGGTGGAAATCCTGCTGCACGTGGCGGGGTGGCGGGACATTTTCGCCGGCCTCGCCGTCCTGACGGTCGTGGTCTCTCTGCTGATCCTGGTGCTGGTGCCGGAGAAACCGGGATCCGCCCAGACCGACGAGAGCTTCGGCGCACAGTTGAAGGGATACAGGTCGATTGCGCGCGACCCGCATTTCTGGCGGATCGCACTGCTCTTCGCGATGTCGCACACCGCGTTCCTGATATACCAGACGCTCTGGGCCGATCCGTGGCTGCGCGATGTGGCGGGCTTCGATCAGACCGAGCGGGCGAATTACCTGTTCATTATCCAGCTCGGGTTTCTGGCGGGGCTCCTGCTCACCGGTTTCATCGCGGACTGGCTGCGGCGCACGCGGGTGCAGCCCGTTCACGTTTTCGGCGGCGGGATGATGATGCTCATCGGCCTGCAGGTGTTACTGGCGCTGGGCGTGACGACCGGGCTGGCGGCGATCTGGTTTCTGTTCGGGCTGCTGGCATCGGCGACCTTTCTGGCCTATTCCGCGCAGACTAAACATTTCCCCGCGGCGTTGACGGGGCGCTCGATTACGGCGATGAACTTCATGGTGTTTGTCTTTGCGTTTATTTGCCAATGGGGGATCGGCGGCGTGATTGAGGCATTTCCCGCCAGTCCGGATGGCGGCTATACGAAAACCGCGCATGCGACGGCCCTGGGGATCATGATCGGCCTTCAGGCGCTTTGTTTTATCAACTTCATCCGGCCGTCCCGCAAGGCGCGCATTCATGACTGAAGCGACCACCGTTCCCCTTAAAAAATCGGCGGGCGTGCTGATACTGACGGTCCTGCTGCCGTTCGGCATCGGCTATTACATGTCCTATCTGTTCCGGACGGTGAACGCGATCATCTCGCCGCAGCTTGTCGCGGATGTCGGGCTGACCCCGGCGGACCTCGGCCTGATGACCAGCGCCTATTTCTTTACCTTCGCGGCCGTGCAACTGCCGCTCGGCATCATCCTCGACCGCTACGGGCCGCGGCGGGTGCAGGCGGCGCTTCTGGTCGTGGCGGCGCTCGGCGCCTGTCTTTTCGCGGTCGGCACCGATGCCCTCACGCTGGTGATCGGGCGCGGCCTGGTCGGCGTGGGCGTTTCGGGGGCCCTGATGGCGGCGCTCAAGGCGAACGTTCTGTGGTTCCCGAAAGAGAAGATTCCGCTGGTCAACGGGATCATCTTCGCCTGCGGGACATTCGGCGCGCTGTCATCGACGGTGCCGCTGGAAATCCTGATCCAGAGCGTCGACTGGCGGACAGTGTTCTGGTGGCTGGCAGGGGTGTCTGTTCTGGCGGCGCTGCTGATCTTTTTCCTCGTGCCGGAACGCCCGCATGACGCGCGAACGGTCGTCGCGGGACAGTCAGCCTTCGCCGCGCAGATCAGCGATCTCAAACAGATTTACGGCAGCACTTTCTTCTGGCGCCTGTGTTTGATCGTCGTCCTCCACAACGGCGTGTTCCTGGCCTATCAGGCCTTGTGGGCGGCGCCCTGGCTGCGCGATGTCGCCGGGTTCGACCGCAGCGCCGTCGCCGATGCGATGTTCATGTTCAATGCGGGCATGTTCGCCGGCGTTCTGTCTGTCGGGTTTCTGGCGGAACGTCTGCAGAGGCTGGGTGTGCCGACCGTTGTGCCCGCGACGGTGGGTATTTTCCTGTCGATCTGCATACAGGCTCTCTTTGCCGCCGGCTGGACCGCCTATCCGACGCTGTTATGCACCCTGTTCGGGTATTTCGGCGCGACCGCGACGCTCGCCTATGCGGTTCTCAACCAGCACTTCCCGCAAAACCTGACGGGGCGGGTGAACACGGCCCAGAACATGCTGTCCTTTGCCGCCGCCTTCGCCGTTCAATGGCTGGTCGGCGTGATCATCGGTTTTTACCCGTCGCCGGGCGAGGGGTTGTACAGCGCCGACGGCCACCAGGCCGCGCTGATCGTTTTCGTGGGCATCGAGTTTGCCGGATTCCTGTTTTTCCTGTGGCCGCGCCGCCGCGGGGACGGCCTGCCATGAGTGCGGTCCGATGAGTACGCCCCGAAGAGCCCGCCGCCGATGAGCCTGCGCGAATATCCCGACCGGCCGTTCTGCGGCGTCGGTGTCGTCTGCTTCAAGGACGATCAGGTGCTCCTGGTCAAACGGGCGAAGCCGCCGATCCGCTGGGAATGGTCGATCCCCGGCGGCGGCCAGGAACTGGGAGAGACCACGCGCGAGACGGCGCTGCGCGAGCTGAAGGAAGAAACCAATATCGATGCCCGGCTGATCGGGCTGGTCGATGTGGTCGACAGCGTCAGCGAAGACGAAAACGGGGTGATCCAGTTTCACTATACGCTGGTCGATTTTGCCGCCGAATGGGTGGCGGGCGAACCCGTCGCCGATGACGATGTCTCGGACGCGCGCTGGGCGCCGCTGGCGGAAATAGATACGCTGGGTCTGTGGTCCGAAACCATCCGGATCATTCGTGAGGCGGAAACACTGCGGGGGAAGTGATGCCCAGGGATCTGCGCAGCTTCATCGATGCGAACGAGGATCTCGTTCTCCGGGTCCCGAAGCCCGTATCCCGGGATCATCTGAGCACGCTGATCGTCCAGGCGAACCGCCCGGTCGTGTTCGACAATATCGAGGGCTATCCGGGCTGGCGGGTGGCGGACCTGTTTTTCCGCGACAGGGTCGCGCAGGCGGCGGTGCTCGAGACCACGCCCGAGAAGGTCACACACGTGCTGGCCGAACGCCTTGCCATGCCGCCGCGGGAGCTCCTGCTGGTCAACGATGCGCCCCACAAGGAAATCGTGCTGACCGGCGACGAGGTCGATCTGCAGCGTATTCCCGGTTTCCGGCATGGCAGCCGCGACCCCGGTCCCGGCATTATCGTCATGAATATCTGCCGCGAGCCCGATGACGGCGCGGTGAATTTCTCGTTTACGCGCCTCTCGCCCTTCGAGGCGCGCCGCGGCACCATGCTGATCGCCTCGTCCCCCCACCAACGCGCGATATACGAGATGTGGGAGGCGCGGAACGAGCCGATGCCGATGGCCTGCGTCGTCGGTACGCATCCGGCCTATGAAATCATGGCGAGCTACAGCATTCCCGATCATCTGGCGAAGTTCGGAGAACTTGAACTGGTCGGCAACCTGATCGACGAGCGCATCGAGATGGTGCCCTGCGAGTCCATCCCGCTGGACGTGCCGGCCCATGCCGAACTGGTGATCGAGGGCCATGTGCTGCCGCATGAACGCCGCGAAGACGGGCCGGGACCGTCGCAGGCGCTGTACTACCTGCCGGGCGTGACACAGCAGCCGGTTTTCGAGGCCGAAACGATCACCATGTGGAAGGACCCCATCCTGCGCCAGCACAACACGCTGATGTATTCGGATCATCAGCCGCTGATCTCGCTGCCCCATGAAGCGCTGCTGCTTGCGCGGCTGAGAGCGATGGGGCACGACGTACGGGAGGTGATCTATGTGCCTTGGGGCGGCACGCTGACCTGCGTGGTGCAGATGACGCCGAAGACCGCGGGCGAGGTGCGCAACGTGCTGACGGCGGTGCTCGGCGAGCGCTGGCCCAGTTGCAAGCTGGCAATCGCCGTTGACGACGATATCGACGTCACGTCGGCGGAAGACCTCGTCTGGTCCATTTCCACCCGGGTGGACGCCGTCGCCGATACATTCGTCATTCCAGATGCGAATGGCCATCCCATAGACCCGACCGCGCGGCGGAGCGGGGACAATCCGCGCGACGTGCTGTTTTCCAAATGGGGGATCGACGCCACCAGGCCGCCATTGCAGGATTCCGAAAGCCGCGCCCGGTTCGAGCGCACGCTGCCGCCGCATCACGGCGAGGTCGATCTGCAGGATTTCCTCGGATGAGCACCCGGACCATGCGCGCCATCGTGATTGAGCGTCCCGGCGGCCCGGAGGTGCTGGAAATCCGCGATGACTGGCCGCGGCCGGAGGCGGTTAGCGGGCGTGTGCTGATCCGCGTCATGGCATTCGGGCTCAACCGCGGCGAACTTTACACGCGGCTCGGCCATTCGCCGTCGGTCGCATTCCCGAGGGTCCTGGGAATCGAATGCGCCGGTATCGTCGAGGCCGCGCCGGGGACGGATTTCGAACCCGGCCAGACCGTCATCGCGACTACCGGCGGGATGGGCCGCGCCTATGACGGCGGCTATGCGGAATTTACGTCCGTCCCGGCGGCCCATGTCCACGCGGTGGAGACGGCGCTGGACTGGACACACCTTGCCGCCGTGCCGGAGGTTTTTCACACCGCCTGGGGGGCGTTGGAACTGTCGCTCGGGATCGCGGCGGGACAGACCCTGCTGATCCGGGGCGGGTCCTCGGCGGTCGGGCTAGTGGCCGCGGATTACGCGAGGGCAAAGGGATTGACGGTATTGTCGACCACGCGCGATCCGGCGAAGGGGGACCGGCTGCATGAATTCGGCGTCGATCACGTGGTGATCGATGATGGTCATATCGCGCCCAAGGTCCGCGACATCCTGCCGGACGGCGTGGACGCGATGTTCGACCTGGTCGGCACCAGGGTCGTCGACGATTCCTTTGCCTGTATCCGGCGGGGCGGGACCCTGTGCATGGCGGGGCTCCTCGGCGGCGAATGGACCATTGCCGATTTCGCTCCGGGTGCGGTGATCCCCTCGACCACGAAGTTCACCTATTTTTCCAGTTCGTCCACGCCCATGCCGACGGCGGCGCTCCAGTCGTATCTCGACGGGCTGGCCGACGGCCGGTACCGCATGCCGCTGGACCGGGTCTTCCGGTTCGATGAAATCCGCGACGCCCATGCCTGCATGGAGGCCAATCAGGCCGTCGGCAAAATCGTGGTGTCGGTCGTTTGAAATCCCCGGTTCTTCTTGTCGCCTGCTTCTGCGCCGCGCTGGTCATGACGCTGCTGGGCTTCATGGCGCCGGCCGCGGTTCTCGGCGAGATCATCTGTGACTGGCAGCTGACGAATGCGCAGGCGGGCTGGCTCGGTGGCGCATTGTTTGCAGGCTACATCGTCACCGTGCCGGTGCTGACGGCGTATACCGACCGCATCGATCCGAAACGTATCTACCTGACCTGCGCGGCGCTGGGCGTGATCGGCAATTTCGGGTTCGGTTTTCTGGCGGACGGGCTTTGGAGCGGTGCCCTGTTCCGGGTGCTGACCGGGATCGGTCTGGCGGGCACGTTCATGCCGGGCATGAAGGCGATGACCGATCAGCTTCCCGCGGGCAAGACCCAGGAACGCGGCGCGACATATTACACGTCGGTTTTCGCGCTGGGCTCCGGGCTGTCCATTCTGGTCGCGGGCATGATGAGTGACCTGTTCGACTGGCGCTGGGCCTTTGCGATCGCGGCGGCCGGCGGAGCCTGCGCCTTTATCATCGTCGCGCTGGTTCTGCCTGCGGGCCGGCCGAACCCGGCCGCAAGACCGGCGGGCGTGGCGCTCGATTTCCGCCCTGTGTTCCGCGACCGTGCCGTGATGTCCTATGTCGTCGCGTCGCTCGGCGTCGCCTGGGAGGTTTTCGCCCACCGCATCTGGCTGGTGACGTTCCTGCTGTTTCTGCAATCGCGTCTCCCGGCGGGAGAGGCGGGGTGGAGCCCGGTTGTCTGGTCGACCATCGTCGCCTTTGTCGGCGTGCCCGCCGCCATGGTCATCGGCGAGTTGTCGGTCCGCTATGACCGTCGCCGTATCCTGATGGGGGCGGCCGTGATTTCCGGCGGGCTGGCGATCGCGACAGGTCTCACGGTGAACAGCGGTTACGAATTGTCGCTGGCGCTGTGCATCCTGTTCGGCCTGTTTTCCTATGGACGCAACTCGGCGACGACGGCGGGCACGATCTCCGTCGCCGATCCCGCACGCCGCGGCAGCGCCCTTGCGGTCCAGGCGTT
>JAYOMI010000065.1:19306-19821 GCA_038120765.1 Rhodospirillaceae bacterium
CGCATACGGGGTCGCGCTGGACGCGGCAGGCGGCAGCGGCACCGCGGCGGCCTGGGGAATTGCGATGGGCGTGACGGCGATCGGGCCGGTTGTCAGTGTTCTCGCGTTGCTGGCGATGCCCCGACGGGCCGTAAAATCCTGATTCTTCGGGACGCTTTTGCGGCGTGCATATTTTTTCGCAAACAAGTTTAAATTTCTGCGCGTCTTTAACGTTTGGTTACAGGCATAGTTGCATTAAGTAATTCTAATAATTCAGTCTTTTCATACCAAATCCGCAGGGCGTACTACGCACGGACTACGACGAAGCTATTATTGGCAATCTTTCCCCGTAATCAGCCCATCAGCGTAACGCCGAAATCCTAGTCCTCTTTTGACGCGTAACGTGTCTGAAACCCAAGCCAAACTGACTACCCCTTGTCGTATCTGGCGTTTTTCCTCCCTGGGGTTTCAATAAACTAAACCCCGGCGTTCCTGCCGGCGGTTCTGCGAACCGCAGAGCTGATGATCCGCGCCGG
>JAYOMI010000066.1:0-10534 GCA_038120765.1 Rhodospirillaceae bacterium
CGCGGAAGAGGCCCAGAGACGGGCCGACGCTGCTGCTAGAGCGACGGCTGAAGCAACCAGACGAGCTGCCGCCGAAGCTGCTGCAAAAACCGAGGAACCGCGGAGGCAGGCCGCTGCCGCCGCGGAAGCTGCTCAGAAAATTGCTGAAGAGGAAGCAGCTAAACTAGAAGCTGCTGCCAAGGCTGCCGCGGCTCAGGCCGAGGCGAAGGCTGCAGACTACGAGAAGTCATAAGCCTCCTATTAAGTTCACCGAAAAGGCCGGTATGGGGCAAACTCATACCGGCCCGAAAAACCAGCCAACACAGGGCTGAATTCTGAAAGCTGACACTTATCTCCACCTATAACGATAAGGGAACCCGGTATCAGGCCAGCGTTTCTAAAGTTTCGTGAAGGTAGTCGCAGCATTGCCCTGCTTTAAAACTTTGTACGTCTTTTTCGCCTCCATCTTATTACAGATGTCGTTCTTCAAATTCCCACTGCTTTGAGTATACGCGAGCCCGAGTTTTCCAACGTGCTCGCACGATTTCTTTCTGATCTTCGTCCACGTCATAGCGCTGAGCTGTGCGTCCTTTTTAATTTCATCCTCGAACTCGGAGATGGCTGTATCACACTGTTTCGTGTAAGAGGCATCATTCTGACGTGCCTCGTAGAGCAAACCAATCTTTACCGCCGTTTCGACCGCTACCCAGCCACAAAGCCGAGAACCGCTTTGAGCGTTTGCGACGCCTGCCGAAGCGGTAAGCACACCGATACCAACTATTGCAAGCGCACACGTCTTTAGAAGTTTCTTAGACACCTATTCAGTTCCTCCATTTTGGGGTTATACGAGCGAGGGAGACGCCTCCCCCAAATTCACTTATTCGAAAACTACTAACACCCTGACATATATCACTTTGCTCCAAACTCGCACAGAAAACCCCCTTTCTTATCCATTTAATCGAGTGTCACGAGGAATTCCCTTTCAGCGCGGGTGTCTAGTGGAAGGAATCTAACGCTTGGTACCGTCGCTGGGTGGGACTGCTGCAAATGAAAACCCCGGAGATTCTAGCCCAGCTTCGCTTGCGCGCCCAACAACGAATTCTGCAAACGTACTCTTTCGTTAAACGGTGACCACGAAGGTAAAAAGGCCAAATGTCAGCCAATATAGCGATTGCAGCAATCTTCCACCCATCCTAACTCTCCTGCGGCACAGGCTCTGAGCACGACGTATCTATTCCATATTTGTGCAGGCCATGCTGGTCGGACCACCTGACCATCGAGCGATGCACCCAGCCGCTTTTGCCCTCATCGACGACATTCAGCCAATGCCGCTAAAAGACCCGCAGCATCGACAACATTACGCCTAGCTTAATAGTCGTCATCTTAAAGCCGAAGACGCCGGGTCCGTCCCGAAGCCACGCCCCTTTCGCGCAGATTAGGACGTCGCCCAGACTTTTGTGGTGTCAGGCGTTTGCGGTTGGCGCGACCAACAGCAACGCGAGCGCAATGACAGCCGTCCTCATAACCCGAGTAACTTGCGCACAAGGTTCTCGATCAAAATGCCTATGACGGTATTCATGCGTTCTTCTTTCGATTTCTAAGAAGTAGCGACATGTCTATTTTTCCGTGCCTGTATCCGACCCCAACGCATTCTGGCCTCGCGCTGCGCGTCCCCGAGTTGGCCACGCGTCAGCTTGGCCGCCATTCGATCACGCAATTGCTCCACGACCAATTGTCCGCTCGAAACGGCGAGGCTGTGCCAAATGTAAGCCTCTGAATAGTCCTGCGGGACGCCTTTGCCAAAAGCGTACATGAGGCCGAGATTGAGCTGGGCCTCTCCCTCGTCCAGAGCTTTATCGAGCTTCACGGCGGCGATGTGGAGCTCAAATCCGCCCCCGGGGTCGGCACGAAGGTGGTCTGCCGGCTGCCCGCCCGCCGCGCCGACGAAGATATTTACCGGGGAGCCCGCCAGGTCTGACAGCGCGGTTGCGAACCCGCAGCGGTCTTGCGGGCCAAACCGCTCCATGCCCGTTGCGGGGAATCGTCGGCAGGGATAAACCATTCCCATGGCCGCTCTGCAAACCGCTCGCCTCGTACAAGAGATACCGCTGGTCGATCCGGCGGCGACGGAAGCGCTTGCCGAAGCATTCGCGGCCCGGCTGGCGCCCGGCGATGTCATCGCGCTGACCGGCGATCTCGGCGCCGGGAAGACCGTGTTCGCGCGTGCCCTGATCCGGTCCCTCGGCCGGGCGGCCGGGATGGAAATCGAACATGTGCCGAGCCCCACCTTCACGCTGGTCCAGCTATACGATCTTGCGGATTTTACGCTCTACCATTTCGATCTTTACCGGCTGGAAGCTCCCGAAGAAGCCTGGGAAATCGGCATAGAGGACGCGTTTGCGGGCGGCGTGTCGGTGATCGAATGGGCCGACCGTATAGAAAACATGCTGCCGCCGGATCATATCCGCATCGATCTCGCGTTCGGATCCGGCGAAACCGCGCGGATCGCAACCGTCAGCGGGCTGCAGACATGCCTGGAAACGACATGAGCCGTGAGACGCAGATAGAGGATTTCCTCGCCTCCGCCGGATGGCCGGGGGCCAACCACGTTCCCCTTGCGGCGGATGCCTCGTTCCGCCGCTACGAGCGTGTGACCCGGCCGGGGGGCTGCGCCGTGTTGATGGACGCGCCGCCGGACCGCGAGGATGTTCGCCCGTTCATCCGGATCGCCGACCGGCTGTCTGCTTTGGGGTTCAGTGCGCCGCGCCTTCTGGCGGAAGATGCGGCTGCCGGTTTCCTGCTGCTCGAGGATTTGGGCGACGCCACCTTCAGCCGCCTGATGGACGCGGGGGAAGAGGCGCTGCCGCTGTATGAACTGGCGACCGATGTCCTGATCGACCTGCACCGGACGCCCGCTGCCGATGCCGTGCCGCGGGGAACGCCGGTCTACACCGACGCGTTGCTCCTGACCGAGGCGTCGCTGTTCACCGAATGGTATCTGCCCGCGGTGAGCGGGCAGCCAGCGGACGAGGCAGCCGTTACCGCCTATCGCGATGTCTGGGCGGGCCTGCTGCCGCTGGCGCGACATGTTCCCGATACGTTGGTGCTGCGCGATTTTCACGTCGACAATCTGATGCGGATTCCCGGGCGGGAGGGTATGGCGGCCTGCGGCCTGCTCGATTTCCAGGACGCCGTGGAGGGTCCGGTGAGCTACGATTTCGTTTCTCTGGTCGAAGACGCGCGCCGCGACGTCGATGACGGTATCCGCGCTGCCACGCGCGACCGCTATCTCGCCGCGTTCCCGTCCCTCGATGCGGAGGCGTTCGACCTGTCCTGCGTTATCCTGGGCGCGCAGCGGCACTGCAAGGTCCTCGGTATTTTTACCCGGCTGCGCGACCGCGACGGCAAGGATGCCTATCTCCATCATGTCCCGCGTCTCTGGCGTCTGCTCGAACGCGCCGCCGCACACCCGTCCCTCGCACCGCTGAAGGCCTGGCTGGATACATATATATCGGCGGAAAAGCGCATTGTGCCCCCTGCACGGGCAGGCGCCTGATGGCCGCGCCCGTCACGCCGCACCGGCCGCATTTCGTACCCGGCCGCGGGATGGTTCTTGCCGCCGGTCTGGGGCTGCGGATGCGGCCACTGACCCGGAACGTGCCGAAGCCGCTGCTTGAAGTGGGCGGTGCGACCATGCTCGATCAGGCCCTCGACCGGCTTCAGGATGCGGGGGTGAGCGACGTTGTGGTCAACACGCACTGGCTGCCGGAGCAGATCGAGAAACATCTAGAACGCCGGCAGACACCGACGATCGTGATCTCGCGCGAGGACGACCTGCTGGAAACCGGCGGCGGTATCGCGAAGGCGCTGCCCCTTCTCGGTACAGAGCCTTTCTATGCGGCGAATGCCGACGTTGTCTGGCGGGACGGAACTATGCCGGCGCTTCATCGGCTGGCCGGCGCCTGGTTCGACGATGATATGGATGCGCTGTTGCTGCTGGCCTCCACGGTGCGGTCCACCGGATATGACGGGTACGGGGATTTCCTGATGGACCCGGTCGGATTACTCCAAAGACGGCCCGAGCGGGTTGTGGCGCCCTTCGTTTTTACCGGCGTCCAGATCCTGCATCCCCGCCTGTTTGACGATGCGCCCGCCGGCGCGTTCTCCATGAACGTGTTGTATGACCGCGCGCTGGATGCCGGGCGCCTGTTCGGGATCGCCCATGACGGGGACTGGTATCACGTCGGCACGCCGCTCGCGATTGCGCAGGCGGATGCCGAAATTCTCGAACGCGAAGGCTCCCGCGTCCGTCTGCTGTTCTGAGCATGGCAATGGAGACCCGCGCCCCTCATAACAACGTCTATTCCATCGCCGCCGGTACCGCGTTTGTGGACGCGCTGGCGTCCGGCATTCTGGACCGCTTCGGCGGGGACCCGGCGGGGCTTGCCGGTATCCGCATCCTGCTGCCGACGCGCCGGGCCTGCCGGGCACTGGGCGAAGCCTTCCTGCGGGCAACCGACGGCCGGCCCGTGCTGTTGCCGACAATGACGCCGATCGGCGATATCGACGAGGACGAAATAGGCTTTCTTGCGTCAGAGGAACCCGGGCTGACCGGCATGGCGGACCTGCCCCCCGCAATGCCGCCGCTTCGGCGGCAGCTGCTTCTGTCGCGGATGATCATGGCGCAGGATGCAACCATGTCCGCCGCCCATGCCGCCCGGCTTGCCAACGAACTCGGCCGGCTGATCGACGAGGTCCGGACGGAACGGCTGGATTTCGCCGATCTCGAAAAGATCGTGCCCGAGCGGTTCTCGCAACACTGGCAGGAAACACTCGTGTTCCTCCAGATCGTGACCGAGCACTGGCCCGCCATTCTCGCCGAACACGGATGTCTCGATGCCGCCGACCGGCGCAACCGGCTGATCGAGGCGCAGATCGCGCTGTGGCGGGAAGCGCCGCCCGCCGGTCCGGTGATCGCGGCGGGATCGACCGGCAGTATTCCGGCGACCGCGGACCTGCTGGCCTGTGTCGCCGGTCTGGAAACAGGATTCCTGATTCTGCCCGGGCTCGACAAGACGCTGGACGTCGAAAGCCTGGATGCGCTGGGCCCGTCCCACCCGCAATACGGCATGGCCCGCCTGCTGCGAAGGCTCGGTCTCGATATCGAAGACGTCATCGACTGGCGCGCCGATTCCGACAACGGGAATCCCCGCATCGATACCGTGAACGGTGCCCTGCGGCCGCCCGCGACGGCGGCGTCCGTTTCCTTGCCGCCCGGTATCGGCCCGGCATTCGCGCGCGTGCGGCGGATCGATTGTCCCGGACCGCAGGCCGAAGCGCTTTCCATTGCCCTGATGCTCCGCGAAGCGCTCGAAGACGAACAGCGGACGGCCGCCCTGATCACGCCGGACCGGCGTCTGGCCCGCCGGGTGGCCGCGGAACTGCGGCGCTGGGAAATCGATATCGACGATTCCGGCGGCACGCCGCTTGCCGATACGTTGCCCGGCGTGTTTTTGCGTCTGACCGCGGATGTCGTGGCCGCCGATGCCGCCCCGGTGCCATTGCTGGCGGTCCTAAAACATCCGCTGGCGGCGGGTGGCATGGATCCCGCATCGTTCCGGGACCGCGTGCGGGAAATGGAGCTGACGGTCCTGCGCGGCCCGCGCCCGATAGCCGGTTTCGACGGGTTGCGGGATGCCCTGCGCCATATCGAGCCCGAGGCCGGGGTCACGTTGTGGGCGGAAGACCTGGAAGAAATCGCCCGGCCGTTTGCCGACCTGATGGGCCAGCGGCGGGCGGAACCTGTTGCATTGCTCGAGGCCCATATCACCTTCGCCGAGCAGCTTGCCGCATCGGAGTCGGAGACAGGCGTGGAGCGTCTCTGGGCGGGCGAAGCCGGGGAGGCGGCGGCCACGGTCATCAACGACCTGCGTGCGGCGCTGGAAATGCTGCCGCCGCTTGCCGGGCGCGAATGGCCGGCCCTGCTGGATGCGTTGATGGCGGCAATGGTGGTGCGCCCGCTTTACGGGCGTCATCCGCGCCTGAATATCTGGGGACTTCTCGAAGCCCGGCTGCAGCAGGCGGACCTGATGATTCTGGGCGGCTTGAACGAGGCGGTCTGGCCGCCCGATCCGCCTGCCGACCCATGGATGAGCCGGCCCATGCGCGCCGCCTTCGGCCGTGCGCCGCCGGACCGCCGGCTCGGGCTCACGCCGCATTATGTCGCGCAGGGCTTTGCGGCGCCGGACGTCGTGCTGACCCGGTCGACCCGGGTCGACGGCTCGCCGCCCGTGCCGGCGCGCTGGCTGACCCGTCTGGAAACCCTGCTCTCGGCGAATGACGCCGGCGTGGAAGTTCTGGACGCCTGGCAGGCGGACCAGACGCGCTGGCTGCAATGGCAGGGCGAGCTCGATTCCCGGCGGCCACAGGTGCAGATCCGGGCCCCGGCGCCGCAGCCACCGGTCCCGGCGCGGCCCGACCGCCTGTCGGTAACAGATATCGAGACGCTCATTCGCGATCCCTATGCGATCTATGCGAAACGCATTCTCGGCCTGCGGGCGCTCGATGTGATCGATGCCGATCCCGGCGCGGCGGATCGCGGTTCCATCATCCATAACGCGATAGACCGGTTTCTGGGCGAAATAGCCGGCGACCTGCCGCCGGACGCACTGGATGTCCTGCTGCGGATTGGCGCCGAGGAATTTTCACCGTGGATCGACCGCCCGGGTATCCGGGCGTTCTGGTGGCCCCGCTTCGAGCACATCGCCGAATGGATCGTCGCGCGCGAAGCGGAGCGCAGCCCGGAGGTCATTCGGCGTTTTACCGAAATCGACGGCCTGCTGGAGCTGACCGACCGGGCGCGCCCGTTCCGTCTTCGCGCCCGCGCCGACCGGATCGACCTGCTGGCCGCCGGCGGCTACGAAGTCATCGACTACAAGACCGGCGCCGTGCCGTCGAAAAAGGATGTGACGGCGGGGCTGTCGCCGCAACTGTCACTCGAAGCGGCGATGATCCGGGAAGGCGCTTTTCCCGGCATCGATCCCGGCGAGGTCGCGGCGCTGACCTACTGGAAGCTGTCCGGCGGCGATCCAGCGGGCAAAATAAGTGCGGCGGGCGACAAGCCGGACGAACTGGCCGAACAGGCGCTCGCCGGCCTGACCGCATTGCTGGATTATTACGACGACCCGGCGACGGTGTACCTGGCGCGGCCCGACGCGGATATCGCGCCGCGCTATTCGGATTTCGATCATCTGGAACGGGTGCAGGAATGGGCTGCGGCGGGAGGCGGCGAATGACGGACGCAACCCCGGAAACGATGGCGGCCGGACCGGACGAAATCGTCAAATACGTCAACCAGACCATCGCGGCGACGCCGACCTCATCGGTTTGGGTGTCTGCGTCCGCCGGCTCCGGCAAGACAAAGGTGCTGGCGGACCGGGTGCTGCGGCTTCTGTTGTCTGGCACCGATGCCGGGAAAATCCTGTGCCTGACGTTCACGCGCGCTGCCGCCGCCGAAATGCAGAACCGGATCCGCCGCCTGCTCGGCGAATGGGCGGTGATGGAAGACGAAGCCCTGACATCCGCGATTGTCGCCCTCACCGGGGAGACGCCTGACACGGCGGTGCGCGCGCTGGCGCGCCGGCTGTTCGCCCAGGTGCTTGATGCGCCGGGCGGGCTGAAAATCCAGACCATTCACGCCTTCTGCGAATCCCTGCTCGGCCGGTTTCCCGTAGAAGCCGGCCTCGCCCCGCATTTCGAGGTGATGGACGAACGCACCGCTGCCGAAGTCCTCGAGGCCGCGCGGGACGATATCCTGACAAGCGCGCGCGAGGGCGCGGATGACGGGCTGGCCGGGGCGCTCGATACGGTGATCGGCTGGGTGCATGAGGACGAGTTTGCCGAGCTGATGATGAAAATCGCGTCCAGCCGCGGCCGACTGCGGCGGCTGATAGAGGCCCATGGCAGCGCGGACGGTGCGACGGCGGCGGCGCGGGATTTACTCGATGTTGCGGCGGGCGAGACGGTCGAAGCGCTTCTCGCCGCGGCATCGGAAGATGCCGTCGTCGATCTGCTCGGGCTGCGCGAAGCGGTCAACGCGCTGTCGGCGGGCGGCAAGCAGGACAAGGAGAAAGCCGCGCGGATTGCGCCCTGGCTCGCCGCCTCCGCCGAGGAACGCACCGCCGGGTTCGACGAGTATGCGCTTGCCTTCCTCACCGGTATCGGCACCGTCCGTTCGGCGCTTGCGAGCAAGGCGGCCTGTGCCGCCATGCCGGAGATAACGGATGTCATGGCGACGGAGGCGGACAGGGTGCTCGCCGTGTTCGAGAAACGCCGCGCCATCCTGACGGCGGAGGCGACGGCGGCGATCGTGTGTATCGCGACCGCGCTGATCGACCGCTACGAGGATCACAAGCGCCGCAACGCGTTGCTCGACTATGACGATCTGATCCTGCGCGCCCGCGCGCTGGTCGAACGCGCGGCGCCCTGGGTGCTTTACAAGCTGGACGGCGGTATCGACCACGTCCTGATCGACGAGGCCCAGGACAGCAATGCCGATCAGTGGGCGGTGGTGCGCGCGATCGCGGATGAATTCTACGCCGGCGAGGGCGCGCAGGGCGGCGTGCGGACCGTCTTCGCGGTGGGCGACGAAAAACAGTCGATCTTCAGTTTCCAGGGGGCGGCCCCCCATGAATTCGCGACCATGAGCAACTATTTCGAGGAGCGCACGCGCGCCGCCGGTCAGGACTGGCACCGCGTGCCGCTGGATGTGTCCTTCCGATCCGCGTCGGCCGTGCTGCAGTCGGTCGATGCCGTCTTTGCGGACGACGAGGTGCGCAGCGGCGTGGCGGCGGCCAGCATCCGCCATACGGCCCATCGGCGCGGGCAGGCCGGGCTGGTCGAGCTGTGGCCGCCGGTCATCCCGGAAGACCGCGCCGATGCCGACCCCTGGGCGAGCCCCGATACGCTGCGCAACGACCAGACGCCGGCATTGCGCCTTGCCCATGCCATTGCCGGGCGCATTCACCTCTGGCTGCGCGACGGCGTGCGTCTCGACAGAGCCGACCGACAGATCCGCCCGGGCGACATCATGGTGCTGGTGCGCCGCCGGACCGATTTCGTCGATAACCTGATCCGGGAGCTCAAGAATCGCGGCGTCGATGTCGCAGGGCTCGACCGCATGGTCCTGACCGACCAGCTCGCCGTTCAGGATCTCATTGCCCTCGGCACGTTCGCGCTGATGCCGCAGGACGATCTCAATCTTGCCGCCATCCTGAAAGGCCCGCTGATCGGGTTCGACGAGGCGCAGCTTTTCGATATCTGTCACGGCCGTGACGGTTCCGTCTGGTCGGCGCTGCGCAACCATGCCCGGCGCGACCCAGCCTGTTCGGCGGCCTGGCGGACGCTGACCGATATCATGAACCGCGCCGACATGACCCCGCCTTACGAATTCTTCGCGCATATTCTGGGTCCCATGACGGGCAGGGCGCATCTGCTGTCGCGGCTCCGTGAGGAAGCCAATGACCCGATCGACGAATTCCTGGCGCTGGCGCTGGCTTACGAACAATCCCATCCGCCGTCCCTGCAGGGCTTCCTGCGCTGGCTCGAAGAGGGAGAAGCCCAGATCAAGCGCGATCTCGATCAGGGCGTGCGTGACGAAGTCCGTATCATGACCGTCCATGGGGCGAAGGGGCTGCAGGCGCCGATTGTCTTTCTCGCCGACACGATGCAGACGCCGCGGCCTGCCACAGGTCTGCTATGGGACGAGACCGGCGACCGGGAAATCATGCTGTGGCCGCCGCGCGCCCATGTGCAGGATCGTCAGGCAAAAAGACTGAGCGCCGTCGAAAAGGACCGCCAGGACGAGGAATACCGCCGGCTGCTCTATGTCGCGATGACGCGCGCGGAGGACCGGCTTTATATCGCGGGCTACGGCACGCGGCAGACGGCGCCGGCGGGCGCCTGGCGCAACCTGATCGAACGCGGGCTGGACGGTTTTGCCGAGCTGTTCGCTTTCGATTCCCATGCCGGGGGGCTGGAGGATCAGGCCGACCTCGCCTGGACGGGCGAGGGGCTTCGGCTCGAAAATCCCCAGACCAGTCTGCCCGACCGAAAGCGGCGCGAGAACGCGCAGGCGGCGAAAGTCCGGGATCTTCCCGTCTGGGCCGATACGCCCGCACCCGCGGAACCCGAACCGCCGCGGCCCCTTGCGCCGTCGCGCCCGACGATGCCGGATCCGGCGCCGCGTTCGCCGCTCGGCGCCGATAGCGGCGTCGCGTTCCAGCGGGGATTGCTTGTGCACCGTCTGTTGCAGACCCTGCCGGATGTCGCGCCCGATGCCCGCGAACGGGCGGCGCTGGCCTTCCTGTCCCGGCCTGTTCACGGTCTGGACGACGAGCGGATCGATGCGCTGATGGCCGAGACCTTCGCCGTGCTCAACCATCCCGATTACGGCGATCTGTTCGGACCCGACTCGCGCGCCGAGGCGCCGATTGCCGGGGTGATCGGGACCACCGCCATCTCGGGGCGGATCGACCGTCTGGTGATCGGCCCCGAC
>JAYOMI010000066.1:10544-19676 GCA_038120765.1 Rhodospirillaceae bacterium
CGTGAAGGTGCTGGATTTCAAGACGAATCGACCGCCGCCGGCCGCCCAGGAAGACGTCTCGCCGGTATATTTGCGCCAGATGGCCGCCTACCGGGCGCTGCTCGGGCGAATCTATGAAAATCAACGGATTGAGTGCGTTCTGCTATGGACGGACGGCCCGCGATTAATGCCACTGGATGCAAAACTTCTGGACAATTACACGCCTTGACCGCTCATGGGCGCATCCCTAGATTCACTACCTACAAGATAATGCCGGGTAGGGCGATGCGGCAAAGCCAATTGTGGTGCATCCGCAGCTGATAACGATAAAGGAAACAAATCATGGCGAGTAAACCTGTCTCTGACGAGTCGTTCGATACCGATGTGCTTGGCGCCGACGGCGTCGTTCTGGTGGATTTCTGGGCGGAATGGTGCGGCCCCTGCAAGCAGATCGGCCCCTCGCTTGAAGAGATTTCCGATGAAATGGGCGATGCGATTACCGTCGCCAAGGTGAATATCGATGAAAACCCGATGACCCCGTCGAAATACGGTGTTCGCGGCATTCCGACCCTGATGCTGTTCAAGGACGGCGAGGTCGCCGCCACCAAGGTCGGTGCGCTGCCAAAGGGTAAGCTGGTCGAATGGATTCAGTCCTCGGTCTGATCGTTTTCGTAAAATCGACGAAAAACCCCGCTTTTGCGGGGTTTTTTGATGGGCTTCTGTAAGATAAGGGTGTCATCTCGGATTTATTCCGGGATCCAGTCTTTTGGAAAGAGAGATTTTTTTGGACCCCGGCACAGGGCCGGGGTGACAAGCACGGTTGACAGGCCGGGTACCTGGCAGGGCTCACTGGCATATTGCGAGGATGCTTGCGCATCCCCCAGCAACCCGTTATAACCCGCGGCCTTGAAGCAAGCGGTCCGGCCTGAAGGGCATGCCGGGGCTGCTTTTGAGACGTCCGCACCCGCAGGTCCTCAACACGCCGGGGTGCAAACAAGAAGGAGACGGAAATGCCCAAGTTGAAGTCGAAAAGCGGCGCCAAAAAGCGATTCCGCACGACGGCGTCCGGCAAGGTCCGGGCGAATTTCGCCAAGAAACGTCACAACCTCCGCAAACGCACGCAGAAGATGAAGCGTAACTCGCGCGGCACACAGATTTTGGCCGACGCGGATGCCCGTATCGTCAAAACCTATCTGCCCTACGCGTGAGATAAAGGAGATTTGACATGGCACGAGTAAAACGGGGCGTCACGACACACGCCCGTCATAAAAAAGTCCTGAAAAAGGCAAAAGGGTATCGCGGCCGTAATTCCAAGGTTTTCCGCGTTGCGGTTGAAAAGGTCGAAAAAGCCGGCCAGTACGCCTATCGCGACCGGCGCGTCAAGAAACGCAATTTCCGGGCGCTCTGGATCCAGCGTATCAACGCGGGCGCACGGCTGCACGGCATGACCTATTCGACGTTCATGAACGGCGTGCACAAGGCGGGCATCGAGCTTGACCGCAAGGTGCTGGCCGATCTTGCCGCGCAGGAGCCGGATGCGTTCGGCAGCGTTGTCGAACAGGCCAAGGCCGCCCTCGCCAACGCCGGCTAAACCGGATTTTGACTGGCCGGTCCTTTCTTTTCGAACGGACCGGCCGTGCAAAAATGTTTATCTGACAATCGACTTTCGGGGCGGCCGGGGAAACTCTGGCCGGGCTTTTGCTATGGATAATCTCGATCAGCTACAGACCGATCTGCTGGCCCAGGCAGAGGCCGCCGATCTTGCGGCGCTGGAGGCATTGCGTGTCTCGGCATTGGGCAAGTCCGGCTCGATCACCGAGATGGTCAAGGGTATCGGCCAGTTGCCGCCCGAAGAGCGCCGCGATGCCGGCCAGAAACTGAATGCCGTCAAGAATGCCGTTGCCGCCGCGATCGATGCCCGCAAGGAAATCCTCGAGGCCGCCGCGCTCGATGCGAGCCTTGCCAGGGATCGCATAGACGTCACCCTGCCGCCGCGCGGCGAGGCCGCCGGGCGTATCCACCCGATCAGCCAGACCATCGACGAGATGGTCGCGATCTTTTGCGAGATGGGCTTTACCGTCGCCGAAGGCCCGCATATCGAGACCGATTTCAACAATTTCACGGCGCTGAATATCCCGCCCGAGCATCCCGCGCGCCAGGATCACGACACGTTCTACCTGCCGCCCGACGAAGACGGGAACCGCAAGGTGCTGCGCACGCATACATCGCCCGTGCAGATCCGCACCATGATCAACGAAAAGCCGCCGATTCGTATTGTCGTGCCGGGGCGCACGTTCCGCGCCGATCATGACGCGACCCATTCGCCGATGTTTCACCAGATCGAAGGTCTCGTGATCGACGAGGCCACGCATATGGGACATCTCAAAGGATGCCTGATCGAATTCTGCCGCGCCTTCTTCGATCTCGACGACCTGCCCGTGCGGTTCCGTCCGTCCTATTTCCCGTTCACCGAACCCTCGGCGGAGGTCGACATCGGCTGTTCGCGCGAAGGCGGCGGGCTGACCATCGGCGCCGGCGCCGACTGGCTGGAAATTCTCGGCTGCGGCATGGTCAATCCGCATGTGCTTGAAAACTGCGGCATCGATTCGACGAAGTATCAGGGTTTCGCTTTCGGCATGGGGATCGAGCGCGCGGCGATGCTGAAATACGGCATCCCCGACCTGCGCACGTTCTATGAATCGGACGTCCGCTGGCTGAAGCATTACGGTTTCGCGCCGCTGGATGTGCCCAACGTCGCTGAGGGTCTGGTCAGATGAAGTTCACACTCGCCTGGCTCAAGGAGCATCTCGAGACCGACCGGCCGCTCGAAGACATCGTCGAGAAACTATCGATGATCGGGCTGGAGGTCGAAGGCGTCGAGGATCGCGGGGCGGCGCTCGCGTCGTTCCGTGTGGCGCATGTGGTGTCCGCCGAACGCCACCCCGATGCCGACCGCCTGCAGGTCTGCATGGTCGATTACGGCGACGGCGATCCGGTGCAGGTCGTCTGCGGCGCGCCCAATGCGCGGGCCGGGATGAAGGGCGTGTTCGCCGCGTCGGGCGCCTATATTCCTGGCATCGATGTGACGCTGAAAACGAGCAAGATCCGCGGTCAGGAATCGAACGGCATGCTGCTGTCCGAGCGCGAAATGGGCCTGTCCGAAGATCACGAAGGCATCGTTGAGCTGCCGGAAGATGCGGTAATCGGCTCGCCCGCGGTCGACGCCATGGGCCTGTCCGATCCGGTGATCGAAATCGGGCTGACACCTAACCGCCAGGACTGCGCCGGTATTCGCGGGATCGCCCGGGATCTCGCCGCCGCCGGTCTCGGCACGCTGAAACCGCTGGATGCACCCGAAGTGGCGGGCAGTTTCGACTCGCCCGTCCAGTGGCAGCGCGACCTGCCTGGCGATGCGGCCGATGCGTGCCCGCTGGTTGTTGGGCGCGCGTTCCGGGGCGTCAAGAACGGCCCCAGCCCGCAATGGCTGCAGGACCGCCTGCGCGCGATCGGCCTGCGTCCGATCTCGGCCCTGGTCGATATCACAAATTACGTCACGTTCGATCTTTCGCGGCCGCTGCATGTCTTCGATATCGCGAAGGTCGCCGGCAACGTCACCATGCGCCTTGCCAAAGACGGCGAGAAAATAACCGCGCTCGACGGCGAGGAATACACGCTGGAGTCCACCATGACGGTGATCGCCGACGATAACGGCGTCGAGGCAATCGGCGGCATCATGGGCGGCGAGGCGTCCGGCGTCAGCGACGCGACCACGGATGTATTCCTTGAAGTCGCGCTGTTCGATCCCATCCGTACCGCGACCAGCGGGCGCAAGCTCGGCATCATGTCGGATGCGCGGTACCGCTTCGAGCGCGGCGTCGATCAGGAAAGCGCCTGGTGGGGCGCTCATGTCGCGACGCGCATGATTCTCGATATCTGCGGCGGCGAGGCGTCGTCCCTGACGGTTGCGGGCGAGATGCCTGCCTGGCAGCACTACGTCACCCTGCGCAAGGCGCGTGTCGCCGCCCTTGGCGGCCTCGACGTGCCGGGCGAGGAACAGGTTCGTATCCTCGGCGATCTGGGCTTCGCGCCGGTCGATGAGGGCGATACGATCCGGTGCCAGGTGCCGTCCTGGCGTCAGGATATCGACGGCGAAGCCGACCTTGTCGAGGAAGTGCTGCGAATCCGCGGTTATGACGACATTCCGGTCGTCCCGCTTGCCCGCCCGAATACGGTGGCGGCGCCCGCATGGTCGCTCGGCCAGCGGCGCGAATCCGCGGCCCGCCGGGCGCTTGCCGCGCGCGGCATGACCGAGGCGGTCACGTTCTCTTTCATGAAGCGGGAGACCGCGGAGCTGTTCGGTTTTTCCGATGAGGCGCTGGTGGTCGATAACCCGATATCCGCCGACCTCGATGCGATGCGCCCGTCGATCCTGCCGAACCTGCTGGACGCCGCGCGCCGCAATGCCGACCGTGGCTATGGCGATGTCGCCCTGTTCGAGGTCGGTCCGGAATATGCCGGTGACGGCGAGGACGGCCAGTCCATCGTGGCCGGCGCCATTCGCACGGGCCGCACCGGCGCTCGCCACTGGGCGGAGGCGCCGCGCGCCGTCGATGCCTGGGATGCGAAGGCCGATGCCATCGCCGCGCTCGAAGCCGCCGGTGCGCCGGTCGGCAACCTGCAGATCACCAGGGGCGCGCCCGGCTGGTATCATCCCGGCCGGTCCGGCGTATTGCGCCTGGGGCCGACGGCGCTGGCATCTTTCGGCGATGTCCACCCCGGGGTGTTGCGCACGATGGATATCGACGGCCCGGCCGTCGCCATGGTGGTCAACCTGCACCTGATCCCGGCGCCGAAACAGAAAAAGGCCAAATCCGGCGGTGCCGCGGCGCGTCCGTTACTGACTTTGTCGCCGTTCCAGCCGGTACATCGCGATTTCGCCTTCGTGGTCGACAGCGACGTCGCCGCCGGCGATATCGTGCGCGCCGCGTCGGGCGTCGACCGGACGCTGATCACCGACGTTCAGGTCTTCGATGTCTACGAGGGCGCGCATATCGGGGAGGGCAAAAAATCGGTCGCCATCGCGGTTACCCTGCAGCCGGCAGATGCGACGCTGACCGACGAACAGATCGACGCCGTTGCCGCGAAGATCACGGGTGAGGTCGCAAAACGGACGGGCGGCGTATTACGGGGGTAGCGCGTTTCCGCCCGGAAAGGACGCCTGTGATGCAATGCTTTCCGATTCCCCGATTGCCGTTACCCGGAGGCAGGCCTATAAAATGGGTCTTCTCCGACACTGAATTCCGACAGAAAGGTTTTTCGCATGAAAGGCGACAAGGACGACATAAAGTATCTCAACGTTGTCCTTAAAAACGAACTGACGGCGATCAATCAGTAATTTCTGCATGCCCGGATGTTCAAGGACTGGGGTTTCGAGAAGCTGAACGAGATCGAATACAAGGAATCGATCGAGGAGATGCAGCATGCCGACAAGCTGATCAACCGGATCCTGTTCCTGGAGGGCCTGCCCAACCTGCAGGAACTCGGCAAGCTGCTGATCGGCGAGAACGTCAAGGAAGCCTTCGATGGCGACCTGAAGCTGGAATATGACGGGCGCAAAGACCTGATCGCGGCAATCGCCCATTGCGAGGACGTGAAGGATTACGTGTCGCGCGAACTGTTCGAGGAAATCCTCGAAAACGAGGAAGAGCATATCGACTGGCTCGAAACCCAGCTATCGCTGATCGGCAGCGTGGGCCTCGAAAACTATCTGCAGTCTCATATGGAACCGGGCGAGGACTGAGCCGCCCGGCCCCGGGGCCCGTCAGCGGCCGGCGATATTCAGTCCGGGATATTCAGTCCACGATTTTCAGTCCGGCCCGAAAATCAGGCGGAAGCCTGGTCTCTCCGGTCGGCCGGATTCAGGATCTTGCCGCGAAATTCGTCGAGCGCTTCCTGGACGTATTCGACGCAACTCTCGCAATTCGTCTCGACATCCAGCGCTGTATAAACCTGCGCCGCGTTCTCCACGCCGGTGCGCGCGAGCGCTTCTATCTCGGAACTCTTGATTGCGTTGCAGACACAAACGTACATCGGACCCTGCCTGACCTTCTAAGCTGCGAATGACTTGCAATTACAATATAGGCCGCGCCGAATTGGACGATAACCGGATTCACACTTTTTTTTTCATCGACGCGGGCTTTTTTCAAGCCTGCAAGGCCGCCCGGCGAAATCGCCGAAACCGATCAAATGACGAGTTGCGACGGGGGGCTGCCAGCCTTATGTTCCGCGCGCCATGACAGAACATTCGCACATCCGCAATTTCGCGATTATCGCGCATATCGACCACGGGAAATCCACGCTCGCCGATCGCCTGATTCAGGAATGCGGCGGCGTCGAGAGCCGCGATCTGAAAGAGCAGATGCTCGATACCATGGATATCGAGCGCGAGCGCGGCATCACGATCAAGGCGCAGACCGTGCGTCTGATGTATACCGCCGCCGACGGCGAGACCTATCAGCTGAACCTGATGGACACGCCCGGCCATGTCGATTTTACCTACGAGGTTTCCCGCTCGCTCGCCGCCTGTGAAGGCTCGCTGCTGATCGTCGATTCGTCGCAAGGAGTCGAGGCGCAGACGCTGGCGAATACCTATCTCGCGCTCGACGCCAATCACGAGATCATTCCGGTGCTGAACAAGATCGATCTGCCGGCGGCGGAGCCTGAAAAGGTGCGCCAGGAGATCGAGGACGTGATCGGGCTCGATGCGTCCGATGCGATCTCGGTGTCCGCGAAGACCGGCGTCGGCATCCGGGAAGTACTCGAAGCGCTGGTCACGCGCCTGCCGCCGCCGACCGGCGAGCGGAATGCGCCGCTGAAGGCTTTGCTGGTGGATTCCTGGTACGATTCCTATCTCGGCGTGATCGTGCTGGTCCGCGTCTATGACGGCGTTCTGAAAAAAGGCATGAAGATCCGCATGATGGGCACGGGCTCGACCCATTCGGTCGACGTCACCGGTGTCTTCACGCCGAAGCGCAAGGATGTGCCGGAGCTCGGCCCGGGCGAGGTCGGATTCTTCACCGCCTCGATCAAGGCCGTGGCGGATGCGCAGGTAGGCGACACCATCACCGAGGAACGCAATCTCGCCGCCGCCCCGCTGCCGGGTTTCAAGCCCAGCGTGCCGGTGGTGTTCTGCGGCCTGTTCCCGATCGATGCGGCGGATTACGAAGACCTGCGCGACAGCATGGGCAAGTTGCGGCTGAATGACGGCAGCTTCCACTACGAGCCCGAAAACTCGGCAGCGCTCGGCTTCGGTTTCCGCTGCGGCTTTCTCGGCCTGCTGCACCTCGAAATCGTCCAGGAACGCCTCAGCCGCGAATTCGACCTCGACCTGATCACGACGGCGCCGTCGGTGGTCTACCGGATTCATCTGAACGACGGAAAAGTGCTGGAAATGCACAATCCCGCCGACATGCCCGACGTCGTGCGCATCGCCTATATCGAGGAGCCGTGGATCGAGGCGACGATCCTGGTGCCGGACGACCATCTCGGCGCGATCCTGAAACTGTGCGAGGAACGCCGCGGCATCCAGCAGAACCTGACCTATGCGGGCGGCCGCGCCATGCTGGTCTACAAGCTGCCGCTGAACGAGGTAGTGTTCGATTTCTACGACCGGCTGAAATCGGTAAGCCGCGGCTATGCCAGCTTCGATTACCAGCTCACCGGCTACGAAGAGGGCGATCTGGTCAAGCTCGGCATTCTCGTCAATGCCGAGCCGGTTGACGCGCTGTCGATGATTGTGCACCGCAGCCAGGCTGAATTCCGCGGCCGTGCAATCTGTTCGCGGCTCAAGGATCTAATCCCGCGCCAGCGGTTCATGATTCCGTTGCAGGCGGCGATCGGTGGCAAGATCATCGCGCGCGAAACCATTTCCGCGATGCGCAAGGACGTGACCGCGAAGTGCTATGGCGGCGATATCAGCCGCAAGCGCAAGCTGCTCGACAAGCAGAAGGAAGGCAAAAAGCGGATGCGCCAGTTCGGCTCCGTCGAGATTCCGCAATCCGCCTTTATCGAAGCCCTGAAAATCGGCGACGAATAGGCGGCGCCTAGCGCCGAAGCCCCGTCGGACGGCCGCGGTCGCGGCAGGCCCATGTCAGCGCGACGCCCGGCAGCCCGAAGACCAGCCAGGCGGGGGCGGACAGGATATTCTGGATGATCCCTTCCCACAGCCACGCCCAGACATAGCGCTGGATAACGGCCTGGGAAATATTCAGCGACGCCGTGCCCATCGCCTGGTCGAGGCGGAACCACAACTCGCCGAGGGCGATCAGTCGATACCCTTCGCCTTCCAGCGCGTTCAGCGCCTCATGGCCGACCAGCACGAGGGCAAGGGCAAGCAGCACCCAGCCGATTATGCGTCCGGTTTTCATAACGTAAATTTCCAACCCGTTTGGCGCAGCCTAACATAGCGCGGAAACGTCTGGAAACCGCCCGTTTCGCACTTGCATCGACGGGGTCACTTCGTCATTATCCGCCGCCGTGGACGGGTGGCCGAGTGGCTGAAGGCGCACGCTTGGAAAGCGTGTATGCGGTAACCCCGTATCGTGGGTTCGAATCCCACCCCGTCCGCCATTTTTATAATAAAAACAATCGTTTATATGATAACCGACATCATTACCTACACTTATAACTACATCTAATTTCTCATAATGTTCCGATGAGCGTGGGCTTGGTTCTTTTGGTCGGCGCCCAATTGCTCGCGAAGATCGCCATATTTTGCCCACAAACTATTCGAGTATATGGCGCTCGCTGAGAGATCTGTCCCAATGGAGGTGATGATCCCAGCGCCAGGAACGAAATTTATTAATCGGATTGCGAGTAAGGCCCTGTCTACGCTTCTTTTTAAAATGCCGTATGCTTCAGGGTCGCTGAGGGTGCGGGCCACCTTACTGAAATTAAACCTATTTTAGGTTTGAAAACTGTTTAGTCAGCGTCTTTCGTTTCCATTGCAGGTCTGAGAACTTCGTCCAGGAAATTGATATCAACTTCCCATTTTTTTATAGCCTGCGCTGAAGGGTGCAACCGACCCTTCTGATTTCCAAGCGCGACATTCAAAGTATTCCTGATCTTGATTAATCTCTCGATCGTATTTAGTTC